>JBEGSY010000040.1:0-13410 GCA_041179725.1 Actinomycetota bacterium | reverse complement strand
CGCTCGATTCCAAGTGCCACGCCGATGGCGGCTAGCGTGGCAAGCAGCGACGAACCTCCGGAAGATATTAGTGGTAACGGAACCCCAAGTACTGGCAAGAAGTTGAGCACCACCGCGATGTTTACCAAAGCCTGCAAAACTATCCAAGCCATGATTCCGATAAGGATGTAGCGCTCGTAATTTGATTGGGACTTTAAAGTGATTTTGACGAGGATGAATCCCAGCATTACGAAAAGCGCGATTACAACCGCGGCCCCGATTAGTCCGAACTCTTCACCAATGATGGCAAAAATAAAGTCGTTCTCGACTTCGGGAATCCAACTCCATTTCATTTTGGAATCACCGAAGCCGGTGCCGCTTACCCCACCGGCCGCTAAGGCCCAAACCCCGTGCTTTGCTTGCCAGTTGACATCGAGTGGATCCGGGGCCGATGGATTCAGCCAAGCCAATACACGCGCTCGACGAGAAGCACTCATATTGATGGCAATGGGAATTGCAACAACCGCAAGGCCGGCTATGAACCCAACCAATCGACGCGGCATACCAGCAATTGATAGTTGGACCATAACAATCAGGAACATGACGATCACGGTTCCCAAGTCGGAACCGGCAATCACGGCGACCATGGCAATTATGCCGTTACCGAATGCAGGCCACCAAGTTCTTGTTGGATCCGTGAGCTCATGATCTCGACGAGTTAGGAAAAGTGCGATGTTCATAATCATCGCCAGTTTCAAGAACTCACTCGGCTGCAGAGAAAACAAGCCGAACACGCTAATCCAGTTTTTATTTCCGTTTACCGCAGTTCCAATTAGCAATACCGCACCTTGCAACGCGAGCGCTGCCAAGAAAAAAGGTCTAGTCAGATTCTTCAGAGCTGCCAGTGGCAATCTTGAAATCAACCCCATACCAAAAAGTCCGGCAACTGCGGCCAGCAACTGCTTACCAAAAATCGAGTAGGCACTATTGCCAGCTTTGAGAGCATCGACATACGAGGCGCTGAGCACCATCATTGACCCGAAAATCACCAAAATTACTGTGATGCTGAGAAGTTGATTGAACTCTCTTGACTGGTTGCGGAAAGTTCCGGCAAGCCATTTGCCGAATTTAGCCAATGCCCCCTCGGAAACCTCGGCCAACCTTCCTGAAATTGCAGACTTTCTAGCCATTACTCCCCCAACACCGCTCGAGCGAACTGATTTCCGCGATCGGCATAGTCATTGAATTGATCCATCGATGCTGCCGACGGTGCGAGTAGCACCACGTCGCCGTCAATTGCAATCGACCTGGCAGCTTCTACCGCCCGGTTCATTACTTTCGTATTATCCGATTCGGAAATTTCGATTACCTGAAGGCCTGGCGCGCATTCACGCAGCGAAGCCAGTACCTCAACCCTGTCAGCACCAATGACAATCGCGGCCTTTAGCCGGTCGATGTTGTTCTTGATTAGTGGCCGAATATTCACACCCTTGAGTAATCCGCCGACAATCCAAACAACATTCTCAAAAGATTGAAGTGAAGCTTCAGTTGCATGTGCATTGGTGGCCTTCGAATCATCGAACCAAAGTACTCCGCTTTGATTTGCTACGAATTCAATTCGATGACGATCTAGCTTGAAATTGGCGATGGCATCACCAATATCACTCGGAGAAATGTCGCAGGCGCGGGCAATTGCTGTGGCGGCCGCCACATTGGCAAGAAGATGCGGTGTAACCACACCGATTTTCCCAATTTGTTCATGACTAGAGATCTGAGGCAGTTCTTTGGCTCGATATGGGAAGAAGGCTCGATCAATCAGTGAGTCTTCGACATAACCAACTTGCAAATCACCGGGAAAACCTCGGGTAAAACCAACAGCGAGGGTATCCTCGGTTGCCACGTCTGCTAGTTTCATCAGCTCGATTGTGGTTTCGTCTTCGACGTTGTAAACAATCGCTCGCTCAGCGCCTTCGAAAACTTTTCCTTTTGCTTTGACATACTCTTCAAAAGTTCCATGCCAATCGATGTGATCCTCCGCGATATTCAAAAGCGCAGAAACATATGGTCTTGGCTCGTGCATGTAATGCAATTGGAAGCTAGATAGTTCAACCACAAGATAGTCGAATCCGTCTGGATGCCGAATTGCGTCGAGTATTGGCAGACCGATGTTGCCACATGCAATCGCTCGCTTGCCGCCTGAAATTAGCATCTGTTCTACGAGTTGAGTGGTGGTGGTTTTACCATTGGTTCCAGTGACTAGCACCCACTTAGCGATGCTGCCTGTCTTGTCCCGGAGTCTCCACGCTAAATCGATGTCCCCCCAGATAGCGACATTATTACGCGCTGCCCAAACCAAGATTTCATCGGCTGGTTTGATGCCCGGTGAAACAATTATTACTTGCGGTGCAAAATCAATTGTTTTTGTTAGCTGTTCATCTTTTGGAACGCCAATTGCAGTTTCAATTCCTAAAACTTCAAGCAAGTCTGCGTGCTGTTCATCCGCTGAATTTGCGACAACGAGTAGTGAGGCACCTAACTCATGCAAAGTGTCAGCCACGGCAAAGCCTGAAACTCCTACCCCGTACACCACTGCACGAAGATTGGACCAATCAGAATGCCAACTAGTTAGATCGCTCAACTGAGACATGAGTGGTTAGCCGTAAATCCATTCAATGTAAAACAGACCGATTCCGGTAAGCACGCAAAGACCAGCAATAATCCAGAAACGAACCACGATTGTGATTTGTGCCCATCCCTTGAGCTCAAAATGGTGATGAAGCGGACTCATTAAGAACACTCGACGTCCGGTGCCGGTTTTCCACTTGGTTAGTTTAAAGAAAACTCGCTGAATGATCACAGAACCGGTGACGATGACGAATATTCCGCCGATAAGGACTAACAACAATTCGGTGCGCGAAATAATGGCAAGGGCTGCCAGCGCCCCTCCTAAACCAAGCGAACCGGTGTCACCCATAAAGATTTGCGCCGGCGAGGTGTTCCACCAGAGAAAACCAGCACAGGCGCCCACGATGGCCGATGCTACGACAGCAAGATCAAGCGGATCTCTAGTGGAGTAGCAAGATGCGACATTTTCGAGAACAGAACCACAGGCCTGATTAAATTGCCAAAAACCAATAATTGCGAAAGCTCCAATGGACATAATGCTAGAGCCGGTGGCCAAACCATCCAGTCCGTCTACTATGTTCACACCGTTTGAGGTGCTGGCTACAAGGAAGTAAATCCAAAGAATAAAAAGACCGATGCCGATTACTGTGCCCAAAGTCAAAAAATCTAGATTCAAATCTCTGAACAGTGAAATTTTCGTAGATGCTGGAGTGATTCCAGCCTCATTAGGAAACTGGATTGATAGGACAGCAAAAATTACAGAAACTAATCCTTGACCCAGAATTTTCTGCCAACCGGTAAGGCCTAGGCTCCGTTGCTTATGGGTTTTGATGTAGTCATCAAGAAATCCAACCAGACCTAAACCAACCATCATGAATAAAACCAAAAGTGCTGAAATTGTTGGTACTTCGAAATTGGATAACTTGCTCAGAAAGTAACCGGCAACGGTGGCCAGGATAATGACTACGCCACCCATGGTTGGAGTGCCGTGTTTTGTCTTGTGGGACTGAGGGCCATCCTCGCGGATGAACTGCCCCCAGTTGAGACGCTTGAAAAGCCAAATAAAAGCGGGGGTTGCCAGCAGTGTGATTGCCATTGCTATACCGCCCGCAAGCAATACCGCTCTCATTATTTAACCTCCGCTAAGGCGTCGCCTAGAAATCTCAAATCCGCTGATTTAGAGGACTTCACGAGGACAATGTCGCCAGAACCAAGCAAACCACGAACTTGGTCAATTGCCTCGTCAATTGACTCGACGAATTTCGATTCACCATCCCAGGAACCTTCTTGCATGGCTCCAAGGTGAATTAACTTTGCTTTTTGTCCGACCACAAAAAGCTGATCAATGTTTAGTCGAACCACTAGTCGACCAACTTCGTCATGCTGAACAGCTGCTTGGTCCCCCAATTCGGCCATTTCGCCAAGCACAGCAATAGTGCGATGACCTTGACGACCAAGGGTTGCCAGAGTTTGCAATGCGGCCTTCATTGAGTCTGGACTGGCGTTGTAAGCGTCATTGATAATTAGGGAGCCTCGAGGCCCGGTCAGTGGCTGCATTCTCCAGCGTTCAGCTAGGTCGAGTTGTTCCAGAGCTCGGATAGCTTCCGCCAAGTCGAGTTCTAGTACGGCGCAAACGGAAATTGCGGCAAGAGCATTCATGACTTGGTGCTCACCAAGAATCTTGAGTGCCACCCTTCTGTGTGTCTGACCATTGACGACAAGATCGAATTCAGTACCACGGATAGAAACTGAGATGTTTTCAGCTCTCACCTTGGCATCAGTTGACGTGCCAAACCAATCCGGAGAAATAGCCGTCAGTGATGACATTTTTGCAACCAGTGCGTCATCTGCATTTAGCACTAAACGGGCGTCCGGTCTAAGCTCCGTGACCAGCTCACTCTTAATCGAGTACGTCGACTCAATGCCACCGAATTCGCCAACATGTGCCAAGCCAACTTTCAAAACCACAGCGACATCTGGAGAGCAAATCTCAGCAAGGTATTTGACGCTACCTGGCCCACCGGCACCAAGTTCCGCAACTAAGTATTTAGTTTCTGAATCTGCTTTCAACATCGAAATTGGAGCACCAACTTCGTTGTTGTAAGACTCGATTGGTGACACCGTATTTCCGAATCGACTCAGCATGGCGGCAAGCATATTCTTGGTCGAGGTTTTGCCATTAGAGCCGGTTACAGCTACTACTCTCAGGTTTTGAGTTGCGTGCAGTTTTCCGATTACATACTTAGCTAGTTTTCCGAGAGCGATCACGCTGTCCACGACAACTATTTGCGCAATGTTGCAGTCCAGTTTGCGCTCTACTAAAGCTGCGATTGCGCCAAGCGCTAATGCCGATTCCACAAAATTATGACCATCGGTCACTTCACCAGGCTTAGCCACAAACAATGAACCGGGTTTGACCAAACGTGAGTCGGTTTCTACCGAACCCGTGACCTCTAGATCTTCACCGATTAGTTCGCCAGATACTGCCGTCGCGATTTCTGAAAGTTTCAATTGGATCAAGACCAACCCGATTCTCTAAGTGCAGCACGGGCCTCGGCACGGGCCGAATACGGTGTTCTTACTCCCCTAATGTCCCGATAATCCTGGTGGCCCGGCCCAGCCCAAAGGATGGAGTCACCGAGCTGTGCACGTTTTACTGCCTCACGAATCGCCAATTCTGGCGGACTCACCTCTAAGACTTCTAGGTCGGACCTGACTTCTTTGGCACATTCGACCAGGGTCTTACGAATGCTTGCTGGGTCTTCAAATCGTGGATGATGGTCGGTTATGACAAGTAGGTCACAGCCACGTGCCGCAACCTGTGCCATGGCTGGACGCTTGGTGGCATCTCGATCTCCATCGGCACCAAAAACCATGATGACTTTTCCGGTAGTCACCTTTCTGACTGCGGCAAGAGTGTTCAAGAATGCATCAGGGCTGTGACCGAAATCAACGTAGACATTTGGCCCAGTCTCGCCAGTAACCCGTTCAGTTCTGCCAGGCATGTAAACATCGATGCCATCACCAATAGATTTCGCAATCTCGGCGAACTCATAACCCGCTTCGAGCAACATGACAATTGCTAAGCCCGCGTTATGAGCCATATGCGCGCCAATTAAAGGCAACTTTGATACAAGTTCTTGTGCTTCTGAATCTGTCAACTTGAATGAAGTGTGACTTGGCGTTTCTTCGATAACCTCGATGTGCCAATTCGCCGTTACATCGTAATGACTCGAGATGGTAACAAATGGAATTTCCGACTTTTGCGCGAACTCACGGCCATATTCCGAATCTAGGCAGACAACACCTTTGCGGCCATGTTTTGGTGTGAAGAGAAGTTGTTTCGCTTTCAGATAATTCTCCATGGTTCCGTAATCATCCAAGTGGTCGTGCGAAAGGTTGGTAAAACCTACAACATCGAAAAGTAAGCCGTCGACGCGATGTTGACTCATAGCTTGAGCCGAAACCTCAATCGCAATGTCGGTCACCGATTTCTCACGCATTTTGGCTATCAGCGCATGCATTTCAGTTGATTCGGGGGTGGTCAATCGACTGACTATTTTTTCGCCCGCGATGTGTCGCTCAGCCGTTGACGTTAACCCTGTGGTTCTTCCAAGTTGGCGAAGAATTGACTCGAGTATGTAGGTAGTAGAGGTTTTTCCGTTGGTTCCAGTGGTGCCAAAAATCTTGGGCATAACTTCGGCTGAATTCCCGTAGACGTACGCAGCCAATTCCCCCAAACTTAAACGAGGATTTTCTAATAGCGCAATGGGAATCGATTTAGATTCAATAAGTTCAAGTCCGGAAGCGTCGGTAATAATCGCTGAAGCTCCACCATCAATCGCCTTGGCTACATGCAGAGCACCGTGCGACTTCAAGCCTGGCATTGCTACAAACAAGTCCCCAGCTCGCAAGTCTCCAGTGTTCATGCTGATTCCAGTAATCTCGGCATTGCCACCATGAGCAATGGTCAAGGCAAAGTTAGCCACCAACTGCGTGAACGCAACTGGCACCACATGATCTGGCCTAATGGTTGGCGGAATCTGCTCTTTCATTACTTCCACTCTGTCGCAATGTTGGCCGATTTTGTGGTTGATGGAGGTACACGGTAGGTGCGGAGTACCTGCTGCATGATTGCCTTGAAAATAGGCGTAGCGCCCATCGAGTTACTTACAGTTCGAGACTTGAAAGCTGTCACGGCTACTACATATTGTGGATTGTCGGCTGGTGCCATTCCGATAAAAGAAATTGCGTGCAAGCGACCGTATTGGCCTGTGGCTGGATCTGTGATCTGAGCAGTACCGGTCTTTCCAGCTACGCGATATCCAGGCACACCCGCGTGACGACCAATTCCACCTTCCTCAACAACTTTTTCAAGCATGTCAATTGTTGTGCGGGCGGTGCTTGCAGAGACCACTTGTACGCCGGGTTGCTTTGGCGTTGCCACAAAGTTACCCTTGCCGTCATCGCAGCCTTCAACAAGCCGTGGTTCTAGTCGAACTCCGTTGTTGGCAATTGCTTGATACATCATGGCTGACTGAATTGGAGTAACAGAAAATCCCTGCCCAAACATCGAAACGTATTTCTTGATGTTGTCCCACTTATCTAGCGGAGGAACAATTCCGGCTGATTCACCTGGGAAATTAATTGCAGTTTTCTTACCCATGCCAAATTTGGTGAGGATGTCGAAACGGGTTGCCACAGGAACTTTTTGTCCCATCATCATGATTCCAGTATTGGATGAATCACGAAGTACTCCAGTTAGCGTCAACTTATCTGGGCCGTGAGAGTGAGAGTCAGTTACTCGATAACCGCCACTCTTCGGTACAGTCCAAGCATATGGAGCGACAACTCTTGATTCAGGATTTGCCAATCCAGTTTCAATTAGTGAGGCAGCAGTGATTGCCTTGATTACTGAGCCAGGCTCAAATTGCGATTCAAACACCCTCGCATGCCTGGCCTCCTCAGTTGATTTACCTGGCGCATTTGGATCCATGGTTGGAGCCTCTGCAGCAACAAGAATTCTTCCGGTTTTAACCTCAATAACAACTGCGGTAGCCCAATCGGCCTTTAACCTCGCCCAGTTGGAAGTCAGAACTTGTTGAGAAAAATACTGAAGATCTGCATTAATCGTGAGTTTTACGTTCTTGCCATTTACTGCTTTCGTGGTGGTGACCACACTGGAAGGAATCTTGATTCCGTCTTCGCCTTTTTCGAAAGACTCTTTTCCGTCAACTCCTGCCAAGCAGCTATTCATCTCGGATTCGATGCCGCCCATTGGCTTTCCATCTGTAGTGAGGAACCCAATTAAACTCCCGGCAAGCGCTCCACTCGGATAAGTACGTGAAGGCACTGCGTCGTAATAGACCCATGGGATGTCGAGTTTCTTTAACTGCGCGTAGACATCAGTGGTTACCCCACGCTTAACGTTTGAATACTGTCCGGTGCCGATAATTTTGGTCATTACTTCTGCGGGCGTCATACCCATAATCCCAGCCATCTGAGCAGCAATCTGCTCAACCGGAATTGTGGTTGTTACCCCATTTATTTTTTTAGTAACCGCCTTGACGTTAACCGGCGCAACGTTTATGTCGTACTTCAAAACCGTTTTAGCTAAAGCTTTTCCAGTTGAATCCTGGATTTGCCCACGGATTGCGGGAACGACTTGTGTGACTGAGCGACTTGCTAGGGAAATTTTATTAATCTCGCCGGCTTGAAAAATTTGAATCTGCACAAGTCGGCCAACGAAGATTAAACCGAGTACGACAATGACTGTCGCGAAAAACCGTAAGCGTTTATTTGGGTTTCCCGGCTGCATGAAACTCATGATGCCTGCCTTGCTGCCCTAAAAGTTAGTGTGTTGGTGATGCTGGAATTGCATTTGCAGGCAAGGCTACTGGCTGTGAAGCGGCAACCGGCTTAGCGACATCCTGAGAAATCGCAGTATCTGGAGCTGCGGGGGTCAAAACCGATTCCTGAATTAGCGCGGCGGAAGCGATATTGTTCTTAGCAACTCGACCATCGGTGTTTAGTGCAGACTTTGGCTTACCAAATACCTTCTGATCTGCAATTCGCAGGAACACTGGGTTTGCGTTAGCAATCATCCCAAGTGACTGAGCCGAATTTGCTAGATTCTGCTGCGAGCTCAAAGAATCCACCTGCTGGCCAATGATCTGGCTCTGAGTAGTTAGTTCAATCTTTTCCAACTTCAAATTACGCAATTCGTAGGCGCTCTGTGAGAGAGCAATATCCAAAACAAGCTTCAACACCTGAATCACCACGAAACCAATAATGACAGTGCGAGCAATAGCTACGCCATGCTTACGGTTGCGAGCAACGCCAGCAACTTTGCTGATACTAGAAACTCGAACTAGCGGCTTAGCTGATGTTGATAGACGTGCGATGCTCATGCTGCTCTCCGGATCTTTTCAGCCGCGCGGAGTCTTACCGACGCGGCCCTTGGGTTTTCTTCGATTTCTTGTTCTGTCGCCTGTTCCGCACCCTTCACCACAAGGCGAAGAATTGGTGCATGCTCAGGAAGCTCAATTGGTAAGTCGATTGGTGCAGATGAAGTAGCTGCCGCAACCAATGCCTGCTTTACGATTCGGTCCTCAAGTGAGTGGTAAGCCAAAACCAAGATGCGGCCACCGACTGCAAGGGCATCGATTGCTGCAGGCATGGTGGCAATCAAAACGTCGAGTTCACGATTGACTTCAATACGAAGTGCCTGAAAAACTCGCTTGGCCGGGTGTCCCTTTGATTTGCCTGGCACGAATGGCACAATGCCGACGATTAATTTGGCCAAACGAGTGCTTGACGCGAATACTTCCTTCTTGCGCTCTTCAACTATTGCTGCTGCGATTTGCTTTGCGTAGCGCTCTTCACCAAACTCTTTGAAAATTCTGGCTAGGTCTTCTGCGCTGTAAGTGTTCAGGATGTCAGCCGCTGTGAGTGATTCGGTATCGTCCATGCGCATGTCCAGCGGAGCATCGTATGAGTAGGCGAAACCGCGCTCAGCCTCGTCCAATTGCATTGATGAGACTCCGAGGTCCAGCAGTATGCCTTGAACTGAATCTATGTCAAAGTCACTCAGGACTTCGAGGATTTGATCGTAGGTTGCGTGAGCAAACTTAACTCTTGAACCAAATCGTTCTAATCTCTTGCTGGCAAGTTCGATGGCGCTCTGGTCTCGATCAATCCCAACCACAGTTAGCTGCGGAAATTTCTCGAGAAAAGCCTCAGTGTGACCACCTAAACCAAGTGTGCAGTCAACCAAAACTGCCCCAGCATCATTGACTGACTCTCCAAGAATTTCCAGGGTGCGTTCAAGCATTACCGGAACGTGGATTTCTGAAACCTGCTTGTCTTGTGAGTTCATTTACTTCCGGATTTTCCTGAAGTTAGAACCCCATCCATTCCTGCGAGCTTGGTTTTCGCGTTTTCTGGCTTCGGGGAAGAGAGCCAGCGGTGAACGGGTGGAGATCTAACCTCAGGGTTAGATGATTCCCGGAATCACCTCCTCCGCGATGTTGGAGTAAGGATCCTCTTGGTTAGCCAAGAAAGCGTTCCAGGCCTTGGCGTCCCAAATTTCAGCGTGGTTGCCGACTCCGATAACCACAAGTTCGCGTGACAGGGATGCGTATTCGCGCAGAACGGCTGGGACGGTCACTCGCCCTTGCTTGTCTGGTGTTTCTGAGTGAGCGCCAGACATAAAAACACGGGTGTAGTTACGCGCAGCCTGATTTGTGAGCGGAGCTTGATTGATTGCTTCGGCGCGAGCCTTGAATTCGGCTGCACTGAAAACCAAGAGGCAGGCATCCTGACCACGAGTGATTACTAATCCGCTGGTAAAAACTTCGCGGAATTTCGCCGGAAGGATAACGCGACCCTTTTCATCCAACTTTGGTGTGTGTGTACCTAGCAACATCAGTAACCCCCTCTCCGATTAGCCACTTCGCCGATAAACTCCACTTTACACCACTTTGCACCACAAATGGTACATTTTGACGTGTTTATATAACGATTTGGTAGACACACGCCAATAGATTAGCGGATTTCACAGGTGGAGGGAAATCCCAGATTTAAGCCAAAAAGCCACCCCTAAGGGTGGCTAATCTGCTATTTCTTTAGCGCTATGGCTGATCTCGTCGCTGGTTCCAGCGATTCTCGAAGTAGCCGGTGGAGTTTTTTGCCGTCGGCTTGGATTTTGGCGATTTTGCGGTGTTAGCCGGACCGGCACTAGCAATCAGCAATCCAGTCAATGCCACTAGGAAACCAAGTACTCCGAAAATCACCAGGTGAATTATGGCGGCAAAGATCAAAAGTGAAAGCCCGACTAGGGCGACCAAGGCCCCAGCAATCAGTCTCGCTGCCGAATTGACCGGCTTTGCAGCCTTACCAGCCAGCTTGCGCGAAAAAGCGTCATCGGCACCAAGCAGATCTCGCTCTAATTGCTCTAGTACTTTTTTGTCGTATTCCGAAAGTCCCATGATTCGCCTCCTCTTATTCGAGCATAAATAGCAGTCGGTGCTTTGTAAACGCCCACTTCTTGCCTACGATTAGCCTGTGCTGGAATCCACCATCCTTTTGCAACTAATTCAAAACGAATTAGATGATTTTTGCCTTGCCCGAAAGTCAGAATTCCACGAGATTTCTCCTGACCTTGTTCCGCTGATTGATTTCTCGCAAGACTTAATGGCTGGCGGAAAACGTTTCAGAGCTCTATTCGCGTATTGGACCTGGGCTGGTTATCTAAAGAACAAACTAAACGAAACAGAATACGAAAACGCACTTCGCGGAATGGTTGGCATTTGCGCGGCTTTGGAAATGTTCCACGCGGCGGCGTTGGTACACGATGACCTAATCGACCAATCTGACACCCGTCGAGGGCAGCCTGCTGTGCACAAGAGGTTTGAAGCACTGCACACTCGTGACAATTGGTCGGGATCGCCTCAACGATTTGGTCAGGCTGGCTCGATCCTGGTTGGAGATTTGTTACTCAGTTGGAGTTCAGAAATTTTCGGCAACGCACTCAGGTTCTCTCCCGAGAGAGCCATTGAAATCGAATGTCGTAACGAATTCAGCAAAATGCGAAGTGAAATCATGGCTGGTCAGTACCTCGATGTTGTAGAAGAGAATGCCGGTTCGCAGCGGAATCCTGCTGAGGCAGTTGCCAGGGCAATCCAGGTTATGACTTACAAAACTGCAAAGTATTCCATCGAGGCACCGATGCTGATTGGTGCTGCGTTTGCAGGCGCATCAGCAACAGAGCGTGCAGCGATTGAAGCTTTCGCGATTCCGCTTGGCTTAGCGTTTCAACTTCGTGACGACGTGCTTGGAGTATTTGGTGACCCGAAAATTACAGGAAAGCCCGCAGGTGACGATCTTCGCGAAGGAAAACATACTGTATTGATTGCCCTTACACGTGAAGTGCTTACCGGCTCAGTGCGAAATGTTTTTGATGACATGCTCAGCGCCAGAGACCTAAACAATGATCAAATTACTTTCTTGCAACAGACAATCATCGGGTCTGGGGCGCTCCAAAAGACCGAAACTCAAATCGAGAATTTTGGTCGCGAGGCTTTATTCGCGCTAGAAAATTTGCCTGTCGAAGCTAGTGCAAAAGAGGCCTTGACCGAACTCGCGAATCAAGTCATGAAACGTGACAAGTAGCTAGAGCGCAAGAGCCTGAGCTAATCTGCGGATTTCAGATTTTTTTCCGGCAACCAGAGCCGCCATCGGTGTTGAGTTGAGCACTTCATTAGGCGTATAAAGCCACTCGATTGCCGAATCTAAAGTGAAGCCGGCGTCAAGCAGAACCACTATGGTCCCGTGCAGTGAAGGAAGCGGCTCGTTGCCGACTATCGTCTCGCTTGGCAAATACTGAACGCCATCTCGTTTTACCGAGAAGAGATGGTGGTCCTCAATCAGGCGCCTAACCCGCCCCAGTGGCACTCCGAGCAGTTCGGCTGCCTCTGGCACAGTGAGCCATTTTGAAACATTGGCAATTACGTTGTTCACAGGTAAAGATTGCCACACCGCAGCGCTTATCGGGGATTTTCTGCCTCTCGTGAAACGATATGCCTTTGAGGCTATAGGAATCATGGGCGAAACAAGAGACACCGCAGAATCAGGTCAGGATCAAAAGAAGGTCCTGATGGCTTTGGCCACCGCCCCGATTGCCATAGTCGCAGCAGTTCTTCCTCAGGGCGATGCGCTGGCTTCGGTCTCTCATAAAAAAGAGCTGAACGCAGCTAACGAGGATCAAAGCTCTACCCTACTGTCCCCCGGAGTTCTCCTAAGTACGACGCAAAGCATTTACACGGTGCAAATTGGGGACACTATTTCTTCAATCGCAAGTGCATTTGGCTTGAGCACTTCCGACCTTTTCAGAATTAACAATTTGAACACAGCAACACTGTTGCTTCCGGGGCAAGTGCTAAAACTGGTAGACAACGCGATTCAGCCGGCTGTAATTGACCGAATAACGTCTCCGATTCGTCACGTAGTAAGACCGGGCGAAACGCTTGGAAAAATCGCGTCGAAATATTCAATATCCCTTGCCGCAATTCTGTCCTTGAATAATCTAAAAGAACGATCGCTGATATTCCCCGGCCAAGAACTTACCATTCGAGACGTAACTCCGGCAAAAGTAAATTCAGTAAAAAGTCGTGCTTCAGAACACACTGTCGCTGAAGGCGAAACACTCACCGACATCGCAAAGCTTCACTCGGTGTCACTCACCTCTTTGCTCAAAAAAAATCAACTGACTAAAAACTCAATCATTTTTGTTGGGCAGATTCTAGA
>JBEGSY010000039.1:0-3468 GCA_041179725.1 Actinomycetota bacterium | reverse complement strand
GTTTCGGTGAACACCGCATACGGTGTTGAGCGCACTGTTCGTTACGCGTTTGAACTTGCTGCTGAGCGTGATCGCAAGAAGTTGACTTTGGTGCACAAGCACAACGTTTTGGTGCACGCCGGTGGATTGTGGCAGCGCACAGTTGATCGTGTTGCAGAAGAATTCCCATCGGTCAAGGTTGATTACCTACACATCGATGCCGCAACTATTTTTATGGTGACCAATCCAGAACGTTTCGACGTGATTGTTACCGACAACCTTTTTGGCGACATCATTACAGACCTCGCCGCTGCCATCGGTGGCGGAATTGGACTAGGCGCTTCGGGGAACATCAACCCGACCGGCGCCTTCCCGTCGATGTTTGAACCGGTACACGGTTCGGCACCCGACATTGCCGGCAAAAACCTTGCCGACCCAACCGCAGCAATTCTTTCTGCTGCAATGTTGCTAGAGCACCTTCAACAGTATGTGGCTGCAGCACGAATCGAGAACGCCGTTTCACAAGACCTGGCTACTCGAGGCACAACTAAGCACACCACCACAGAAATTGCCGAGCGTATTCTCGCTCAGCTCTAGGAGATAAAGATGTCTGTTCAGTTTTCAGTAACCCGTAACCCGAATCCGCTGCCGGATGCCGAGCGCGAGGCTATCCTTGCTGCTCCGGTGTTTGGTGCCAAGCTCACCGACCACCAGGTGGTTGTGGTTTGGGAGAAAGACAAGGGCTGGCACTCAGCCGAGGTCTTGCCATACGGCCCAATCATGATGGACCCGTCTGCAGCGGTTTTGCACTACGGCCAGGAAATCTTTGAGGGCATCAAGGCCTACCGTCACGCTGATGGTTCGATCTGGACTTTCCGTCCGGAAGCTAACGCTAAGCGTTTGCAGAAGTCGGCTCACCGTATGGCTTTGCCTGAGTTGCCGACAGAGATTTTTGTTGAGTCACTTCGTCAGTTGATTGCCGTGGATGGTGCTTGGGTGCCAGAGCCGGTGAACGAAAAGACTTTGTATATTCGTCCGTTCGAAATTGCTGCCGAAAACTTCTTGGGTGTGCGTGCTGCACATCGTGCGGAGTACAGAGTGATTGCATCGCCGGTTGGGCCTTACTTCACCGGCGGGGTAAAGCCCATCTCGATTTGGTTGGCATTGGATTCTGCTCGCGCAGGAAAGCACGGAACCGGTGAAGCAAAGACCGGTGGAAACTATGCGGCCTCGTTGCTTGCGCAAACCGAAGGTTACGAAAACGGTTGTTCTCAGGTGGCGTTCTTAGATGCCGACACCGCAACCTACTTTGAAGAACTTGGTGGCATGAATCTGTTCTTCGTTTACAAGGACGGCCACGTTGCAACTCCTGCACTTGATGGCACCATTTTGCACGGCATCACTCGCGACAGTGTGATTCAGTTGCTGAAGGATCGCGGGGTTTCAGTTGAAGAGCGCAAGGTTTCTTTGGCGGAGGTAGCTGCTGGTTTGTCTGCTGGCGAAATCGTTGAGGTTTTCGCTTGTGGTACTGCTGCTGTGATTACTCCGATTGGTGAGTTCAAGTCGCGCAATGGTGTGCTAACTGTTTCTTCAGAGCCAGGTGAGGTTACCGTTTCTCTTCGCAATGAACTAACTGGCATTCAGTATGGAACGGTTGCAGACCGTCACGGCTGGATGCTCAAGCTCGCAGACTAATGCGCGTAGCAAGGTATTTGGCCGATGGGGCAGCAGCCTACGGTGTAGTCGATGGGCCTGAACTCCGTGTGCTGGCTGGGCATCCGCTGGTGGGTGGGTATGAATACACCGGCGAACGTGTTGCTCTAAAAGAGGTAAAACTTTTGGCGCCGACCATGCCATCCAAGGTGGTTTGCATCGGTAAGAACTACGCAGATCACATTGCCGAGTTTGACGGCAAGGCTTTTGATGAGCCGGTGGTTTTCTTGAAGCCTTCGACCGCAATCATTGGCCCTGGCGATTCGATTGTTTTGCCTTGGCAGAGCGAGCGGGTTGACCTCGAGTGTGAGTTAACCGTGGTTATCGGTTCGATTTGCAAGAACGTGGAGCCTGAGGATGTGGGTCAGTACATCTGGGGTTACACGGTTGCCAACGATGTGACCGCTCGCGACCTTCAGGCCACTGACGACCAGTGGGCACGCTCGAAGGGGTTCGACACCTTCCTGCCGCTTGGCCCTTGGATCGAAACCGAGTTTGAGATTGACGGTCAGTTGATTGAGTCTCGCATCAATGGCGAAACCACTCAGTCGGCTTCGGTGAATGACATGATTTTCGGAGTTGCCGAAATCGTCTCATACGTTTCTAAGAACATGACCCTGCTGCCAGGCGACATTGTGCTCACCGGCACTCCGGCAGGGGTTGCTCAGATCAAGCACGGCGACATCGTCGAGTGCGAGGTCGAAGGTATCGGCACTCTGATTTCGCACGTGCTCTAACTAGAATTACCTGTGATGTCACTAATTACAGCCCCTTTTACTAACGCGTCTGGCGCGGATGTTGTCGTTCGCTTTTGCCCTTCGCCTACTGGCACCCCACACGTTGGATTGATTCGTACCGCTCTGTTCAACTGGGCATACGCGCGTCACACCGGCGGTAAGTTCGTCTTCCGTATCGAAGACACCGATGCCGAACGCGACAGCGAAGAGTCTTTCGAGATGATCCTCGATGGTCTGCGCTGGTTGGGTCTCAACTGGGACGAGGGCGTTGGTGTTGGCGGACCAAACGAGCCATACCGTCAGAGTGAGCGCAAGCAAATCTACCTCGAGGTAATCGAGAAGCTCAAGGCTTCTGGGCACATCTACGAGAGTTACCTAAACGCCGAGGAAATCGACGCTCGCAACAAGGCCGCTGGCCGTGCCGTGCAGCTGGGGTACGACAACTCGGAGCGCGACCTTTCTGAGGAGCAGCGCGCGGCTTATAAAGCAGAGGGTCGTTCACCGGCTTTGCGTTTGCGCGTGCCAGACCAGGACATCACCTTTACCGACTTGGTTCGAGGCGAAATTACTTTCCCGGCCGGATCTTTCCCTGACTTCGTTGTGGTTCGTCCAAATGGTCAGCCTTTGTATACGTTGGTGAATCCGGTTGACGATGCACTGATGGGAATTACGCACGTGCTTCGTGGGGAAGACCTATTGTCTTCAACACCACGACAGATCGCTCTTTACAACGCAATGTATGAAGCGGGAATTACCAAGTTCATTCCACAGTTTGGGCACCTGCCATTCGTCATGGGTGAGGGTAACAAGAAGCTTTCTAAGCGCGACCCAGAGAGCAACCTGTTCCACCACCGCGATCGTGGATTCATTCCGGAAGGTTTGCTCAACTACCTAGCTCTTTTGGGTTGGGGTTTCTCTGCAGACCGCGATGTGTTCTCGCTTGACGAATTCGTGGCAGCGTTTGACATTGCCAACGTGAACCCAAACCCCGCTCGCTTCGATCAGAAGAAGGCCGATGCGATTAACGCATCGCAGATTC
>JBEGSY010000038.1:0-3036 GCA_041179725.1 Actinomycetota bacterium | reverse complement strand
CCAAAGATCGTGGCTACAGTTCGCGGACGCGGATACAAAGCCGGTCTCGAGTAAATGCTATTTAGCCGCGCGATTGAGCGCGTGATTCGCCTCTTCCGTCGCTCGCTTCAGGCTCGCGCGGTTGCTGGATCACTTGCTCTTTCTACTGTGGCACTCATCATCCTTGGCGGATTCCTATCTTTCGGTATCGGTAACGGCCTCTACAACACTCGCGTGCAGCAAATCCTTACCGAGTCTGAACGCTCGGTGATTGACCTCCAGAACACCTTCTCGGCTTCCAGCGCAACCAATGAAGTCGCGCTGCAGACCCTGCTCAACTCGCTTATCCCGCGCCTAGAAATTGAGTCTGAAGACCAGTCCAGGCTGGTAGCGCTGCTGCGTACGCCAGGTAAGACCAGCACCCAGGTGCTGCAAAGTCCGATTTCGGCCAACCTCGACACCAATGTCATTACGCAAAAGTTCAAGGAGAAGGTGCGCAACTCCTCGAGCAAGTTGGTCTATCAGTCCATCGAATTGCCGCTTAACAACTCCACTCGACCAGGACTCCTCGTTGGCGCATCAATCGAAATTCCGCTTGCCGGAACTTTCGAGCTCTACTTGGTTTACGACCTCGAACGTGAGCAGCAGACATTGGACCTCGTGCAAAACACATTGATTCTCGGTGGTCTGGTGCTGTTGGTAATTATCGGCTTGGTTAGCTACCTGGTAACCTCCAGAATCGTTGGTCCGGTTCGAGTGGCTGCTCAAGTTAGTGAGCAGATTGCTGAAGGTGCGTTAGATGAACGTCTTCCAGAAAAGGGTGAGGATGTTCTCGCTCAGTTAGCACGTTCCTTCAATGCCATGGCTCAGAGTTTACAGAGTCAGATCAACAAGTACGCATCGATTTCAAAAGTGCAACAACGCTTCGTTTCTGACGTTTCGCATGAACTTCGCACCCCGCTTACGACAATCAAGTTGGCCAGTGAATTGCTGTACGAAAATCGCGCTGAATTAGCACCTCCGCTCAAGCGAAGTGCCGAAGCAATGAACAACCAGATTGATCGCTTCGAGGAGCTGCTAGAAGACCTACTGGAAATCTCTCGTTACGATGCCGGAGCTGTGGCAGGAAACTTTGAGAAGCAAAACCTAGTCACTACTGTGCAGCGCGCGGTTTCTGGTCTGGCTCCTCTCGCCGATAAGAAGCAATGCGAAATAATTCTCGAATTTTCTAACGATGACATCGAGGCAGAGTTCGACTCCCGTCGCATCGAGCGTTTGCTCAGAAATTTGCTTGCTAACGCTGTGGAACACGGCGAAGGTAAACCGGTGACGGTTGCAGTTGGTGCATCCGCCAACGCGGTTGCGGTCAGCGTCACCGACCAGGGTGTTGGGATGACCAGAACTCAACTCGACCGAGTATTCGACCGCTTCTGGCGTGCCGATCCGGCCCGTAAGCGCACCACTGGCGGCACCGGTCTAGGACTAGCCATTTCACTGGAAGATGCTCACCTGCACAACGGTTGGCTTCAGGTCTGGTCAAAACCAAATGGCGGGGCAAGTTTCCGCTTGACCCTACCTCGCAAGCAGGGAGCAGTTTTCTCGCAGTCACCGCTGCCGCTGCCGCCAAAGAAGAAGGTGAGCAATGCGTAAGTTCTCATTCCTAGCAGTGGTTACTGCGGTGACGCTACTACTCACTGGCTGTGCTCAGCTTCCACGTTCGAGTGAAGTCAAGACGGGGCCAGACCTAAAAGCTGGGCTAACCACCGACTACCTTTATTACTCACCAAACGGGCCAACTGCTGGCGATGATCAAGAAGCAATAATCAGCGGATTCCTAAATGCTGCCACCGGACCACAGAACGACTATCAAGTTGCACGCGAGTACCTAACGGCTGATTTCTCTAGCAAGTGGAAACCAAACGATGAGGTTTTGATTCAGGAATCTCGGCCTGAACTGAAACTGATTGATGAAAACAACGCTCAATTGATGGTCAAAGTAGTTGCCCAAATTGACGATGTCGGAATTTGGCAATCTTTCCCAGGTGGACGACTGCGCTCGCTCGAGTTCAAATTAGTTAAAGAAAATGACCAGTGGCGCATTAGCTCTGCACCAAACGCAACCGTTTTGGTGAAGCCGGTTTTTGATGTGCTTTTCAAGAGTTACGCACTTTATTTTTACGACAGTCAAAATAAGTACCTGGTACCAGACCTGCGTTGGTTTTCATCTCGAGTTTCAACTGGAACCCGATTGGTGAACGCGCTCATCAAAGGTCCAAACCAATGGCTGGAAAGTTCGGTAAATAATTCATTCCCGATTGGCACAAAACTAGCGATTGATGCTGTGACCGTTGAAAACGGAACAGCGGTGGTGGACCTCAACACCGCTGCTACCAAAGCCGATAAAGCAGCGCGATCTCGGATGTTGAGTCAGTTGACTGCGACACTAAACCAACTCGCCAACGTCTTTGCAGTAAAGATCCTGATTGATCACAACCCGCAAGAAATTGCCATGCAGAACTCGCAGTTGCCGATTCCCACCGCAAGCGCACCGATGATTCTGGACTCAAAGGGACTTCGCCAGTTGGGGCAATCTCCCCAGGACGATAAGCAATCAGCCGTGGCAATCAAATTGAGGGCTATTGAATTCGGCTTCAGCCCCGATGGTAATTACCTTGCACTCAATTCGGCTCGAGGAGTCGATCTGCTGCGAGTCAATAATCTAAGTAGCGAACTTACTGCTATCGATCGCAGACCAGCGCAGTTGCCACCCGTAATCGATAATCGCAATCTGGTTTGGACACTCCCTAGCCAAGCGGATCAGGCGCTTAACGTGCATGACGTAAACGGCAAATTAGTTCTGACCGCAGGTGGCTGGCTCGGCCTCGGCGAACACCTCGCCTTTGGCGTTTCACGCGAAGGTGCACGCTTAGCGGTGTTGCTAAAAACTAAAACCGGTACGGCAGTTTACGTAGCCGCAATTAAGCGTGATGAAAATGGAAATCCGATTGGCTTGTATTCACCTCGACAGGTGGGCCTAGGCACATCGAATCTTCGCTC
>JBEGSY010000037.1:0-4043 GCA_041179725.1 Actinomycetota bacterium | reverse complement strand
AACAAATGTCTGATTTTTGATAACAAATCAGTAAAGATTAACTAGCACGTGCAAGTAGAAAATCCCTTATTTATAAGGCTTTCCAGTTTAAATCACTCTCATTACGTGGCTGGCACGTGCTAGTCCTTACCACGAGTTCCGAGCTAGTGAGGAAAGTCTCAGAGAGGTATTTATCCCCCTTGATTCGGGCTGCAAGGTCTTCAACGGCAGCTCTGGCAAGCTCATCCGGGTCCTGCCGAACAGTTGTCAGGTTTAGGAATTCTTGCTTAGCAATGGTGTCGTCATAGCCAACAACCGAGATATCCTCTGGCACTCGAAGGCCAGCCTTTTGAAGGCGATAAACCAAACCAAATGCACTCTGGTCGTTGTTGCAAACGATTGCCGTCGGAAGTTGGTCTAGCGCCAGAATCTTGTCAGCGGCATTGGCACCGCCCGGCTCCGCAAAGTCACCGACGATCGAAACTATGGTCTTCTTTAGATGGTGTTTGTCCATGGCCGACTCGTATCCCTCAAGACGATATTCAATATCGAGCATGTCTTTGGCGTTTACATATGCAATTGACTTGTGGCCTAACTTGATTAGGTACTCAACCGCATCGAAAACACCCGATTCTCCTCGCGATGACACAACTCCGCAGCGCACCGTCGAGAGGCGTCGCCCAAGACTGACCAATGGAATGGTCCTGGCCAACTTTTGTAGCCGAGTAAGACTCAAAGTAGATGCAATCAGAATCAATCCGTCACAGCGGTGGCCAATTACCTCGTCGATAGCTTCAAGGTCAGTTCTGTCGCTTGAAATAGCGCTCAGAACTACTTGAAAACCCTGCTCAGCGGCTTGCTGATAGATGGCCGGGATAATCTCGTAGGTCGAGGTTTCAGTGGCGTGAAACACGACACCGATGTATTTGGAGCCTTCTCTGCGCAGGGATTGTGCGGCTAAGTTCGGGCGGTAACCCAACTCTTTGGCTGCAGCCCGAATCTTGGCCTCAGTCTCTGGACCTACTCCAGGGGCATCTCGAAAAACTAACCCAACCAACTGGCGCGACACCCCAACTTTTTCGGCCACATCAGCCATTGTTGGCGGCCTCTGGTCAATTCGACTCTTGATTTCCTTTTTTGCCATGCTCTTATCCTAAAAACAGAAAGTGGGTTACCTATTCGGTAACCCACTTTGTGATGTGCTTACTAAGCCAAAGCTGAGATGCGTTTTTCCATCTCTTCGCGCTGATAAATGGCAACCGCTCTAGCATTCTCATTTTCAGCGAAAACGCTTGAGCACATAATGCTGTTCGGGTTGTCCAAGAAACCAATCGACTTGAGGCCACCAAAGAACTCATCGAAGTTCACGTCGCCATCGTTCATCTTGAGGTGTTGGTGCACTCTAACCGCGTTGCCCGGCGGGTTTGTTATGTAGCGCAGACCGTGTGAAGCCGTGTGGTCCATTGTGTCTGAAACATGCACGATACCAAGTCGGTCACCAGCCGCCTGCATTATCTGGAGCGGTTGATTACCCATGTGGAATGTGTGTGAAGCCACGTAAACCATTCCGAAGTTCTTTGAATTGATTCCACGGATAACTCTCCAGGCGGCTAGTCCATTTTCAACAAAGTCATCTGGGTGCGGGTCGATGAAAACCTTGATGCCTTCTTTTTCAATGATCGGAACAAGCTCTTCCATCGAACGATAGAAAGCACGCTCTGATTCCTCGGCTCGTTCCGGGCGACCGTTGAACTCGGTTCCGATAGTGTCTACGCCAAGTTCCGCGGTGATGCGAATTACTCGCTTCCAATAGCGCACGGCAGCTTCACGAGCATCTTCGTCTGGCCCTGACCAGCGCAACACTGGCAATGTTGATGCGATTTCAACGCCTGCGTCTTTGCATGCCTTCTTCATTGCCTTGACCAGGTCGTCATCGGCCTTTGGGTGGTTGAAGAACGGAATCATATCGGCGTGAGGGGTCATCTGAAGATACTTGTAACCAAGATCTGCAGCGAGCGCCGGAAACTCAAGTAGCGAGTGTGTGCTGTGGAATGGGGTTGGGTCTAGTGCAATTTTGACCATGATGTTCTCCTAATTCGCTAACTTGTTCTTGCGCTCTACAGCGCCCTTGCCAATGAGAGCTTTTTGTGTCTTCTTTACTTCGTCATAACCAACGAAAGCCTTCTGAGTGCTCTCTAGTTCAGAAAATGGCATGACTGGAACGTCCCACCAGCCTTCACCATCTGGCGCGTAGATAAGAGGGTCGTTGTTGATGTGGATTAGAACTGGACCACCGACGTGAGCCTTAGCCTGCTTCATAGCGGCTTTTAGGTCACTGATTGAGTCTGGGCCTGGTTCTACACGGATAACCTTCACGCCATAGCTCTCAGCATTTGCTGCAAGGTCAATAGGCAGAACGTCACCGGTTTCGTGGTTGTTTCCAGCCTCATCACGGTAGCGGTACTTCGTGCCATAGCGCTGTGAACCAACATCTTCAGAGAGGTGGCCAATCGAAGCGTATCCGTGGTTCTGAATCAGCACTGTGATGAACTTCAATCGCTCAGCAACAGCCGTGACCAATTCTGTATGCATCATCAGGTATGAGCCATCGCCAACCATGACGATTGCATCGCGAGTTTTGTCAGCTCGCGCTACGCCTAAACCAGCTGCAATCTCATAGCCCATGCATGAGAACGCATATTCAACGTGGTAACCCAAGTCATCGCGCACTCGCCAAAGTTTGTGAAGGTCACCAGGCAGTGAACCGGCAGCACAAATCACAACGTCGCGGGCGTCGCTAGACTGCTGCACAGCACCGATAATTTCAGGCTGCCCAGGTAGCTCACGGCGCTGGTCGACGAAGGCTGCGTCAACAGCTGCATCCCAGATGCTCTTCTGCTCGGTGTAGTGGGCGCGGAATTCGCTGGCAACGCCGTAACCAGATAGCTCTTCAGCCAACTCGACGATTGACTCACGGGCATCAGCAACCACTGGGATAGCCGATCCGTGCTTGAAAGCATCAAAAGAAGCGATGTTGATGTTGATGAACTTTACGTTCGGGTTCTGGAACGCGGTGCGACTGGCGGTAGTGAAGTCGCTATAGCGAGTGCCGATTCCGATAATGACATCAGCCTCAGCTGCAATGCGGTTGGCAGCCGTGGTTCCGGTCGCACCGACTGCACCTAGGTTCTGCTGGTGATCCCAAACGAGTGAACCGACACCAGCCTGAGACATACCCACTGGAATTCCGGTCTGCTCAACAAATCGACGAAGCTCTTGGTTGGCGTCTGAATAAATCACACCACCACCGGCGACGATCATTGGACGCTTTGCACCACGAATTGCGGCTGCAACCTCTGCCATCAAACCACGGTCTGGGCGAGGGCGACGAATGTGCCATTCGCGATCTGCAAGAAACTCTTCAGGCACGTCGATGAACTCGGCCTGAAGGTCTTCAGGTAGGCAAACAGTCACTGCACCGGTTTCAACCGGGTCAGTCAAAACCCTCATGGCGCCAAGCATCGCTGAGAAAACCTGCTCTGGTCGGGTGATGCGATCAAAGAAGCGTGAAAGTGGCTTGAATGCGTCGTTGACGGTCATGCTGGCATCGTGTGGCTGCTCTAGCTGCTGAAGCACAGGGTCAGCAACACGGTTTGCAAAGGTGTCAGATGGCAAGAGCAAGACTGGCAAACGGTTAGTTGTTGCCACTGCTGCCGCGGTCAAAAGGTTTGCGGCACCTGGGCCGACGGATGCCGCACAGGCGTAGGTTGAGCGACGGCGAGTCATGCGTGAATAGGCAATTGACTCGTGCCCCATAGCCTGCTCATTGCGGGCCTGGTGATAAGGCATCATTTCAGGGTTGGTGACCGATAGCTGCTTTAGTGACTGACCAATGCCAGCAACGTTTCCGTGCCCAAAGATGCCATAGAAGCCCTCGATGGTTCGCACACGGATGTCGCCATCGACGGTGTACTGGTGAGCTAAGAATTCAACGATTGCCTGACTGACAGACATTCTGCGAGTTGCCATTTTTGTTTCTTTCTCTGATTACGCCGTGTAAGGAA
>JBEGSY010000036.1:0-8791 GCA_041179725.1 Actinomycetota bacterium | reverse complement strand
AACGCGCCTGGGTGCAGTGGACCATAGGCGATCACAGCTTTGAGATTGGCTCGGTGGCTGGGCAGGTGAAGGCTCTCAAGCTAACTAGCGAAGAGATGAAGGGCGGGTTTACCGACCCGATTGGACCGGACAAACTGCGCGCCTACGCGATTTTGGCCGATGGTTCAGAGCACGAACTTGCTGCTTTGGATGGTCGCTACATCAGTACCGAAGTTGCCGGCGGCATGACCGGCCGTGTAATTGGGGTGCTGGCATTTACGCCGCAGTTACTTAAGAAGTGGGACTACCGCTCTATCGCGTAGTGGATGCGCGAACTATAAGTTGAGGTTCAATAACAACTTGTTTCGTTGCGTTTGAATCGCCCTGTTCCATAAGTAGTTCAACAGCGGTGGTTCCAATGATTTCGGCGGATTGCGAAATAGAGGTTAGTGGCACAATTGCGGCACCCGCGAATTCAATATCGTCGTAGCCGATTAGTGCAATGTCGTTTGGAATACGCAGTGATCCATCCACAATGATTGCCTGCATGATGCCGATGGCAAGCAAGTCATTGGCTGCAAAAATACCGTCAGGTCGTTCCGATTTTGGTAGTGCGATAATTTGTGCGCCAATGTTTCTGCCGGCAATTACGTTTAAATTGCCAGCTTCAAAAATAGTAATTTGCTTACCGGCATTAAGCGCGGCTTGTTGTGCTCCTTTCAATCGATCTGCAACCTGGGGGAAATCAAATCGACTCGCTACATAGGCGATTTTTGTCTTTCCGCAATCGAGCAGATGTTGCACAGCCATTTTGCCGCCTGCAACGTCATCGACTGATACAGAAGAGAAGCCTTTATCTATGGAACTGCTGTCAACCAAAACCACGTGGGTTCCCCGGTCACGCACTCGACGAATGTGGTCTATGTCTTGGTTCTGGGGTGAGATCAAAATGCCATGAACGCGCTGCTGCTCGAAGAGCTCCAACAGGGTGATTTCTCGAGTCTCGCTTTCATCCGAGTTCGCCAGCATCAGGCTGAGGCCTTCCTGGTCGGCGCGATCCTCGGCTGCTCTGGCTACCTCAGTAAAAAATGGGTTGCTAACGTCGAGCACAATCATCCCAATCGAGCGGCTCTTGCCGGCTCGAAGCTGCCTGGCGGATTCATTGCGGACAAAGCCAAGTTTGTCGATGGCTGCTTGAACTCGTTCAACAGTTTTCGGCGACACTTTGTCTGGATTATTGAGCACATTAGAGACAGTGCCGAGTGAGACTTCGGCGAGCTTCGCCACGTCCCTGATGCTTGCCGACACCTTGCCTCCAAATTGAACTGTTCAATTGGAACAGCATACGGACAAATTCCTACCATTTAGGTAACGATTATGAAACGTTTCAAAATTCTGTATAAGGTGGTACCAGTAGTCAAGTCAAAGGACCAATCCATGAACACCCAAGTTCTAGCCAAGCTGAACGACCAGGCCATCGAACTGCCATCTTGGGCATTCGGAAATTCGGGTACCCGATTCCGTGTTTTCCCTTCGGCTGGAGTGCCTCGCGATCCATTCGAGAAGATTGAAGATGCAGCGCAGGTACACAAGTATTCGGGCATCGCACCAACCGTGGCATTGCACTACCCATGGGACAAGGTTGATGACTTTGCCAAGCTTCGCGCACACGCAGAGTCGCTAGGTGTTGCGCTGGGCACCATCAACTCGAACACTTTTCAAGACGAGGACTACAAACTCGGATCACTTGCGCACAACGATGCCAAGACTCGTCAGAAGGCAATCGACCACCACTTTGAGTGCATCGATGTAATGGGTGAAACGCACTCCCGCGATTTGAAGATTTGGTTGGCTGACGGTTCTAACTATCCGGGTCAAGATGACATGCGTCGACGTCAAGACAACTTGCACGATTCACTTCAGAAGATTTACGCGCGTCTAGGAAAAGATCAGCGCATGGTTCTCGAATACAAATTCTTTGAGCCGGCTTTTTATCACACCGATGTTCCAGACTGGGGTACTTCTTACGCACAGGTTGCTGCACTCGGTGATCGCGCAGTAGTTTGCCTAGACACCGGTCACCACGCACCTGGCACCAACATCGAGTTCATCGTGATGCAGTTGTTGCGTCTTGGCAAGCTCGGTGCATTTGATTTCAACTCACGTTTCTACGCAGACGACGACTTGATTGTTGGTGCAGCAGATCCATTCCAGTTATTCCGCATCATGTACGAAGTGATTCGCGGTGGTGGTTATGGAGCGGCATCCGGCGTAGCCTTCATGCTCGACCAGTGTCACAACATCGAAGACAAGATCCCTGGCCAGATTCGTTCTGTGCTCAACGTTCAAGCGATGACTGCCCGCGCACTTTTGGTTGACACTGTTGCTCTCGAGAAGGCGCAGCTGGCTGGCGATGTGCTTGGTGCAAACGACATCTTCATGAATGCCTTCTACACAGATGTTCGCCCGATGCTAGAGCAGTGGCGCGAAAGTAAGGGGCTCGCAGCCGACCCGGTAGCAGCCTTCAATGCCAGCGGATACCTAAAGCAGATTGCCGAGAGCCGCATTGGTGGCACTCAGGCAGGTTGGGGAGCGTAATGACTAAGCCAAACAAAACCGTTGCCGAGCTACTGGCTCGCTCAAACAAACTTGGCAGCAACCCTAAGAACACCAATTACGCCGGTGGTAACACCTCGGCTAAGGGAACTGATATCGACCCGGTCACTGGCAAGCCAGTAGAACTAATTTGGGTCAAGGGTTCTGGTGGAGATCTTGGAACTCTAAAGGAGTCAGGTCTCGCTGTGCTTCGACTCGACCGCGTACGCGCACTGCAGGATGTTTACCCTGGAGTAAAACGCGAAGACGAAATGGTTGCCGCGTTTGATTTCTGTTTGCACGGTCGTGGTGGAGCTGCACCATCAATCGACACCGCAATGCACGCACTCGTAGATGCGGCACATGTTGATCATTTGCACCCAGACAGTGGAATCGCAATCGCAACTTCTAAGGATGGCGAAAAGCTAACTAAGAAGATTTTTGGCGACAAAGTAGTTTGGGTTGACTGGCGTCGTCCAGGTTTCCAGCTCGGGTTGGACATCGCTAAAGTTCAGAAGCAAAACCCGAAGGCTATCGGTTGCATTCTTGGTGGTCACGGAATTACCTCATGGGGAAAAACATCTGCAGAGGCAGAAAAGAATTCACTCGAGATTATCAAGACGGCCGAGCAGTACATTGCTAAGACCGGTAAGAAGAATCCGTTCGGTGCCGATGTAGCAAAGTTCAAACCACTAAAGGCAGCCGCTCGCAAAGCACGTGCCGCAGATCTTGCTCCATTCATTCGTGGACTTGCTTCTGCAGACAAGCCACAGGTTGGTCACTTCAACGACAGTGCAGTGGTGCTCGAGTTCATGTCGAAGAGCAAGCTGAAGGCTCTGGCTGCACTTGGCACCAGCTGCCCAGATCACTTCTTACGCACCAAGGTCAAGCCGATGGTGCTAGACACCGCTCCGGATGCTCCGATCGAGAAGGTCAAGGAGCGACTGACCGAACTGCACGAGGAATACCGCGCCGACTACGCCGCGTATTACAAGAAGCACGCCAAGAAGGACAGTCCGGCAATGCGCGGGGCTGACCCAGCAATCGTGCTAGTTCCGGGCGTGGGCATGTTCTCTTTCGGCGCTAACAAGCAGACCGCCCGCGTGGCCGGCGAGTTCTATGTGAACGCCATCAACGTGATGCGTGGGGCTGAGGCCATCTCGAGCTACAGTCCAATTAGCGATGCCGAGAAGTTCAACATCGAGTACTGGTCGCTTGAAGAGGCAAAGCTTCAGCGCATGCCTAAGCCAAAGCCATTGGCTTCTCGCGTTGCATTCATCACTGGTGCCGGCTCGGGTATCGGTAAGGCAATCGCGGAGCGCGTTGCTGCCGAGGGTGCCTGCGTAGTTATCGCAGACCTAAACTTGGAAAATGCCAAGGCTGTTGCCGAGCAACTCGGCGGACCAGATGTCGCCATCGCGGTAAAAATCGATGTCTCTGACGAAAACCAAATCAAGACAGCGCTTGACGAAGCTGTTCTGGCATTTGGTGGAGTTGACCTGATTGTGAACAACGCCGGTCTTTCAATTTCTAAGCCACTGCTTCAAACCACAGCGCACGATTGGGATCTGCAGCACAACGTTATGGCTCGCGGTTCATTCTTTGTTTCTCGTGAGTCCGCTCGCATCCTGATGGATCAGAAGATGGGTGGAGACATCATCTACATCTCATCAAAGAACTCAGTATTCGCTGGACCAAACAACATTGCATACTCAGCAACCAAGGCAGACCAAGCACACCAGGTGCGCTTGCTCGCAGCCGAACTTGGC
The DNA here is from genome assembly GCA_041179725.1 of Actinomycetota bacterium. GTDB lineage: Bacteria > Actinomycetota > Actinomycetes > Actinomycetales > Microbacteriaceae > Rhodoluna. The sequence continues at coordinate 4,448 of JBEGSY010000036.1, read as the reverse complement.
GAGTACGGAATTCGCGTGAACGGAATCAACCCTGATGGAGTGGTTCGCGGTTCTGGAATCTTTGCCAGTGGTTGGGGAGCATCACGCGCCAAGGTTTACGGAGTGAAGGAAGACGACCTAGGTAAGTACTACGCGCAGCGCACATTGCTAAAGCGCGAAGTGGTTCCTGAGAATGTTGCCAATGCAGTGTTCGCACTTACCGCCGGCGAGCTGAGTCACACTACCGGACTTCACATTCCAGTTGACTCCGGCGTAGCGGCTGCGTTCTTGCGATAACCATGACCGAGATCCTGGGTGCAATCGACCTTGGCGCGTCTAGCGGACGCGTCATAGCTGGTGTGCTCAGCGACTCCCGGCTGGATCTTCATGAACTCGCCCGCTTCCCGAACGGCCCCGTAGTCACTGGCAATCAGCTGCACTGGGACTTCGACGCACTATTCTCGGCCATCAAAGAAGGCCTGAACAAGCTCGGTAACTTTGCCGCCGAACGCGGTCAAACCGTGAAGTCAATTGGTATCGACACCTGGGCGGTGGACTACGGGCTGGTTGACGATGACGGCAAGCTCATTGCTCCACCACGTCACTATCGCGATGAACGTAATCTGCTTGGCGCTACTGTGGTGCACGAGATTGTTCCGCAGGATGAGCTCTACCAATTAAACGGATTGCAGTATCAGACGTTCAATACTGTTTACCAACTCACTGCAGAGCAGTTGCAAAATCCAGAGCTGGTAGCAAAAGCAAAAACAGTTCTGTTGATCCCTGATCTAATTGCATTCGTACTAACTGGAGTGAAGCGCGCAGAAGTCACCAACGCTTCGACTACCGGATTACTAGATGTCCACACTCACCAGTGGAACCTTGCGCTTGCAAAAAAGCTCGGAATCAAAACCGATTTGCTACCTGAGCTGATTCAGCCAGGTGAGACTTACGGTCCTTTGGTTGGATTCGATAATCCTGGATTGAAAGGCACCGAAGTAATTGCCGTGGCATCACATGACACCGCATCTGCAGTGCTTGCTGTTCCAAAACTTGATGAGAATGGCGCTTACTTGTCGAGTGGCACCTGGTCACTCATTGGAGCTGAAATCAATCAGCCTGTACTCTCGGAATTTTCCCGTCGCGAAAACTTCACCAACGAACTTGGCGTCAACAACACCGTTCGTTATCTAAAGAATCTAAGCGGACTCTGGTTGCTGCAGGAGAGTCAGAAGATTTGGCAGTTGAACATCGAAGAGTTGCTCGAAGGTGCTGAACACGTGGAAACTTCTGCTCGCATAGATGTGAACGACGGGGAGTTCGTGGCACCCGGTGACATGCCTTCACGCATTCAGGTGCACGTATCCCGCAGTGGCCATGAGACCCCACACGTCCCAGCCGAAATCACTCGAGTCATTCTGGAATCACTCGCAGACGCCTATGCCGAAGCCATCAAAGATCTTGAAGAGTTCACCGGTCGCAAGATCAAGCAGCTCAACATCGTGGGAGGAGGTAGCCAAAACCGCCTACTCAACCAGCTTGCTGCCAACCGCTGCGGTATCCCGGTGGTTGCCGGTCCGGTGGAGGCCACCGCGATTGGTAACCTGATGGCCCAGACCAGCATTGCCAATAAGCGCGAGTTCATCGCCAAGAGTTTTCAACCTCAGCTATTCCAACCAAAGAAGGACAAGTAATCAATGAAGATCACACTTCGCAGCCAATATCCTGCAAACCAGATTGGATTTCCAGGAGGGCCGGTTGAACTCAGCTGGAAAGTTAGTGGCGCCAACACCGAACTGCATCAGGTTGCTTACGAGATTCATTCTGCGTTGGATGCCGATTTCTCGGTTGAACTAAAGAGCGATCAGTCCAAGTCATCTGCTTCACAGTTCGTAAAGGCACCTCATCAGCCTTCAACATCGCGTGAAATTTCGTATCACCGAGTGCGCGTTGAAACTCAGGCTGGATGGTCAGACTGGAGTAACACACATATTCATGAAGTTGGATTGTTAGACGGAGCAGAATTGCTTGGTGTGGCAATCGGGGATACAAGTAAGGCTGAAGATCCAGCTGCGCTACTGCGTATTACTTTCACTATTAGCAAGCCAGTAGCTAAGGCAAGACTCTACGCAACAGCACATGGAACCTACGATGTGATGATCAACGGCGCAAAAGCCGGGAACCATATTCTTGCTCCAGGTTGGACTCCTTATCAGCATCGTCTTTTGGTCGACACTCACGACGTAACCAATCACCTTATCGAAGGTGAGAACGCATTTGGCGTTTTGCTTACCGACGGTTGGTATCGCGGCAAGATGAGTTTCTTCAATATGTTCAACAATTACGGCGAACACACATCATTCCTTGGTCAAATTGAAATTGAATACGAAGACGGAACCAGTGAAGTCATCGCATCTGATTCGAATTGGAAGACCGCAACAGGTGGGGTGCGCTTTGCATCTATCTATGACGGCACCACTATGGACATGACAATGGCTCAGGTAGCCTGGTGCAAGCCTGGCTTCGACGATTCAACGTGGTCTCCTGTGACTATCCGCGAAATTAACAAGAACCTACTTGAACCACTCTCGGCCCCACCGGTGCGAGTCAAGGCCGAGCTGCCAATGACTCTGCGCCAAGAGGCTGATCGAGTCAACCTTGATGGTCCGCAGAATATCTCCGGATGGGTTCGCCTTACCGTGGACGGCAAACGCGGCGACAAGGTTGTCGTCCGTCACGCTGAGATTCTGCTGCCAGATAAGACACTGCACACCGCGCCATTGCGAGCAGCAAAGGCCACCGACACCTACATCCTGGGCAAGGATGGAGTGCAAGACCTCGAGCCAAAGCACACCTTCCATGGCTTCCAGTTTGCCGATGTGGTTACCGATGCCAAGGTCATCGCGGCAACCGCGATTGCTATCACCAGCGACAACCCAGATCGCGGCGAGTTCAAATCGTCGCACGCTCTGCTGAATAAACTGCACAGCAATGTGCTGTGGTCTCTTCGCGATAACTACGTTTCGATTCCAACTGACTGCCCTCAGCGCGACGAAAGACTAGGTTGGACTGGCGATGCCCAGGCGTTTATTTGGGCGGCCAACACATTAGTTGATGAAAATGCTTTTTTCCGCTCATGGATGAAAGACGTTTCGCTGGAACAACACGAGAGTGGAAAAGTTCCGCACGTTGTGCCAGACATTCTTGAATTGCAATATCCAAAGCTTCCAAATGGAAATCCATTCCCAGATAACGGTGCGGCCGGTTGGGGCGATGCCGCGGTGGTAATTCCTTGGGCCCAGTATCAAAGTTTTGGTGACCTACAAATTTTGCGCAACCAGCTAGATAGCATGCGCAAGTGGGTTGACTTTTTCTCGGCACAATGTGTCGACAATGTTTTCCCTGAAGGTGTGATGCAGCTTGGTGACTGGCTTGATCCAGATGCACCAGAAGACAAGCCGTTTCTTGCGAAGGTATCATCGCGTTACGTTGCCAGCACTTACATCGTTCACAGTGCCAGACTCTTGGCTAAGACCGAAGAGCTTGTTGGTACAAAAGAAAATGCCGAGAGATATCACAAACTTGCTGATGATGTAGCGGAAGCTACCTGGAAGCTACTTGGCGAAGACGCACGTAAAACCACTAGCGGAAGTTCACTCGCGCTTGAATTCAATATCTGCCCAGAGGACGAGCGAGAAGCAGTTGCTGTGGGGCTTGCCGAGTTGGTGCGCAAAGACAAAGGTGCGATCTCAACCGGGTTCTTGGGCACTCCGGTAATCATGGATGCCATGTCTCGAAATGGCCACATCAACGAGGCCTACAGCATGTTGCTTCGCGAAGAGATCCGCAGCTGGCTGTACCCAATCACCGTCGGTGCCACTACTATCTGGGAGCGATGGGAAGCCATCAAGCCAGACGGCACCCCGTCAACCGGTGGCTCTGAAGGGCACGCACCAGGCTCAGAACCTTCGATGATTTCCTTCAATCACTATGCCTACGGAGCAGTTATTGACTGGGTCTACCGGAATGTGCTCGGCCTAACTTCGCTCTCGCCTGGCTACAAGCAGGTGAGCATCAGTCCGAGACCAACCAAGAGCATCGACTGGGCTAAGGGTTCAATTGAGACGGGCTACGGCAATTTTGCGATCGACTGGAAAATAGACGGAGATAAACTTCTCGCCAAAGTGCATGTTCCATTTGGCGTCACAGCAAAGTTGAACCTTCCGGTCACAGAAGAATCAACCATCTTGGTTAATGAAGAATCTAAGTTGAACGGCGAAGTGTTGACCCACGGTGTTCACGAGATCCAAGTAAGTCACGCGGCAGTAGCAAGTAAGTAGGTAGAGAATGGGAAACATAAAACGCAAATTTCCTAACCCTAAGGATTTGGCGCAACTCATGCGCTTCAAAGCGCCTTCGCTCAACTTCAAGCAGAAGCGACTCGACTCTGCGCTCACCATTTACGACCT
>JBEGSY010000035.1:0-4842 GCA_041179725.1 Actinomycetota bacterium | reverse complement strand
ACGCCCACTTGGTGATCGAAGATGGCGGTAGGGGCTTACCCGATGAAGCCTACGCAAGAGGAGTGCAGGGCTTCCAGCGCTTCGACTCTTCTCGCTCTCGCGAGACTGGCGGCAGCGGATTGGGTATGAGCATCATGAACTCAATCGTCGAGGCACACTCCGGAAGCTTCGCTATTTCTAAGAGCTCTCTCGGTGGGCTGCGTTTGGATATCCAGCTGCCGTTAAACCCTTCTGCGTAAACTAGAGGGCATGGCTAAAAAGAGCACCTTCGAATCGCTACCACGCGAGATTCGCACAGCTCTCTATCGCGTTGATGAGCCAGAAACTTTTTCAGTAGAACGAAATCGCTTTGAAGCGATTACGGTTATCAATAAGCGAATCTCCCGCGTTTACAAGTACGTTCGTAAAAATAAAAAGAACGTTGCACTCCTCGAGCGAGAAATTGACAACCTGATTCGGTTGCGCGACAAAAAGATTGCGGCGCCTACCCCACTAAACCGCATGCCACTTAAGGGTTATGACTCGGTGGTGCTTGGTTATGTTGATGGCGACATTTTGGTGAACAACGTTCTACCAAAGCACATCGCGGCGCTAGGTGAATCACTAAAAAAGATTCACACTGCTTTTGAGAAAGAAGGCAAGAACAAACTTGCCGACTGGTCTTCTGCAAAGGTGCTCAAGCCATACTTTGCAAAAGCCAATGCCGATGACTTCTCACCTGAGGTCATCGCCTTTGCTCGTTCAATCGTGAAGTCGCTTCGCGAACACGAACTAAACCGCGAGGACATGACGTTCGTACATGCCGATTCAGAACTTTCTAACGTGGTCTTCGATGGCAGCCGAGCAGTGCTAATCGACTGGGCCAAGGCAGGTTTCGCCTCTAAGTACTTTGACCTCGGCGTTGGCATCCACTCGCTGCTCAGCGAGAAGAAGGCCATGCAGCCGGAACTCCTTCGCGCATACCTGGGCGCCTACTTCGGTGAAGCCGGGCCTACCGAGCGAGACATCGAGCTGATTGATCTGCACGTAAAGCTGCGCTTCATGGAGGCGGCAACCGCATACCTGCAGCTAAGCAAGGAAGACCAGCTCCTTGGCCGCACTCGCATCCTCAAGCTCATCGACGAATCGCACCGCAAGGCGCTGAAGTTCTCGATCGTCGCAGCCACCAAGTGACTCCCGCCAGCCTCAGTCAACTTTGTCTCAGCAAAGCTTGGAATAGGCTCGGGTTTCGCTGGAATCTAGCGCCACGAAGTTAACTAGTGGTTCGTCCGAAATCGAACGGTTTTTCAAACCAACCGCCGCACGTTTTTGTTTGATTTCGAACGATTTGAACTAATACAAAACTTGTCGATTTGAATGCCTGAACTCTTTGGGTTCCGGTCCCAAAATTACCCAGACTAGCCATCATTTTGTGCACGTCTAGAAAGAGCTGTCGACTAATTCGCAGTTTGCTGATTCAGTCGAATTCAAAAATAATAACCAGGCGATTCGCTTCATTTTTCGTTCGATTTCGAATAGAGCACTAGTTAATTCAGAAGCACGTGGGCCATCTGCTCGCCGCCGAGCAAACAAAAAAAGAGCCCGGCATTTCTGCCGGGCTCTCTAAATCTGTAACGAAGATTTACTTCTTGCCAAGTCCCTTAGCAACGATGACTAGTAGACCAGTTACGGCGGTACCAATCAAGATTGCAAGGATGTAGGTAAGAACGTTGCTCACTAGTGGGAATACGAAGATTCCACCGTGTGGAGCGCGTAGCTCGTTGCCGAATGCAGCAACTAGACCACCGGTAACTGCAGAACCAAGCATGATCGAAGGGATCACGCGAATTGGGTCAGCAGCAGCGAATGGAATCGCACCTTCAGAGATGAATGATGCGCCTAGAAGCCATGCAGCCTTACCGTTTTCGCGCTCACCTTCGGTGAATAGTCCCTTGCGAAGAACAGTTGCAAGTGCAAGACCTAGAGGAGGAGTCATACCTGCAGCCATAACGATAGCCATTACCTGGAACTGAGGAGCTGAAGTTGCAGCGCCTGCAGCAGCAAGACCAGTAGTTGCGAATACGTATGCAACCTTGTTAACTGGGCCACCCATGTCGAATGCCATCATTAGACCAAGAACGATACCTAGAACTACTAGACCTGAAGTTGAAAGGCTAGTTAGACCGTTGTTTAGAGCGGTCATTAGGCCACCAACTGGAACCTTTAGAACTAGAACCATTGCGAATCCTGCAATCAATGAACCTAGTAGTGGGATAACCACAACAGGCATGATCGGACGGATCCAGTTTGCAACCTTCCAGCGGCTGATCCATAGAGCAACTCCACCAGCGATAAGACCACCGATGATTGCACCAAGGAATCCAGTGCCAGTGCCTAGAGGGTTTCCGTCAAGACCGGTTGCAAGTGCACCGGCAACGAAACCTGGAGCTAGACCTGGACGGTCAGCGATTGCATACGCAATGTAACCAGCAAGCACTGGTACGAAGAATGCGAATGCTGCTTTACCTAGCCAGAAAATGATGAAAGCCCAGTTCTTGCCATCTAGCAAGTTGAAGCCGGTTACTGCGCCTGACTCGTTGGTCGGAACAGCCATCTTTGCTGCGTCATATGCGTGAATACCGTCGTTACCGGCAAACGCGCTTCCTAGTAGGAAGCCAAGAGCGATAAGGATACCGCCGGCTGCCACGAATGGAATCATGTACGAAACACCAGTCATTAGCCACTGGCGTAGTTTTGCACCTGTACCTGCCATTACTTCTTTCTCCTTTGAATTAATGAGTTGTTACGTGTCTGATTGCGTGTGCAACCAGGGTGTTACTTCTTGCCGAAGAGGCCTCCGAGGAAACCCTTCTTTTCACCAGCAGGCTTTGCAGCCTTAGGTGCTTCTGCTTTTGGAGCTGCTGACTGGCCATCGCCAACTTTCGCAGCGGTTCCAGCTTTAGCAGCAGAAAGTACTTCTTCAATCAGATCAGCGGCGCCCTTCATAGCTTTGGCGACACCCACCTGAATGTAAGGCTTCCCGTTGAAACGACTCTTGTCTTTGACCTCAAGATCAACGGCGAAGATAACTGCGTCTGCTGAATCAATCACTGACTGTGCCAGTGGGTTTGATCCCGCAGAGCCTTGGGTCTCGACGATTACTTCGTGACCAAGCTTTTTGCCTGCCTGCTCTAGAGCTTCGGCGGCCATGTAGGTGTGAGCAATTCCAGTGATGCAGCTAGTTACTGCGACGATCTTTGCCATTTATTTTTGTACCTCTCGTGTGACGATGTCAGCGATTGCTGATGGGTTTTTCTCTGCACGCAGTGCGTCGCAGAAATCTTCGTGCATAACTTTGCGCGCAAGTGATCCAAGAATTTCCAGGTGAGTGCCTTCACCAGATGCTGGTGCGGCGATTAGGAAAATCAAAGTTGATGGTCCGTCATCTGCGCCGAAGTCGACACCGTTAGTTGTGGTTGCCACTGCAACCGATGGAACAACAACTAGATCGCTTTGTGCGTGTGGAATAGCTATTCCACCTTCGATTCCGGTTGGAAAATGTTCTTCACGGCGAGCAACTGCTTCTAGGTAACCTTCGATTTCGGTTACACGACCGGCGTCAACTAGACGCTGCGCCAATTGGCGGGTTGCTTCTTCTTTAGTGCTTGCGTCGATGTCGACGATCACGATTTCAGGGATGGTGATGGGGGTGCTCAATGCATGGCTCCTTGAGTAATTACGGTCACGCTTGCGTGCCTCCTTCGTCCCTCACCGTTGAGTTATGACAAAGATACTCAGCAAGTTGTCAGAAACGTGGAAGGTAACACAAAACCGTTACCGAAAATTGACCTTTATTTTGTGGTACTCCTACAAAGGTTTTGTAGGCCAAAATAGGCAAAAATAGTCCGAATTCCGCTCAATTGGCGGGTTCCAGCCATTTCTGACACACTTATCTCAGATACATTACCCGCTCTTGTCTTGTGGAGGTCCCAAATGGCCCAGTTCAGCCTAGAAGTCACTGTTTTAGACCCGATTGGCCTACACGCCCGTCCGGCTGGGCAGATCGTGAAGCTAGTAAAGGAGTCTGGCCTAGAGGTTTCAATTGGGCGTCCGGGCGAGGAGTTTGCCAAGGCTAACTCGGCTCTGCGCCTAATGGCCCTAAAGATCAAGACTGGCGAGGTTTTGACCCTAGAGGTTGAGGCTTCGGACGAAGGCACCGCCCAGGGTATTGCCGCTCAGATTCAAGAATTCCTAAAGGGCTAGTAATGGCTGGTTTGGCTAGCGGGGCGGTACTAAAGGGCCTTGGAGTAGGCCTAAACGCGGTGGTTGCACCCGTATATAAGGTGGCTCCGATGCAGGCACTTCCGGCCTGGGCCAAATCAAACCAATCAGCCGAAGCTGAAAAAACCGCGTTGAAGGCAGCCATCGCTGCTGTTGCAGAAGATCTGGACGAATTAGGTGCTGGCGTTGGCGGCACCTCAGCCGAAATTTTTGAGGCATTGAAGTACTTACTCGAAGACGAAGAGCTCTTTGAAGTTGCCGAGGGTCACCTTGCTGAGGGATGGACCGCGGGCGCTGCATACGGAAAAGCTGTTGATGAGTTCGCCGAGCTACTTGGTGGCGACCCAGACTTCGACGAGCGCGTAAAAGATTTGCAAGACATCTCAAAGCGAGTGCAAGCGAATCTTGCCGGTATTCACGTTGGTTTGGAATTGCCAACCACCGGTTCATTCGTAATTGTAGGCGATGACTTCTCTCCTGCCGACACCGCACAATTTACTCCTGCAGTAGTTGGTGTAATCACTCTCAAGGGTGGTCCAACTTCACACACAGCCATCATTTGTCGTTCACGTTCGATTCCTG
>JBEGSY010000034.1:0-5288 GCA_041179725.1 Actinomycetota bacterium | reverse complement strand
TGGGGTAGCGATTACTTTGGCGATACCAAGACACTGGACGTGCACGTGAAGCGCATACGTTCAAAGATTGAAGCAGATCCAGCCAGACCGGAACACCTAGTTACAGTTCGTGGCTTGGGCTATAAATTCCAAGCCTAAAAACTAGTTTGTGTTAGCTGTGCCTTCGGCTGATTGCGTTGCGATTGAGTTAACTAGCGGCGCGTATTCCTTGAAGGTTCCGTCAAGCACTGGAACGTTTAGCGTTACTTTGTCTGCGCCAACGGTGACGTGCATCTCAACGATTGAGCCTGGCTTTGGGCTAAAAGTAATTGGAATTGCTTGACCACCGTTGTAGCCGAGATCGAGCTTTTCACCGGCTCCAACCGAAACTGGAATTTCAGGAGTTGAAACTTCGCTGTGTGCATGAAGCTCGACATCGGTGGCTTTAGCATCAAAATCTTGATTTACCAGTGAACCGAAAATTGCTGCCTGGCCAGTTGCAGTGGTCAGAATCATAAGGTTGCGAACCTGAATCTTGCCGACGGTTGCGTTAACACCGTCTGATGGGTCGTATACCTCGAGAGAAGCCACTGGGCTGGTAAATGTGCATCCGGTGGTACCTAGGGCAACAGCGGCAGCGATGGCAACGGCGGCAAATTTGCGATTTAGCAAGGTTTTTCCTCTCGGGGTGGTTCTACTCAAAATGCTACCCCAGATGTTTCTTGGCTCTGCGGCTCACTCGTGGTAAAATTGTGGTTTCTGAAGGGAAATCTTCCAAATGAATCTTGAAGTTGGCGAAACTCTCGTTTACCCACACCACGGCGCAGCAAAAATCGTAAAAATCGAAAAGCGCGAATTTGCCGGGGTGAAGGAGCAGCACCTACAGCTAAAGGTCACCCAGGGTGACCTATTGATTTGGGTCCCATTCTCAAAGGTCGAAACCGTGGGTATCCGTGCCGTTATCGACAATAAGGGTGTCAAGAAGGTAGTTGAGATCCTTCAGGCTGACTTCGTTGAGGAGCCAACCAACTGGTCACGCCGTTACAAGGCAAACCTAGAAAAACTTCAGTCTGGCGACGTCAACAAAAACGCCGAGGTGGTTCGCGACCTATGGCGCCGCGACCAGGACCGCGGACTTTCAGCCGGAGAAAAGCGCATGCTGGCCAAGGCTCGTCAAATCCTAGTCTCAGAGCTTGCTCTGGCTAAGAAGTCAGACGAAGAGAAGGCCATCAAGTTCCTCGACGACGCACTAGCGGGCAAAAAGTAAGCAAATGACCAATCGCGACTTAGCGGTGATCGTTGTCGCTGCGGGTCGCGGTGAACGGCTGAAATCCGATAAACCAAAAGCTTTCGTTGAAATCAACGGACGCACCATTTTGTCGCACTCGCTACTTCCAATTGCTGAATTACAAAATCTAAACCAGATTGTTATTGCCGCTCCGGAGTCTCACCTCACCGATGCCATCGAAATTGCGAACCAATTTTTCGATGATGAAGTCGAAGTAACTGTGGTAGTCGGAGGTGAAACTCGTCAGCAGTCAATTAATAATGCCCTCGCACAGGTTGAATCTGACTTTGTTTTAGTGCATGACGCAGCTCGAGCTTTTGCCACAACACAACTTTTTGCTTCGGTTTACAACAAAGTTAAATCTTCAAAACAAGCCGTAATTCCTGCAACTCAAATAGCCGACACCGTGAAGCGCGTGAGTGACGATGTAGTTCTTGAAACTGTAGATCGTTCGGCACTAAGAAGCGCACAAACTCCACAGGGATTTGTCACTGCAGATTTGAAACGTGCGTACGCCGAAGCCACGAACGATTTCACCGACGACGCTGCGCTATTCCAGTCACTAGGTAAGACGGTTTTGTTTGTCGAAGGAGAAGCAAATGCCGCGAAGATCACCACCCCGGATGACCTAGGAGTAGTGCTGGCGCGCTTCAACGGACCTGGCCGCACCGGCATCGGCACCGACGTTCACCGCTTCTCGAATGACCAAAACAAAAAGCTCTACCTTGGCACCATCGAATGGCCAGGTGTTCCAGGCCTAGATGGTCACAGCGACGGCGATGCGGTTTCACACGCCATCGTCGATGCCTTGCTCTCTGCTGCTGGGCTTGGCGACATCGGCAGCAACTTCGGTGTTGATCGGCCAGAGTTTGCCGGAGCCAACGGCAGCGTATTCCTAACCGAAACCGTCAAACTACTTGCCAACGCTGGCTACTCGGTGGTCAATGTTTCGGTTCAGCTAATTGGCAATCGACCGAAGGTATCGACCAAGCGCAAGGAAGCCGAGGCAGCACTGACAGCACTAGTTGGAGCTCCGGTTACCCTCGGTGCTACCACCACAGATGGCCTCGGTTTCCTCGGCAATGATGAAGGTGTCGCCGCTGTGGCATCCGCGTTGATTATCAGCGCCAAAGATAGGCTGAACGCATGACCCTCAGCCTTTACGACTCAAAGAGCCAGGCACTTCGGGCATTCCAGCCGATCAAAGAAGGTCAGGTTGGTATTTACGTTTGCGGCCCAACCGTGCAGGGAGCTCCTCACGTTGGTCACCTGCGCAGCGCTCTGGTTTACGACATACTTCGTCGCTGGTTAGAAGCCACCGGGAACAAAGTCACGCTGGTTCGTAATGTCACCGACATCGACGACAAAGTTTTGGAAAATGCCAAGGCCGAAGGCGAAAACTGGTGGGCGCTGGCCTATCGCTTTGAGCAAGAGTTCAATGCCGCTTATCGCAAAATCGGAATTCAGGCGCCAACCTATGAACCTCGCGCTACCGGAGCCATTCCGGAAATGCTCGAGATAATCGATCGACTTGTTGCTCGCGGTTATGCCTATGCCACCGAAGACGGTTCGGTTTACTTCGAGTCGGCCAAGTGGGCAAACTACGGCGAACTCACCAACCAAAAACTTGACGACATGGAAGCTGGCGAAGCCAGCGAAACCGGCAAGCGCAACCCTCATGATTTCGCGCTCTGGAAAGCAGCAAAAGCTGGAGAGCCAGAGAGCGCCGGTTGGGATTCAAAGTTTGGTCGCGGTCGCCCTGGCTGGCATATTGAGTGCAGCGCGATGTCGACTAAGTATCTCGGCACCAATTTCGATATTCACGGTGGCGGGCTTGACTTACGCTTCCCGCACCACGAAAACGAACTTGCTCAATCGACTGCTGCCGGCGATGCCTTCGCCAATTACTGGATTCACAACGCACTTGTAAATGTGAACGGCCAGAAAATGTCGAAGTCACTAGGCAACTCGATTTTCGCTGAAGATCTTTTTGCCAAGGGTAGCGACATCGCTGTGCGTTACTACCTAAGTTCTGCTCACTACCGTTCGGTGCTCGATTACCACGAAGGCGTTCTCGACGAAGCAACCACAGCAGTCGCCAGAATCGAGACTTTCTTGAAGCGAGCACTTCGCGTGCTTGCCACTGATGCAAAACTTCTAAGCCTTGTACCTGGTGTCCCTGCAAAGTTTGCTGATGCAATGAATGACGATTTGAATCTCCCGATCGCTATCGGAGTGATTCACGAAACCGTTCGCGAAGGCAATGCAGCACTCGACGCAAACGACATCGACTCAGCACGAAAAGCTTTCTTGGCTGTGCTCGGTATGAGCAATGTGCTTCTGATCAATCCACTCGCATCTATCTGGGGCAAGTCTGGCGAAGACCAATTAACCCATCAGGCGCTCGACAGTTTGATTCGAAGCATCATCGAACAGCGAAATGCAGCGAGAGCTGCTAAAGATTTCGCCACTGCAGACAAGTGGCGCGACATCATCACAGCAGCTGGCATCAAGTTAGAAGACGCTGCAGATCAAACGCATTGGAGTGTTGACTAATGGCAAAACCAGGACGCCCGGGAGCCGCAAAGGGCGGCAAGGGAGCAACTAAGGGAAGTGGCGGCAACAACAAGCGCCGACTAGCCGGTAAGGGCCCAACCCCGAAGGCTGAAGACCGCAAGAAGCACAAGGCTTTCAAACTGAAGCAGGCTGAGGAGCGCAAGGTTCGAGCGCTCGGCATCAAAACCGAGGGTAAGGGTGCGGGTAACTCGAAGACCGCTCGGGCACTTGAAGCAGCAAAGGCAAAGCCAGCTGCACGCGGAGCCAGTACTCGCAGTGCGCGTCCGGCAGCAGCCGGCAAGTCAGTTCGCGACGGGTCTCGTCGTGGTGAATTCTTGGCTCCAACTGCACGCACTGCAGGTTCGGCTGGAGCTGCTCGTCGCTCTGGTGATCGCGTTGCCAAGGCTGCCGATGCAGCCGAAGTTCTATCTGGTCGTAACTCTGTAGTTGAAGCTTTGCGCGCAAAGGTTCCGGCAACTGCTCTGTTTATTGCAAACCGCATTGAGATGGACGACCGCGTTAAGGAATCAATCAAGATTGCGGCGGCACGCGGCATTCCGATGAACGAAGTTACTCGACCTGAGATTGACCGCATGACCGGTTACGACTCAGTTCACCAGGGCATTGCACTTCAGGTGCCGCCATACAAATATCAGCACCCGCTTGAGATGCTTGACATGATTGTTGCTCGCGGTCAGAACCCGTTGATTGTTGCACTCGATGGAATCACTGATCCACGAAACCTAGGTGCCATCATTCGCTCGGTCGCAGCTTTCGGTGGTCAAGGCGTAATCGTTCCGCAGCGACGCTCAACCGGTGTTACTGCATCGGCATGGAAAACATCCGCAGGAGCTGCAGCACGTATTCCGGTTGCACTTGCAGCAAACCTAAACGCCACTTTGAAAGACCTTAAGAAGCGCGGCTGTTTCATTGTCGGGCTTGACGGCGGCGGAGACATGCAGATGCCTGATTTTAAACTCGGCACCGAACCGTTGGTGCTCGTGGTTGGTAGCGAAGGCAAAGGCCTATCTCGTTTGGTTCAGGAGAACTGCGACGCGATTGCATCGATTCCGATTCACGGAGCAACCGAATCGCTAAACGCCGGTATTGCAGCCAGCGTTGCACTTTACGAAGTCAGCAAGCGCCGAGCTTAAGCGCTAGTTAAACACAGCTTCTTTATACGAGGTCGCGCCAGTCGGTTTCTTCGTCGTCAATCGCGATGATGGTTCCTGTTGGCACTGCTTCTGGAAGCACAATCGACTCAGTTGTCTGATTCAAGTAGGTCTGCTCGTCGCGTCGGTGTGAAAGAACGTTGTCCACGTAGCTCTGGACCGCCTCAACTAGCGGAATACCTCGGCTCTGGTTCTCAGCCATAAACCAGCGGTGCTCAAGCACCTGGTGGAATACCTCGGCTGGCTCAAGCTTTCCGCGCAGGTCAACTGGAATCGCTCCGATCACTACCTCG
>JBEGSY010000033.1:0-7560 GCA_041179725.1 Actinomycetota bacterium | reverse complement strand
AAGACTATTAGTTGTCGAAGATAGCTACAGCGCGAGTCCAACCAGCTGATGCAGCGCGCACCTTGGTTGGGAAGCAGGCAACGGTGAATCCGGTTGCCGGAATTGACTCGAGGTTGTGAAGCTTTTCGATCTGGCAGTAGGCAACCTTGCGGCCAGCCTTGTGTCCATCCCAAACATGTGATGGATCGCCAGTTTCTTCAAACATCTTGCGAGCGATTGAAACTGGGAGGTCCCAACCCCAAGCGTCGGTGCCAACCACGCGGATACCCTGATCGGTTAGCCACATTGTCACTTCGTCGCCGAAACCAATTCCGGTGTCGATGAAGTCTTCGCGACCGTACGCAGAAGAAGCAATGGTGTGGAACAAAAGAATGTCGAACGGCTTAAGTGTGTAGTCAATTTTTGCTAGTGCCTCTTCGATGTGCTGAGGCATAACGATGGTGCCGTTTGGTAGGTGAGTGAGATCGATCTTCACACCCGGGCGGAAGAACCAGTCCAGAGGAACCTCATCGATGGTCCAAGCCTTCTCGCCGTTGTTCTGAGTTGGGTGGTAGTGCCATGGTGCATCGATGTGCGTGCCTGAGTGAGTCGTAATTGTCACGGTCTCGGCTGCAAGCCCCTGTCCATCAGGTAACTGCTCTGGAGTGATGCCGTACATGTTGTACATGTCTTTGAGGCCCTCTTGGTGATTCTTGTATTCGATCTTTGGTCGAAGGAAAGGAGGGTCTAGCGGGGTCTCGTTGTCGAGGTGTACTGAAAGGTCTACGAATCTCATAGGTCAATCTTTGACCCAAAACACACAGGGGCATAATTCGCTAAAAAATACGTACTATCCCAGCAAAATAGGCCTTATGAGCGCTCTCGAATTGAATCTCTGGATTCTGGCCGGCACCTGCGCCGGTACTTGGTTACTCAGTTTGCCCACCAAAGACACGTCTTGGGTGGACAGAATTTGGTCCATTGTTCCGGTCGCTTATGCCTGGGTTTGGGCCGGCGGAAAAGAATTCCTTGATGTCCGACTTAATCTGCTGGCAATTCTTATTACGCTCTGGGGAGCTCGGCTCACCTTTAACTTTGCCCGTAAAGGCGGGTATCAACCTGGCGGAGAAGATTACCGCTGGGAAATTTTGCGCAAAGGCATGACTGCTTGGCAATACCAACTTTTTAACATCGGCTTCATTGTGATTATTCAAAACGTGATTCTGTTTTTAATTACCACTCCGATGTACGCACTCTCACAAATTGATGTTCCATTTGGTGCGGCAGACATCGCGCTCGCGGTTTTGTTTCTAGCACTCCTAACTATCGAAACAATTGCAGATCAACAGCAGTGGAATTTCCATCAAGCCAAAAAGCGCGGCGAAAAAACTGGATTTCTCACCACTGGACTTTTCTCAGTTAGTCGCCATCCCAACTTTTTCGCAGAGCAATCTCAGTGGTGGGTCATTTTCTTATTCAGTGCTGTCCAGATTGGCTTCAATAGTTACAACTGGATCGGCGCGCTAGTACTCACAGCGTTGTTCATCGGTTCAACTAGATTCACCGAGCAAATTTCCCTAAGCAAGTATCCCGAGTACGAAAGCTATCAAAATCGGGTTAGCGCGATAATTCCTTGGCCTTCTCGTAGACAATAGGTCTATGGGCAGAATTACACTTTTTGGCGGCACCGGTTATGTTGGCAGCAATGTTGCAAAGCACGCTGCTGCCCGAGGTCATCAGGTCACAGTAGTTAGCCGAAATGAGCCGGCCGAGAAAATAGACGGCGTCAATTACGTCTCAGGTTCGGTGACCGACCGCGTATTGGTAGCGAACCTACTTGCCAACACCGATGTGGCTTTCAGCTCAATCACACCGCGCGGAGACTTGAGCGAATTGTTCGTTGATGAGATGCTCACCCTTGCTGAGGCTTGTCGCAAGTCTGGTGTTCGATTTGGCTCAGCCGGCGGTGCTGGCTCACTGCGCGTAAGCGAGGGTGGACCGCTGCTGATGGACACCGAGGGATTCCCGCCAACTGTACGTCCAGGCTCGGTAATCATGACTGAAGTTCTCGCTGCTCTCCGCGAGACTCCTGAAGATCTCGACTGGTTCGTAATTTCACCGGCTGCGGGATTCCGAGTAGGTGAACCTGGCGAAGCCACCGGTCAATATCGAGTTGGCGGAGATGTCCTTATCAAAGATGCGGAAGGCAACTCGTTTATTTCTGGCAGCGACCTCGGCCTTGCCGTGGTAGACGAAATCGAAAACGCAAAACATCACCGAGCACGATTTACGGTTGCCTACTAATGAGTGACCTCAACGAAGTCGGCGATGCCGACAACTGGACTTGCTGGCTTTGCGATAAATCTGTCGACCCAGATGCATCGGTGAATTCGGATCTCGGGCCCAGTGCCGATTCCTATTGGATCGCTAAGGGTAATAAAGGTGCAAACGAGAGACTCGCTCATCGCCAATGCAACACCATGAAGGGCAAAATTGCTCCGGTGGTGCATTGGCCGAAAGAACTTTTGGTTATTGATCCTGCTCCCATCATCGAAAGTGTTGATCGACTGCTCAAGAAAGGGGGTCGCGAAGCCGTTGCTCGATGTCCATCTGAGGCAGATGCAAAAAGTGTTGAAGCATGGTTACTAGAC
The DNA here is from genome assembly GCA_041179725.1 of Actinomycetota bacterium. Classification (GTDB taxonomy): domain Bacteria; phylum Actinomycetota; class Actinomycetes; order Actinomycetales; family Microbacteriaceae; genus Rhodoluna. Next base: position 4,930 of record JBEGSY010000033.1, on the reverse strand, counting down.
CGGCTTCGGAGACTTGCCCCAAAAACCGAATTCAAAGTGGAATTGACACCCGGTGGTGGTCAGTACCTAATCAAACTTTCTCTAACTTAGACTTCGACACATGAAGAATGTAAAACTTGCCAATGGCATAGAAATGCCGATTCTAGGATTCGGAGTTTTCCAAATCCCTGAAGAGAAAGACTGCATTCAAGCGGTTACCGATGCACTCGATGTTGGGTATCGACACATCGACACCGCAGCCTCATACATGAATGAGCGAGCTGTTGGTCAGGCTTTGCACGATAGTGGCATTGCACGCGAAGAACTGTTTATCACCACCAAACTTTGGGTTCAAGACGCTAGTGAGAGTCAGGCACTCAAGGCTTTCGATAGGTCAATGGACAAACTTGGCTTGAATTACCTAGATCTCTATCTCATCCACCAGCCATATGGTGATGTCTATGGCGCATGGCGAGCGATGGAAAAACTTTACAAAGAGGGCCGAATTAAGGCAATTGGAGTTTCAAATTTCTATCCTGACCGCCTCGCGGACTTTATTGTTCACAACGAGATTGCCCCAATGGTTAACCAAATCGAAACCCACCCATTCTTCCAGCGGGCTGATTACCAAGCTCAGATGAGTGAGCGCGGTGTGCAAATTGAGTCTTGGGCACCTTTCGCCGAGGGTCGAAATGATCTATTTAGTAATCCAGAGTTGGCGAAAATTGCTGCAACTCACGGTAAGTCCATCGCGCAGGTAGTGCTTCGCTGGTTGATTCAGCGAGATGTGGTTGTGATTCCTAAATCGGTTCGCAAAGAGCGCATGGCTGAGAACTTTGATGTCTTCAACTTCGATCTGTCACCGGAAGATCTAGAGACAATTGCCAAGCTCGATGGCGGGATTAGCTTGTTCTTCGACCACCGAACACTTGAATCAGCTGAATGGCTGGGCACCAGAACTCTCGACCTATAAGTTCGCTCATTCAAATCGCAAAATTCACTGCCTAATTTCAGGTTTTTCAGCGACACTAGTTATACGTAGTCTTTGAGAAAGCGGGTGGCAACAAATGAACAAAATTAAGCAAATCCTTTCTCACCTGCCTCACCCAATTCGCTGGGCCTTAACTATGCTGGTTGGCGCCATTCTGCTAATTTTGGGTTTGATCATGATGGTTACACCTGGCCCTGGGCTACTTTTTATCTTTTTTGGCCTTTCAATTTTGGCTCTAGAACTCGAATGGGCCCGCGAACTAAATAAGCAAGGATTGCAGGGGCTTGAAAAACTAGTGGCTAAAATCAAGCAGATATTTAAGCGAAAGAAGTAATTTTTACTTTCTTAAATTTGTCCAAGTAATTTGTTGCAGTTCCATCTGCAAGAGGCTCGCTTACCCAATGAATTTCTGGTTCTTCTTGGAACTTCCAATTATTTATTTCTGGTAGCAGTGCTTTGAGAAATGCAACAGTTTCAATTTCTGTTATGTTCTGTCCGAGACAGGCATGTGGGCCAAAGCCAAAGCCAACATGCGCGTTGCGTTCTCGATGAAAATTGATGTCTTCTGGACGCTCAAACTTCTCAGGGTCGTGATTCGCCGAAACAAAGCCCAATAGCACGTAGTTTTCTGGATCTCTTTCTGAGTCAGCTCCAACCGCGAATTCTCGAGGCACTCTTTCCATTCGCGGTAGCGGAGTCAGATACCTAGTCATTTCCTGAATTGCAGCCCTGAAATGCTCATCTGTTTCGCGCAAGAATTCTGCATCACCTGGTTTGCGAATCAGGTGCCAAATAAAACCAGTGACCAGTTTTATCACGGTGTCCCTGCCACCAGCTAGGAGAACGTTTGCGATGCCTTGCATTTCTTTGCGGTTGATTGCCTGATCTTCGATTTTTAAGGCTGCCACAAAATCCCAAATGTCACGTTCGGGTTCTCCGGCTTTCACTCGTGCTTCAGCCTCGTCAAAAACTTGGTCGAGATATGTTTGTAAAACTTCGCCAGATCTTGGGCTGGCCATGGAAAAATCACGATTTCTGTGCGCCAGCTCTGCCGCGTGCACGTCATCACCGCGCCGATATGCGGCAGCATTCCAAACGTCAGGACCCCAAGACCGCCATTCTTCATAGTCTTGAGGGCGTTTGTAGATGATGGTGAGACAACCAATTACGTATGGAATTACGAGATCGTCTAAAACTTCAAAGTTTTGCTTGGCATTCACATCACTAATTAGTTTTCTGGCAAGATTTTCAAAATCGGGAGCTAGTGGGCGCAAGGCTCCAGGGCTGAAGATTGGATTCAGTGCCATTCGAAATTGAGTGTGGCGCGGCGGGTCAGCCTCAAGCGGCAGTTGCCGGTAGTCGCGAACATCACGATCACCGAGCAGATCGCTTGAGTACTCTTCCCAATTACGGGCAGCCTCGCGCACTGCCTCGTATCCTCGAATTTCGTGTCTCATGGTAATTCGAAGTTTAGGCACATTTTTAGCCTTGGGTTACTGCAAACCAACGGTCTTCGTTGTCTGAGAAAGCAAAAGATGACACTCCAGATTGTTCCCCGATTTCAGAAACCTGAACTCCGGCAGCAACGAGTTTTTCTCTAGCTGCGACTAAATCTTCGTCGTGAAATGCAATTGACGGCGTTGCTAGGTCTAAGCCGTGTGGGTTGTCTTTCATTAGCTCTAGCGGGACCAGTTCAAATGCGAATCTTTGACCCGCAAATCCGACTTTGACCACAGAAAAATCGCCTGCTTGATTTCGATCTTTTTCGATCATGCCAACTTTTTGGGTCCAGAACTCCAGGCATTCAGCTGGGTTAGTAACGTAAAGCACAACATAGCCGAGGTGCATGGCAACTCCTAGATTTTAGATTTCAACTATTGCCTTCACCTTAGACTGGGCCTTGAATTTTTAGCAAACCAGGCTATCGATAGGAAATCATGTCAATAAAAGAATTGCCTATGGATCGTTTTTTGCTGGAAGGTCAACGCACCTCGGTGAACATTGGTTTTATAGACGGCAGTCCGGCTCAAGAAATTTTTTCGACCACGGAAATTCTCCTCGAAGCGCCTAACTGGCATCCTCGCACAAACACTCTTTTACTCAATGGCAATGGAAAGTTGTGGACACTTCCTGCAAGCGGGGGATCATTGACTCAGCTTGAAATTCCTGGACTACCAGAGGTTAACAACGACCACGTGCTATCTACCGATTCTGAATCGGTATATGCCTCGACTAATGACTTTCACATTTATCAAGCAAAACTAGATGGAAGCCAGCTTGCCCGCAAAATCACCGAGGCGGACACTCATATTGCCAAACATCTGATGCACTTTCTTCACGGTGTAAGTCCGGATGACAAGACTCTTGCGTTCGTAGGTCTTGGGTGGGATGTGGAACCTGACTTCAATATCCCTCCCAGTGTGAATGAAATATTTACCGTTGCAACCTCGGGCGGACCAGCTAAACAGCTCACGAACACCACGGGTGCAATAGATGGGCCAGAGTACTCACCCGATGGGCGATGGATTTATTTGAATTCTGAGCACTTTTCTGGAGCCAAGGGGAATGCACAAATTTGTCGCATACCTTCGGACGGTGGCCCATTGGAGCAATTGACTTTTGATGAAAATGTGAATTGGTTTCCACATTTTGCACCCACTGGCGACCACGCTGTTTACCTTGCATTCCCTCCTGGCACAAAAGGCCATCCGGCAAATTTAGATGTGTCAATCAAGGTTGTCCAAAGTGATTGGACTCATCCAGTTGCTGAGTACAACTTCTTTGGCGGGCAGGGGACCATCAATGTGAACTCTTGGTCACCTGATGGGCAGAGTTTTGCATTTGTTTCTTACCCAAAGAACTAACCAGGGCAAAATCAAATACTGATGCCACGTAGCGGAGAATAGGTGGAACGCACCACCGGCTTGGATGTCAGTATCTACCGCGAAGTTTTATTTCGGCAACCGTTTCTACGCCAACTTTCTACGCCAACTATTTCGATTGGCGAGTGAAGTTTGTCAGTGGCCAGATTGGGAAAAGCAGCAACACGAGGTTTGGCAGCCACCAAGAAAGTTCAAAGTCCCGGATGAATGCCCAGTAAGCCACCGCCATTCCACCTGCGACAGAAGTCAACACCAGAGAAATGGTCAGGAGTGTTTTCTTGTCGAGGCGCTTGGTTGTGTTTCCCAAGATTCCTGTAAGGGAAGCCAGTATGTCGAGAGGAAGAAACGACCAGTTCCAGGCTTGAACTTCAGGCTTCTCGTAGCCTGCGAACATCGCTTCCGCTGGGAGCACGCGTAAAGTAATCAACAGCCAATAGGCGATGAATCCGAGGTCAATCGCCCAGACGATTACTTTTTGAGTTCTAGTGAGCATTCGAACCTAGATTCATAATAACTACGCCACCGATGACAAGCGCTGCGCCGACCCAAACTGCCAGGCTCGCATCAGCCTTGAATACATAGATAGAAATCAGAACAGCGCCGAGGGTTCCAACACCAGACCAAACTGCGTAAGCAACACCTAGAGGCATCGTTTTCACCACGAGAGACAGCAGGTAAAAGGCTAGGCCATAGCCGAGACCCATTCCAAGAGTCCACCAGAGTTTTGTGAAGCCATCAGAGAGTTTGAGCGCAGTAGTCGCAAAAAGTTCAAATGCGATCGCGCCTATCAGATAAATCCAAGCCATAACAAAAAATCTAACCCACTGTTCTTGGCCCACAAGGACAAAAGCCCCTCGATTTCTCGAGAGGCTTTATCACTGTCTCATTAGTGAACCTGATGTTTTGACACACCAGTGGTGGCTTCGGTCACCGAGTCTTACGACTCGCTCGGACCTCGCGGAGAATGGGGGATTCGAACGACCATTTCATGACTTCAAGTCCTGCGTGAGTATTGTCTGGACGATCGCTGCAAACAGCTGTTTTCTAGTTTTGTCTTTGGCTGCAACAAAGTCTTCGA
>JBEGSY010000032.1:0-4008 GCA_041179725.1 Actinomycetota bacterium | reverse complement strand
TATGCTGGTCTGGCAGTACCGATTCGTCGATGGATGTTGCAGGGGAACAACGGCATTTGGCTAAATCGCTGCGTGGCAATTTTGTTTGTAGTTTTGGCAATAACGTTTGTAATTCGATAGGGACCCAGATGGCAAAGACAGAAGAGACCTTTACTAAAGAAGAGAAAGCAGCAGTGCGCGCACTTGCCGCAGAGCGTCGCAAGAAATTTACTCCAGAGCAGCATGTCGCCGAAGTACTAGACAAAATCAAAGCGATGGCACCGGCGGATCGAAAACTTGCCGAAAAAGTTCACAAACTGGTGATGTCCATTGCCCCTGATTTGCAACCGAAAACCTTCTACGGAATGCAGGCTTACAATCTTGGAGCAAAAACACTTCTATTTTTCCAAGACGGAGAAAAATTCAAGTCTCGCTATTGCACTCTGGGTTTTACTGATTTAGCGAATCTTGACAAGGGTGGCATGTGGTCAACGAGTTTCGCCATTACCGAATGGAATGCCGATGTCGAAAAGCAAGTTGCGACCTTGGTGAAGCGTGCAGTAAAGGCAAAGATGTAAATGGCAAAGCCGATTGATTTTGTAAACGTTTCGACATCCGGGCTGGAGAAATCTAGATTTGCAGCACAGCTCGCCGGCGTGCGCGCCAATGAGTCGCGTTACTTCAAAAACAAATACGATCACGACTTTGTCACCAAGCCTGCCGATAAGGCGGCGTCTTTGATTAAGCGCATGAACAAGGCACTAGCTGAGCGAGACATCGTGGTCTCGTCCGAACCGCTAGAGGCAGCCGACTTCGTCACCGAAAACATCCGCTGGACTTTTGTGTTCTACAAAAGCGGCCTCTCGCTAAACCTCATGTACACCCTGGATGACCCTAAGAAGCGTGCGGTTGGCATCAAGCTTTGCGAGGACATGGAAATTCCAAAAGAGTTTGCTGAGAAGTTCAAATTTGCGCGTCAGAAGTCGAAGCTTGCCGGTGTAATCCGTGGCTCTTATTTTGTACTGAAGAACGAATACTAGACGGCTCGGTAGAGATCGAGTACCACTTGATTTTCACCGCGTGAACCGATTGCGTTGAACATCGAAACATTGATATCGCTTCGGTTAGCCGACGTGCTCATTCGAATCGAAGTTCGGAAAATAACCTTTCCTGCAGCATCGGTGTAGCGCGTGCCACGGGACTCAACCTCAACCAGTTCCCCGGTATCAAGCCGAAGCGCATAGTGCGCATCGAGCGAGATTGTGCCATCTTCAAAGACCCACTGCCAATCTGTGCCTGGTAAAACTACTCCGCTGCCGATTGCTCCAGAAACAACACCTCCGGTAATTGGAACCATGCGTCGATGGCCAATTGCTGTTTTACCAAAGTCGATGATGTCGGCAACATTAACGTGAAAAGTTGCAAAGGCTTGCATTAGTTCCCCTGGTAATGAGCGGTCCACGACGCCCGCTGGCTAAGAGCCTTAGGGTCGAAGCCGGCGATTTTTTTATAGCGGTTTGCTATTTCTTCGAGTTCCGATTGCGAGATGACGTCGGTTACCTGCTCGAAACCCAACGGAGCTCGCTCGTGGGCTAGTTGCATCACGAGTTCTGGCCCCATGCCACGGTTGGCCTCCTGAAGGGCCTTGGTCTTTGGCAGCCTCTCAGCTTCATAGAATTTCAAGGCCTCGTCGATTGGCATCGTTGCTAAGCCAAAAGCAAGTGCTCTTGCATCTAGGATTGCCTGAGAAGTTCCATTGGAACCCACCGGATATGTTGGGTGGGCCGCATCACCAAGTAGAACTGTTCTTCCTCTAACCCAGGTGTCAAGCGGTTCGCGGTCTACTAACGGATACTCGAGCACTTGATCGGCGGTAGAAATTAACTCTGGAATATTGAGCCATCCCCAATCCATGTCGGCAAAGTAATGCGCAAATCTTGAAATTGGAACTGCGCGATTCCAATCATTTTGTAAATCGGTCATCTCTGGATCGATGCGTTCTGCAATCCAGTTGATTTCCTGTAGTCCATCGTCGCCAACAGGCCCGATTGGATATGCCACGAACTTTAAGCTTCGATGCCCAGCCATGATCATTGAACGTTGCGTTAGGAAAGGTTTTGCACGACTGGATGCACGCCACAAAACAGCGCCATTCCAGATTGGTGCACCTTCTTCAGGATGCCAGAGTGCTCTGACTGTACTCTTGATTCCGTCAGCAGCGATAAGCAAATCGCCCTCAAAATCTCCGACGCTTGTCGAAACGTACACACGATTATTCTCGGTGCGCTCGGAGGTGACGCGCGCATTGGTTTTTATAGAATCCGGACCGAGCTTTGCCAAAACTTCCTCAAGCAGCATCATCTGAAACCGACCACGATGCACCGAGAACTGCGGCCACTCATAGCCAGCTGCTATGCCTCTAGGTTCCGACCAAATTGTCTTACCGAAAGAATTCACGTAAGTGAGGTCTGCGGTTTGAACGGCAATTTTCTTAAGCTTTTCGGCAAGACCTAGCTCGGTAAGCTCGCGAACCGCATGCGGCAGAACGTTTATTCCAACACCAAGCGGTTTTATTTCTTGAACTGACTCAAGTACCAGCAAATCAGTGATTCCAGCTTTGTGAAGTGAGAGGGCTGCCAGCAAACCACCTATACCGCCACCGGCAATAAGTACTCGCATCAAATTCTCCTTGGGTTGTAACCCAAGACTAACGAATTGTTCGTCTTAACTGTTGCCGGTCAAGAGCGGCGCTAGCACGCCAGAGAACAACTGCCAGGCTAGAGAGCTCTTGGCCACCAAACTTAAAGTTATGTAGGAACGTTCACCCTGCAGGTAGTTTTTCCACTTGCCAACTTGCTTGTATTGCAGCCATTGGTTGATTGCAAAAGTATTGAATGCGATGAATATTGAAACCATTACTCCAATAACAAAACCAGGAACTTCAGCGTCATTTTCGGAGCCCGGCTGAATCACCATGATGAAAACACTGAACCAAGGAACAATTCCGACCATCGAGCCAAATATGAAAGGCAACAGTTTTCCGGTCCCAGGTTTTTCGTACTTTTCCTGGAGTGCACCGAAGAGAATCATCGCAGCATTGAGCGCAAAAATTGAGACGAGTGCATTGATATCGGTTACGCCGGTTAGCTGCGCAATCAGGAAAATCATGATGGATGCGCTAACTGAATACTCAGTCCAGCGGAAGTAGTTGCGGCTTGCCAAAAGGCCTGCCTTGTACCGACCAAAGAAATAAGGAGTGCTGACTAAAAAGTGAAACAGTGCACTCAGCCCAAGGAAGCCAACGAGACCGTATCCCATGTTCACAGTGAATAGATCTACTCGCTCTGGAGGAATAGGTGACCCCGGAGGACCTGCCATGTAATCCGCTGTCACTGGGAATTCTGCCTGGGCGTTTAGGGCTGCCATGATTGCCAGCATTCCGATTGCCTGTCCAAGATGGGCAACACCGGCAACGATGTTATAGGTGCGTAAGCGCTTGATTTGACTCTCTTGGTCACGAACTAGCTTCGCCATGTGATTCCCCTTTGAAATAAACGGCTTCCCTTGAAATCTACTCCTATCAGTCCGTAATAAAAGGAAACGCTTTTTCCGTTTTAGAGTCTTTTGCCCGAATATCGAGAGAGTCACCGAACATCAAGCCAGGAGCCCAAGTGTCGCTATTTGTCGCCGAAATCAACACCTCAAAGAACCAGGCCGTTGAAGCCGCCCTCGAGACCATCTCGTCTACCATGACTGCTATCGGCGGCGAATTCATTGAGAGCCAGGTAACTGCAGATCACAATCGCATCTTTGCCGTGCTTGAACACGAGAGCATTGTGGACGTTGAGAATGCACTAGACGGAGCCGGGCTCGAAGTTGAAGATTTGGCCAAGGTTCGCCTGGTTGGCGCCGAACTTGATGACGTCAAGAAGCTCAAAAAGGGCAGCCAGTACCTAGTCGAATGGGACTTCCCAGAGGGATTGACCATGGATAAGTACCTTGCCCGAAAGAAAGAAAAGTCGCCGCTCT
>JBEGSY010000031.1:0-4101 GCA_041179725.1 Actinomycetota bacterium | reverse complement strand
GGTTTGCGTTCCGCGTTAACATGAACAACACCGCTGCGGTTGGCGAGTCCATGCTCGACAGCATTGTGAACTATTTCGGTTAGTGCCACTGCGAGTGGAGTAGCAATTTCAGAACGGAGCTGACCGAACTTGCCATCAATGAGTGTTTTTACCGAGGTGTTGTGCGAGGCAGCCACTTCAGAGGTGAGCAGTAGCACGCGATCGAATACTTCGTCGAAGTTAAGATCCTGGTTTACACCTTCGGAGAGAGTGTCGTGGACCAGTGCAATTGCGCTAACTCGGCGCATGGCCTGATTGAGTTCCTCGCGAACGTCTTCACTGGTTGAGCGACGACCTTGGATGCGCAGCAAGCTGGCAACAGTTTGCAGGTTGTTCTTTACGCGGTGGTGAATCTCGCGGATGGTGGCATCCTTGGTGATGAGTTCGCGTTCCTGTCGGCGAAGTTCGGTGACATCACGGCAGAGTACGATGGCTCCCCCGCGCGCACCGGCGTCGAGGAATGGGATTGCTCGCATCGAAATGGTGCCCTGACCGGCTTCGACATCGGTGCGCCAGGCAGCACGTCCGGTGAGAACCAGGCTGAGGCTTTCATCTACGTGGTTAGAGGATTTGAGCGCTGCTGAGACCTGCTCAATTAGAAGCTTGCCTTCTATCTCGCCTTTGACTCCAATGCGACCGAGCACCGAGATTCCGTTAGGGCTGGCAAAAGTGACCATGCCGTTTTCGTCTAGTCGGATAAGCCCATCTGAGGCACGAGGCGCTCCGCGCTTTGGTCCAGTTGGAGTATTGAAGTCTGGGAACTGTCCGCTGGAGACCATGCCGAGTAAGTCGTTGGCGGCGTGCATGTAGTTGATACTGATGCGGTTTGGGGTCACGGTTACATCTATTGCCGTGTGACGGGTGATGAAAGCAATTGGAGTTGGTTCTACCGCATCGCTCTTGGCTGAGGATCGTCGTCGAACCGGGATCACCTCGAAGCGAGCCTTGTTTCCATCGAAGACCTCGAGAGCCGTAAAGAAGACCTCTCCGGTTTCGAAACTGTGCTCAAGACCGGGGAGCCACTGCTTGCGCGGAGCTTCACCCGTGATATCGCGATAGAGCATGGTCGAGGCGCTTGAAGGTCGGGCGTTGGCCATAGCTAGGTAGTTACCCTGTTGGTCACGAACCCAAAGTACGAGGTCGGCGAAGGAGAGGTCGGCAATCAACTGCCATTCTGCGGTGAGCAGGTGGAGCCACTCGATGTCGGCATGAGCCGCTTGGCCCTGCTTCCGCATGAGTTCTTTGAGTGTCGACACCTAACCCAGTTTAGTTAGCACGAATTTACTGATTTGTGCTCTCGCCGATGAATTGCGGCCCGCAAAGGTAATGGGCACGCCATCTGACTTGGCGCGATCGACGGCCGATTGGTCGAACTCCACGAATTCGGCTATTTGGCAACCGGTAAGCCTTTGGACGGTTTCGGCAATTTGCTTTGCGGCATTTCGGCCTAGTTGGGCCGTGCGGAGTTGATTGACTAAAACGTGCAGTTCACCTGGCAATTCGAGCGACTTGAGTTGTTGATAGTCCCAAACAAATCGATGCACGTCACTTGCTTGTCCTCCGCAAATTGCGATTACCTGGGTTGCTCGTTTGAGAGCTGCAATTGATAGTGAGTTGCGTTGAACCAGAGATTTTTCGTGGATTATTTGTAATTCGATTGCTGATGCGATGTCGATAACGATGCAGTCAAAATGTTCCTCGGCAAAATCAAGGATGGCATTGATGCCGTCAAAGCCCACCTCTTGCCAACGATCAGGCATGGATAGGCCGGTTAGGATTTTCAGTTCGACTTTGCCGTGAGAAAAATCAACGGTGTGTTTTAGAAAAAGGTCTAAATCAAGTCGCTCTTGGATTGCAGCTCTGGCAACTGCAGCAATTCCGGCATGAGATTGTTCGATGCCAAACTGAAACTCGATTGCAGGTGCGTAACTGTCGGCATCAATGATTAGCGTGCGAAGACCTTGCTTAGCAAACTCGCTGGCAATACAGGCTGCGATTGTGGTGCGACCCGGTGACCCATTAGGCGACCAAACGGTGACGACCCTAGCTTTCGGAAACGACACTTACGAAACCCGCGCTTGCGATTGCGGTGATTACCGAGGTTAGGTTATCGATGGGCACTGCTATTTCGATATCGTCAATCGTCTTCCCCATGGACTGCTCCCCCTTGTGAATTGCTAAAACCTCGGTGTTCCCGAGCAATTGAATTGCGCTGACCGCGGTGTCGGCTGAAATCGACTTGGGGACGAACCAGAGTTGTATTCGACTTCCTACTCTTATGCGCGTGCTGAGCGGTTGGCTGGGAGTAACCCGAACCGGTTTGGCTTCTGGAGCCAGCGCAAAGGTGGTGGCTCGACTCGGGATGAGTTCCCCGGCCGGCACTGAGTTTGCGAGGACGGTTCCTTGTTTGAAGCTAGCCAGGTAGGTCTTTTCCTCGGCACCGAGGTTGAGCTCGGCTAGACGCACGTCCTGGGCGCTGAGCTGGGTGCCGGCAGCCAGGTCGCGGTTGGCGACCAGATAGACCTTGGTGTTGCTGCTCTGCTGCAGCAGTGCCCCAGCGACCAGAATGGCAGCCAGTAGCAAACCGATGGCCAGGATTAGCGTGCGACGCTTTGAATCAATAGTTTTTATTGCCACGAGTTGGTTCCTAACATTCTCAATTGAAAAATTGCTTGGGTAGGGATTAGCTGTTTTTGATCTGCGATAAGAAATTGGTCATCGGCATCGAGCAGATTAAATGCAGACTCGGATTGATTGAGGAACTTGACTGTTACTCGAACTGGGCGTTCAAGCGTTTTGATAAATCCACACAGCCTAATGTCTTGTTTTCTTAGTAACGGTAAATCGTCATCAGCAGAGTATTTGGGTTTCAGGCTTGCAATGTATTGATTGGTAAAGCAAAGCCAATCGGCATGTGTTTGATCAAGTCCGGCAACGAAGTCTAAGCCGATGATTGGCGCGAGTAAATCGACAAATTGACGATCGATGGTTTGCACCGTCAAAACATTTACGCCACTCGCCCATTGAATACTCGATTGCGCGAATTTATGTTCCAATTCGTCAAAGAGGCTGTCGAGTTCCATAGCGACATTATTGGCTTAGCTTTGACATTCTCATTGAAGTTATCCACAAGTGAAAAGTTTTTCTAGACCTGCACTTGTTTTTGGGACTAATTTCAGAGAACCGAGCCAAATCGTCTTGGGGGAAGAAGGGGAAAATGTCTGCCAAAAGTGCTGATTCAGAACAAGGCAAAGACAAGAAAGCAAAAGGCACACCTCGAAATAAAACAAACAACAAGCCACGAATCGTAAAAAATCCTTTAGAGGAAGCTGACTTTTTTGGCGAGCAATACAACAAGACCGAAGACTTGGAAGATCCGAATCCGCTGCTAAAAATGCTGGCCCCGGCTGTGGTTGAAGTGATCGCCGGCGTTCGCAATATCAGCCAACTGGCTGCGGTGCTGAGCGACGATGTTTATCAACGATTGCGAGACCGAGCAATCGCAGTGTCACAGAATCGGGTTCGCGATGGGCTTCCGCCTAAAGCTCCAATGCTTAGTGTTGGGGCACTGCAACGGAAAGACCCAAAAGACGGCGTTATCGAGTCAGTTGTTTTAGTTCAGTCGCCAACCCGCACGCGAGCTGTCACTATTCGCCTAGAAGGCATAAACCATCGCTGGCGAGCCACCGCGGTTAGTGTGATTTAGCGGCGGAAGAACGCGCTACCGGCTCCATCGTTACCGTCATCCACTGGCTTACCAGGCGCATTGCTGGCACCTTCGTGGATCTCGGCGTCGCCATCCTCGCTAGGTGAGGTGTAAGTGAGCTGCTTCGCGTCAGGCTTTACCTGCTCTGCAGCTTGCACCTGAACCTCGAGGTTGAATAGGAATCCAACTGACTCTTCGCGAATAGCGCCCATCATCTGCTGGAACATTCCGTAACCCTCGCGCTGGTACTCGACCAGTGGGTCACGCTGTGCCATGGCACGAAGGCCAATGCCTTCCTTCAGGTAATCCATCTCGTAGAGGTGGTCGCGCCACTTGCGGTCGATAACCGACATCAC
>JBEGSY010000030.1:0-4277 GCA_041179725.1 Actinomycetota bacterium | reverse complement strand
GATTAAGTTTCAGGAACATCTGCGTTGAATTTGGTTCGCGTTTGAATTCGGTTTTTAGTCGGCCGCAACCGTAGCCAAAAATGGTGAGGCTGACGTCGGCGTCTTGTGGCTTTACCTTCTTGATGAAGTCGTTGTCGACCACTTTGACGATTGGTCTTTTGGTTTTGCGTTTTTGCCAAATTTGGAAGCAGGTGGCTAGGCGGTTCTTTGTCGAAATTTCTTCATCGGTGTCGTCTACGTAATCAATCTGAAGGTCAAGATCGGCGACGAGGTGAAAGCGTTGGTCGAGTCGATTGATGACAGACCATTTGCGCCAAGATCTTGGAACGATGAAGCAGATGTAGTCGCTGTAGTCGGCTGCCTTGTTGAAGAACGGAATGCTCAGTGAGTTGTTTCGGCCGAAAGGTGGATTTGAAATCGTGATGGCGTGCTTGGCGGTTAGTTCAGCTTCAAGAAAGTTGCCGTTTTGCACGTCTTTGTGCTTAGGTTCGATGTCGAAGCTGATGATGTTGGTGATGCCGAATTTCTTGGCTGCCTTGATGAAGGCTCCCGTGCCGCCGGCTGGCTCAATCATGATTCGCTCGGCGAGGTCCGGAACCAGTTTTGCCACTTCTTGCATAAGAGCCTTGGCTAGTTGCGGGGGAGTGTAAAACTGCTCTTTGCCGGTGGTACGGGTATTGCCCAGGCGTGGTTTAGCTGGGCTAGTGTTCGGCATGCATAAAGGCTAACAACTTATGGTTTAGTCTGAAATGCTGTGCCTTTCAGGCACGAACCAGAAAGAGTTTCAGTTGTCAGAGCAGACCAACGAGTACATGATTATTGCCAAAGATCTCACCAAAAAATACGGTGACTTTGTTGCGGTAGATGGCATCAACTTCCAGGTGAAGCGTGGGGAGTCTTTCGGGCTACTCGGACCAAACGGTGCCGGTAAGTCAACCACAATGCGCATGATTGCCTCGACCCTGCAGCGAACCGGTGGCGATTTAGAGATTCTTGGGCTCGACCCAAATACTAAGGGGCCCGAGATTCGCGCCCACCTTGGCGTAGTTCCTCAGGCGGACAATCACGATACCGAACTAAAGGTATGGGAAAACCTTTACATCTATGGTCGTTATTTTGGCTTGGCACGTAAGTTTTTGAAAAACAAAATTGAAGAGTTGTTGGACTTTGCTCAGCTTCAAGAAAAGCGAAATGTCAAAGTTGAAGAGTTATCTGGTGGAATGAAGCGGCGCCTGACCATCGCTCGCGGTTTGGTGAATGAACCAGAGATTTTGATGCTCGACGAACCAACCACCGGACTCGACCCGCAGGCTCGCCACATTCTTTGGGACCGTCTTTTCCGTTTGAAGGAACAGGGAGTGACTTTGGTAATCACCACCCACTACATGGATGAAGCCGAACAGCTTTGCGACCGTTTAATTGTTATGGACAAAGGAAAGATTATGGCTGAGGGTTCGCCAGCCAATTTGATCAAAGAGTATTCGAGTAAAGAAGTACTTGAGGTGCGTTTTGGTTCCACCAAGAATGCAGAGGTTGCTCCGCTTATCGAAAAACTTGGCGATCGAGTTGAGTCACTACCAGATCGAATATTGATCTACAGCGAAGATGGCGAAGCGGTGTTGAACCAGATCCACGCGCTTGGGTTAGAACCACAGACTTCACTGGTTCGTCGTAGTTCTCTCGAGGATGTTTTCTTGCGTTTGACCGGAAGAACTTTGGTTGAGTAATGTCCACCACTAACTGGCAGGGTGCCAGAGAACTAATCAACGTACAACGGGCAATCAGTCGTGGGCCGTTGTACGTGGCAGAACACCGTCTGCGCAATATGTCCAAGTGGATAGTCTCGATGATTGGCTTCGGAATCGGTAATCCGGTGATGTTTCTGCTATCTGTAGGCATTGGCGTTGGGGCTTTAGTAGACAGCAATCAGGGTTCGGCCGGCGTGGATGGCGTGGGTTATCTGACCTTCTTGGCTCCCGCTTTATTGGCTACGGCTGCAATTCAAGGCGCCATGGATGAAACCATGTTTCCTACCCTGGAGGGTTTTACCTGGGGCAAGCTTTTCTTTGGCATGAATGCAACGCAATTGTCGGGCAACTCGATAGCGGTCGGTGTGGTGCTTGCAGCCGGCGTACGCTGCAGCTTAAGCGTGCTGCTTTATGAGCTCATTCTGGTTTTGTTTGGCGCTATTTCATTGGCAGCGGTGCCCGCACTAACCCTGACGTCAATCTTCTCGGGTATGGCATTTGGTGCGGTGATGTTGATGGGTGCATCATTCGTGAAGCAGGATGATGGAGTTTTTGCGGTGGTGAACCGCTTCATCATCACACCGATGTTCATGTTCTCAGGTACTTACTATCCGCTGGCTGTGCTTCCGATTTATCTGCAGTGGATTGGTTGGATTTCACCGATGTGGCACGCTACCGAGGTTGGTCGCTTTTTGAGCTACGGACATCAAATTGAACCTTGGTTGTTGCTGACGCATTTTTCATACCTTGGATTTATGTTGGTTGCCGGTATCGCAATCGCTACTTGGCAGTTCACTAGGCGGTTAGCCAAATGAGCATGATTGGAGCCGGGCTAGATTCGGCTATTGCTATTGCAGAGCGTCGACGAGGAAAACTCGGAGCAAGTATTTACACAGGACGTATGCGTACGCTGGTGCAGCGAAACCTATTTGCGCTTAGAACTTCCACCTGGATGGTAGTTGCTTCTGGATTCTTCGAGCCGATTTTTTATCTGGCTGCTTTTGGTTTTGGTCTCGGGGGACTAATCGGCAACGTGACTGACGGCAATGGAAATCCGGTTGCGTATGCCGCATTTATTGCACCGGCACTACTTGCCACCTCGGCGATGAACGGGGCAATTTACGATTCCACTTGGAATGTGTTCTTCAAAATGCATTTTGGAAAGTTTTACCAAACGACGTTGGCTACCTCGATCGGCACATTAGATGTCGCTCTGGGTGAGATTACCTGGGCGCTAATGCGTGGAGCTGCTTACGCTGCGGCATTCATGGCTGTGATGATGCCACTTGGATTAATCCCAAGTGCTTGGGGATGGTTGGCGATTCCAGGAGCAGTGCTCATAGCCTTTGGCTTCGCTTCGTTTGGCATGGGCATTACTTCTTACCTAAAGAACTTTCAGCAAATGCAATGGATCAACATGATTCTGCTCCCAATGTTCCTATTCAGTGGCACCTTCTACCCCTTGTCGGTTTATCCGGGGTGGCTTCAGGGCATCATCCAGGCTTTACCGCTGTGGCAGGCAATTGCGCTAGAGCGTTCGCTAACGCTGGGCACCTTCGGGTGGCAAGCTCTTGGACACGTGGCCTATTTTGTGGTCATGATTGCGCTCGGGCTGACTTTCACCACCAAGCGCCTTAAGGTTCTATTTCTGAAGTAGCCGGCCACTTATAGGAAATGTGGGTGGCTGGGCATAGTCTAAATAGTGGTCAAGTTGACTACTTATAAGGGGGCTTGCTTCGTCATGGGCAAATCTGTATTCGCTACCAAAATCTCACTTGCGCTAGGCCTAATCCTTGCGCTTATTTTTGGATCAGCACCGGTCGGCGCGTTTGCTGCTGTTATTCGCACAACTTACATCGTTCAGGTGCAAGATGGCTTCGCTAGCGAAGTTCGCGGATCAATCGCTCGATTGGGTGAATACCCACATGACGAATTAACTGAGGTCATGGATGGATTCGTTGTCGATCTGACCGACATCGAAGCGGAGGCACTTCGCCTCGAGCCATACGTTAAGCAAGTCGTTGCTGACGCACCAATGTCGTTGATGGATACACAGAGCCCGGTGCCATCATGGGGACTTGATCGCATCGATCAGACAAGCTTGCCACTGGATAGCGCATACAACTTCCCGTCAAACGGCGGGCAAGGAGTTCGTGTTTATGTAGTTGACACCGGAGTCATGGCTACAAACCCAGACTTTGCGGGCCGCATGCTTCCTGGTGTTGACATGTACGGACAAAACTTGGAGAACGCCGACTGCCACGGTCACGGTACTCACGTTGCCGGAACTGCAGCTGGTACCAAATACGGCGTTGCTAAGAAAGCGTGGATTGTTCCAGTACGTGTGCTTTCATGTAGCGGAAGCGGATCTTGGTCTTACTTAATTTCTGCGATGGACTGGATTATTGCAAACAATCCAGCGGGAACACCTGCGGTTATGTCAGCAAGTATCGGTGGCAGCAGCTACACGCTTGCCAATGCAGCTATGGAAAAACTTTATGCAGCAGGAATCACTCCGGTTATCGCTGC
>JBEGSY010000029.1:0-8017 GCA_041179725.1 Actinomycetota bacterium | reverse complement strand
GGAATGTCGTTCGGCACCGAAGCACTTGCTACCTGCGGAATCAAAATCATGCTTGCCGCGATTAAGAATGCCAACGCTTTACGGATCATTCTTCCGCTCGAACCCACTCGACAACCTTGCGCGCAAGACGTCTTTCGTTTTCGTGAGACAAAGTTTTTTCTAAAAGTTCGATGCTGAACCAACGTGCTTCAACTGCTTCGTGATTCGGATCATTTTCCACGGTCAAATCACCATCGATTTGTTGCATGAGAAAGTGGTGGACCGTCTTCGAGATGATTTTGTCAGGCACTTGGAATTCGTAGTGGATGTCACCGAGGTGTTCCAAAATTCGAACATTCAGTCCGGTCTCTTCGGCGATCTCTCGAATGGCAGCTTCTTCGAGGGTTTCCTTACCCTCTGGGTGCCCTTTCGGAACACACCAGTCCAGGCGTCCTCCGCGGTTGATTCGGCCAATTAGGGCAACCTTGAATTCGCCATCAGCCGATAGTACGAACCCGCCCGCCGAGGTTTCCTCGACCCTTGGTCGTTTACCTCGCTGTGCCGTCATACCCGCAAGTTTAAAGGCTGTGGCACGATTGAGAGCATGCAAACCGTAGCCGAGGCCCTAGCGAATCTGGAGAAATCCACTGATTTGCCGCTTTTTGCCAAGCTCGGTGCGCGTTTTGCCGAGGCTGGCCACGAGCTGGCTCTGGTTGGCGGGCCGGTTCGCGATGCTTTTCTAGGACGCAAGGCACCCGACCTCGACTTTGCCTCTACTGCTACCCCAGATGAAATTCTGGAAATTATTAAGCCAATCGTTGATGCCCACTGGGACATCGGCCGCGAGTTCGGCACCATCGGTGCTCGCATTGGCAGCGACCAGATCGAAATCACCACCTATCGCGCCGACAAGTACGACCGCGATTCGCGTAAACCGGAGGTGGCTTTCGGAAAAGACCTAACCGAGGATCTGCTTCGTCGTGACTTCACTGTTAATGCAATGGCACTTCGTCTTCCGGAGAAAGTTTTTGTTGATCCATTCAATGGCCTCAAAGATTTGATGGATGGAATTATTCGCACACCGGGTAAGCCAGAAGATTCTTTCAGTGATGATCCCCTTCGCATGATGCGCGGTGCTCGGTTTGCATCGCAACTCGAATTTGAAATTGAACCAGAAACATTCGACGCAATGCGTGACATGGTCGATCGCATTGAGATCATTTCGGCAGAACGTGTGCAAGCAGAGTTTGTAAAACTCATGCTCGGAAAAAATCCGCGCAAGGGTCTAGAGGTATTGGTGGACAGCGGTCTTGCCGAAAAAGTTTTGCCTGAACTGCCTGCTCTGAAACTTGAAGTCGATGAGCACCACCACCACAAAGATGTTTACGAACACACGTTGCGCGTGGTTGAGCAAGCTATCGATTACGAAAAAGATTACGGACTGGAAAAAGATTTCACGTTGCGCTTTGCCGCTTTGATGCACGACATTGGTAAACCGGCAACCCGTCGACTTGAACCGGGCGGTGGAGTTTCGTTCTATCACCACGATGTGGTTGGTGCGAAGTTAACTAAGAAGCGTATGCAAGCTCTTCGATTCGACAACGAAACCACCAAGGCAGTTTGCCGACTAATCGAATTGCACCTGCGCTTTTTTGGTTACAGCGATCAAGCCTGGACCGATTCGGCAATTCGTCGTTACGTGCGTGACGCCGAGGATCAGCTGCTTCGTTTGCACGCGCTAACCCGAGCCGATGTCACCACTCGCAACCAGCGGAAAGCCGAGCGCTTGGCCCACGCCTACGACGACCTCGAAAAGCGCATCGAAGTCATCGCCGAGCAGGAGGAGCTGAACGCCATGCGCCCGGACCTATCCGGCGAGGACATCATGCGCATCCTTGATTTGAAGCCATCTCGTGAGGTTGGTCAGGCCTATAACTACCTACTCGAACTGCGCATCGAAGAGGGTCCGCTTGGTGCTATCGAGGCGGAAAAGCGCTTGCTTGCCTGGTGGTCAAGCCGATAAACTTGCAAGGTTGCCCTCAGTGGCAGCGTGCTTATATACCCTCCTGTCATGGAAGTCCCATGACCGTTTAGTCCGAAGGAGGTGGGTTAGTTATGCACAAATACGAGCTCATGGTAATTCTCGATGCAGGCATCGACGAGCGCACCGTTGCTCCAAGTCTCGACAAATTCCTCAACGTAATCCGCAACGGTAATGGCACCGTTGACAGCGTTGACATTTGGGGACGTCGTAAGTTGGCTTACGAAATCAACAAGAAATCAGAAGGCATCTACGCAGTTGTAAACATGACTGCTGCTCCTGCCGACGTTATCGAACTTGATCGTCAGTTAAACCTTTCAGAAGCCGTAATGCGCACCAAGGTGCTACGCGCTGAAGAAGCAATCTTCATGCTTAAGGTTGCCGCCGACAAGGCTGCAGCAAAGGCAAAGCACAAGGCAGCAGTCGAGAAGTAAATGGCTGGCGAAGTTAACGTAACTGTGGTTGGCAACTTAGGTGCCGACCCAGAACTGCGCTACACCCAGGGCGGTGTTGCAGTGGTAAGCGTGAACGTTGGTTCAACTCCTCGCACTTACAACCGCACCACTAACGCGTGGGAAGACGGCGAAACCGTTTGGGTTCGTTGCACTGCCTGGCGTGAAGTTGCCGAGAATGTTGCACAGTCTCTTACTAAGGGAACTCGTGTTGTCGTTACCGGTCGCCTAAAGGCGCCAAGTGCTTACCAGACTGCATCAGGCGAAGCCCGTGCATCACTTGAACTCGAGATCGAAGAGATCGGCCCATCGTTGCGTAGCGCAACTGCAGCTGTTACTCGTCGCGCTCGCGAAGGTGGAGCAGCAGGAGCCGTAGCCGGTGGCGATCCTTGGGGCGATGCTCCAAAGGCTAAGCCAGCATCAGACGGCGGCTGGGCAAACCCAGGCGTTGGTTCAGCTGGCGCAGACGACACCCCATTCTAAATTTCAAACTTTTTATTAATTAGGAGCAACAAATGGCTGTACTAAAAGGTGACAAGAAGAAGCCAAGCCGCAACGCCAAGAACTCAAAGTTGGCACCGCCTAAGGCAATCACCGTTGGAGTTATCGACTACAAGGATGTTTCAACCCTTCGTAAGTTCGTTTCAGACCGAGGCAAGATCCGCGCACGTCACATCACTGGTGTGTCTGTTCAGGAGCAGCGTCTCATCGCAAAGGCCGTCAAGAACGCACGCGAGATGGCACTAATGCCATACGCCGGTGCAGGTCGCTAAGGAGTAAACAAAGATGTCAAAACTAATTCTGACTAACGAGGTTTCAGGCCTCGGCTCAGCTGGCGACGTAGTTGAGGTTAAGAACGGCTTCGCTCGTAACTACCTACTACCTCGCGGTTTCGCAGTGCTATGGACCAAGGGTGGCGAGAAGCAGGTTGAGCAGATCAAGGCTGCTCGTGAATCACGTGCTCTTGCAACCGTAGAAGAAGCACAGGCTCTAAAGGCTCGTCTAGAAGAGAAGTCTGTTCGTTTGTCTGTAAAGGCTGGCGTAGGCGGTCGTCTATTCGGTGCGGTTAAGACTGCCGACGTAGTTGCTGCAGTTGCAGCCGCTGGTCTTGGTGAGCTTGACAAGAAGAAGGTTGAAATCAGCAGCCCAATTCGTAGCACTGGTGAGCACAACGCAACCGTGCGTCTAACCAGCGAAATCGTTGCCAACATTACCCTTCAGGTAAGCGGCAAGAAGTAATACTTCAAAAGAAAAGAGCCCGGATATTTTCCGGGCTCTTTTTGTTTTAAGAACTATTAACCAACCATGTCTTTGCGGCGGCCACGAGTGTGAGTGGGCTTGCACTCAAGCATCTCTGGCTTCTGTGCGCAGTCATCACAAAGCAAAACTAGGTCTTTGCATCCGAGGTTCTGGCAGTTGCGGAAGTGATTGGTTGCTGCGTCACAGCCTTCGCACTCGCCGATAACCTTAGCTTCATCGCTGAAGTCCATGGTCATGCGCTCATCAAAGATGTAGAGCGAACCTTCCCACAAACCTTTATCGCGGAAAGTTTCTCCGTAGCGAACGATGCCACCTTGGATTTGGTAGACCTCTTTGAAGCCACGATTTTGCATCACCGCAGAAAGAATTTCGCAACGGATTCCTCCGGTGCAGTAGGTAACGATCGGCTTATCTTTCAAGTGATCGTATTTTCCTGATTCAAGTTCTGCAACGAAATCGTGAGATGTTTCTACATCAGGCACGATTGCATTTTTGAATTTTCCAATCTTCGCTTCGAATGCGTTGCGACCATCGAAGAAGACAACTTCATCGCCGCGCTCTTCAACCAACTTGTTAACCTCGGCAGGCTTGAGGTGCTTGCCACCGTTGGTGATGCCTGAACGAGAAACTTCAATTTCATCCGGTGCGTTAAACGCCACGAGTTCCTTGCGTGACTTAACCGAAAGGCGAGGGAAGTCTTCGCCAGTACCATCTGACCACTTGAAATCGATTTTGCCGAAGCCAGGGTATTCCTTAGTGGCACGTACGTACTGCTTAAGGTCTTCCATGTTTCCACCAACGGTGCCGTTGATGCCATGCTTCGAGATGATGATGCGACCCTTTAGTCCGAGTTTCTCGCAAAGGGTTTTCTGCCATAGCTTTACCGCGTCCGGATCGGTTACCGGGGCAAAGCCGTAGTACAAGATGATTTTCTGTAGGTCCACAGTTCAAGTCTAATTCGCGAGGCAACTTAGGATAAAGCCATGGAAATCACACCGGGCATTGACCCAAGCACGCTCAGCAAAACCGAACGACCACAAGACGACCTATACCGCTACATGAATGGCGCTTGGCTCGATGGCACTGAGATTCCTTCGGACAAGGCAATTTATGGCTCGTTTCACATCCTTCACGACAACAGTGAAGCCGCGGTTCGCGAGATTCTGGAGGATGCCGCCGCCAATCCTGGCCCCGGTGTCAGCCAGAAGATTGGTGACATGTACGCCTCTTTCCTAGATGAGGCCCGTGCCGATGAGCTTGGTGCCGCTCCAATTCAGGGCGATCTAACCCGAATCAAGCACCTCAGCAACCTAGACGAAGCCACCAAACTGATGGGCGAGCTGAGCAGCCAGGGAATTTCTGGCTTGACCGGAATGTACGTGGATAACGACCCAGGCAACCCGGAACGCTACCTCGTGAACCTCTATCAGGGCGGCATTGGCCTGCCAGATGAGGCTTACTACCACGAGGAAAAGCATCAGGAAATCCGTGATGCCTACCTACCTTTCATTGCCCAAATGTTCGAGTTGGCTGGCTGGTCAGCTGGTGAGGCCAATGAAGCAGCTCACCGAATCTTTGAGTTTGAAACCGCAATCGCGAAGCACCACTGGAATGTAGTTGAATCGCGTGAGGCTGAGAAGACTTACAACCTTCGTAGCTTCGATGAGTTGCAGGCAATCAGCGCTGGTTTCGATTGGGAACTTTGGTTGCAGGGAGCCGAACTCGATGCGAAGGTTCTTAAAGAAGTTGTCGTGATGATGCCTAGCTTTGTGGAAGCATTTGCATCTTTGTACACCGAAGAAAACCTAGAGGTAATCAAACTTTGGTTAACTTGGCAGGTTATCAATTCCATGGCTCCGTACTTGAGCAGCGACTTTGTAAACACACGTTTCGATTTTTACGGACGCAAACTAACCGGTGCACCTGAGCTCCGCGCTCGCTGGAAGCGAGCGGTTCAAGCGGTTGAAGGTTCTCTTGGTGAAGCGGTTGGTGAAATCTATGTTGCGAAACATTTTCCTGCGGCAGCAAAAGATCGCATGGATGGTCTCGTCAAATATTTGATTGAGGCATATCGTGAATCAATTACCAATCTTGATTGGATGACTGAAGAAACTAAGAAAAAAGCTTTGGTTAAGTTAGACAAGTTCACTCCAAAAATCGGGTACCCGGTTAAGTGGCGTGACTACTCTGCGCTAGAAATTGATCGTCACGATTTAGTTGGCAACGTTCGTCGTGTTTCTGAATTTGAACACAAGCGTGAAGCAGCAAAAATCGGTGCACCGATTGATCGCGATGAGTGGCACATGACTCCGCAAACTGTGAACGCCTACTACAACCCTGGCTTCAACGAAATTGTTTTTCCGGCGGCTATCTTGCAACCACCGTTCTTTGGCTTAGAAGTAGATGACGCAGTCAACTTCGGCGCCATTGGTGCAGTGATCGGTCACGAGATTGGACATGGCTTCGACGATCAGGGATCGAAGTACGACGGCGATGGAGCCTTGATTTCTTGGTGGACAGACGAGGATCGTGCGGCATTCGAAACTCGCACCAAGAACTTGATTGACCAGTACGACCAGCTCAGCCCAGCGCAGCTAGACGATAGTCACAGGGTAAACGGCGCATTCACCATCGGCGAAAACATTGGAGACTTGGGTGGGCTCTCGATTGCCCTCAAGGCCTATCGCATGTTTTGCGCCGATAAGGGCGTTGATCCAGAAGCCAAAATTGATGGTTTTACCGGAACTCAACGATTGTTTATGGCTTGGGCACTTGGTTGGCGCACCAAGGGACGCGACGAAATCATGATTAACCGATTGGCGACAGACCCACACTCACCGCCTGAATTCCGTTGCAACCAAATCGTTCGCAACATCGATGCGTTCTACGATGCATTTGAAGTTACGCCACAAGACAAGATGTGGCTCGCGCCTGAACAACGCGTGGTGATTTGGTAACCGCATGAAACTTTGGTTGCGTTTAATCTGGGCGCTGGCCTCTTGGCGCTCGCGCTCAAAGTTACACATGAGTGATGTCGGCATTCGCGAATTTCGTGTTTGGCCAACCGACCTCGATGTTTTCAATCACATGAACAATGGAGTGTTCTTAACACTTCTTGATCTTGGACGTTATGACTTATCGCTTCGCGCTGGTTTGTGGCAGCACTGGAAAAAACTTGGTTGGTATCCGATTGTCGTTGCCAGCAACATTACCTTTCGCAAATCACTCTTGCCTTGGCAGAAATTTCAAATAGAAACCAAAGTGGTTGGCTGGGATGCGGAAGCTTTTTACTTTGAACAGCGCTTTGTCGCCAACAATGAAATTTGTGCCGTTGCGATTGTGCGCATTCGTTTCCTAAAGCGAGTACGTGGAATTGTTACGCCGCCAGAAGTTCTCGCCGAATCAAACTGGGATGGCAAAGAACCCAAGTTGCCAAAGTGGATTAGTGATTGGGCAAAGGCCTCACTGCTACCCCGACTCAAAGAGCCGGCGCCTTCTATTTGGTAGTAATCAGTTTCATAAAACCTGGCGTCGCGGCAACCTGACCATCAGCCAAAATCGCTAGAGCTTCCAAGTCTGACTGCGCATCGATTCGAGCCAGTGAATTTGGTCCTTCGGCGAAAGCAGCGGTAGCCCAGATGTCAGCCTCGACGAGATCCTTTGCAATCACCGAGATTTGAACCATAGACGCAGCCGGATCGAGATCCGACTTTGGGTTCCAGATATGCGAGCCGCGTTCGGCCGAGCCGCTGGTGGCCATTGCTCGGAACGAGGTTCCCTTGAGGTCAACCACGGCCAGCGCTCCAGCGTCGGCATCAGCGATTGACACCGGCTTTGCTACGGCAATTCGCCAGTCCAGCTCACCCGTGGCTCCATCTGCAATCAGCACATCGCCACCCGCATTGAGCGTGAAGTCAACGATTCCGGCGTCAATCAGGGAATCAGCCGCTCGCTTGGCGGCCCAGGTCTTTACTAGGCCGCTTGGGTCAAAGGTGTGTTCTGCAGTGAATGGACTGAACCAGGCATCGGTTAGCTTTTCCCAACGTTCGCATTCATCCCAAACTTCACTGACTTCTGGCGGACACCCGGCCACCGAGGTTTTACCGGCGGCTAACTGGCTAAGTGGTGATTCGGGTTTGTAGAGACTGAAAACTCGATCTGCTTCGTGCAAAATTTCGCACGCCACAGCCATGGCGGCATTCAAATCCACGCCGCTGCATTGACCCTGGAATCGAAATCCAGTGCCCATGCAGAGCTCAACGTGTTCGAAAGTTTGCATTAACCG
>JBEGSY010000028.1:0-15501 GCA_041179725.1 Actinomycetota bacterium | reverse complement strand
GAGTAATTCACTTCATTGGCATCGGTGGTTCAGGCATGAGCGGCATAGCTCGAATTTTGATTGGCATGGGGCATAAGGTAACCGGCAGTGACTTGCGTGATACCGATAACGTAGCTGCACTTCGCGAGTTAGGTGCAGAAATTTTCATCGGTCATGATGAAAGTCACTTAGGTACACCAGACACGGTGGTGGTGACTTCTGCACTGTGGCCAACCAACCCGGAATATGCACTTGCGAAACGGCGTGGCATCCCGGTTATTCATCGATCCCAAGCGCTGGCTTACCTGACCTCCAAGAATCGTGTGGTGGCGGTTGCCGGTGCACATGGTAAAACCACAAGTACCGGAATGGTTATTACTGCACTGTTGAAGTTGGGTGTGGATCCAAGTTTCGTGAACGGTGGAGTAATTACCGCGCTAAATTCGTCATCGTCCAAAGGCGCTTCGGATCTATTCATTATCGAGGCCGATGAATCTGACGGCTCTTTCTTGCACTATGACACTGCAGTTGCGCTAATCACAAACGTAGATGCTGATCACTTGGATCACTACGGCAGCGAAGAAGCATTCGAACAGGAATTTGCCAACTTTGCTGAAGGCGCAAAAGAATTTGTTGCAATAAGTTCTGACGACCCTGGTGCCGTGCGCGTCACCAAACTGATTCGAGACAAACGAGTCCTTACTTTTGGCTATGCCGATGATGCAACGGTGCGGCTCACCGATGTGGACGCCAGCGGTGCAGAGGTCACATTCGCACTGATCTACGAAGGTAGTAAATACTTTGCAGAGTTAACCATTCCTGGCGAACACAATGCGATTAACGCTGCCGGAGCTTTTGCGGTACTGGTCGGCCTTGGTTTTGAGGCCAACGAGGCTCTTCACGGCATCACAAGTTTCCGAGGTACTGAACGTCGCTTCCAGTTGCATGGGGAAGAGCGTGGAGTTCGCGTATACGACGATTTCGCGCATCATCCGACCGAGGTTGCCGCGGCTCTAAAGGCTGCTAGGGCCGTCGTGGGTGCGGGGCGTCTGATAACCGTTTTCCAGCCGCATCTCTACAGCAGAACTCGATTGATGCACGACCAATTTGCCGAGGCGCTAGCAGCGAGCGATCAAGTTGTAGTGCTCGATATTTATGCTGCGCGTGAAGATCCGGAACCTGGGGTTACTGGGAAACTGGTATCAGATTCTTTTGCCGATAGCTCTCAGGTTCATTACGTCCCGCTTTGGGAAGATGCACCGGCGGTAGCGGCATCTTTGGCTAGAACAGGCGATTTTATTATCACTATGGGCTGCGGAGATGTTTATCGAATGGTTCCCGAACTGCTGCAGGCGTTAGAAAAGTAAAGTGAAGCGGCCTCAGCAAAGAGGAAGTAAGCCTGCGCCAAAGGTGGCTAAGGTCACTCCCATCCGTAAAGTTCCCGTCAATGTAATTAGCTCGAAGAAAACCGCGAAACCAAAACTTGGCCGCGAAACTATAAAACAAATTCGTAGCCAGACTCATCGATTTCAAAGTCAATCACGTCAGAAGAAAGTCATTGGGCTAACCATTCTGAGTTCTTTCGTAATTCTTGTTCTTCTAGTGCTCGCAACACTTGTTACGCCAATGCTTGCTGTTGAGAAAATACGAATTACCGGATTGCACAAGGTATCGGAAAAGTCAGTTTTGGCTGCGGTGAAGTCAAATCTTGGTAAACCACTTGCTTTGGTCAGCCAAGATGAAATCGCTAATCAACTGAACAAATTTAAGTTAATCGAGAGCATCTCGATTATTAGTGAGTTGCCTCATACTTTGCATATAGCCATCGCTGAACGCCAACCAATTGCGATTGTTGATGTCGCTGGTGCCGGCATGTTGTTCGATGCAGCTGCGGTAAACCTCGGTGCGGCTAAATATTCGGATAAGTATCCAAGAGTGTTAATCAATGACGATCCCAAAAATAGCAAGGCATTCACCTTGGCTATCGATGTCTTGCTGGCGCTGCCAGCCGAGTTATTGCCGCGTGTCTCAGTAATAGATGCGAAAACCAAAGATGACGTTCGTCTGCAACTTCGTGGTTACTCGGCACAGCTAATCATCTGGGGGGATGCGTCGCAGGGGACACTCAAGTCGAGGGTGTTGGCAGCGCTAATAAAAAATCAAAAGCAAACCGATCGCGTTACATACGATGTTTCGTCTCCAAGCGCTCCGGTGGTCAGATATCGCTAAGACACGCCTGAGCATATGCGACAAAAAGTTCGCTCTAAGCCTTAGTTTCTAGGCGCGTAGTAAGGATTTCAGTGGGTTTAAGCCTCATCCTGAGGTTTAAGGTTGTAGTTCAACTGCGCTAGTGGGAAATCACTACGTCTTAGTCGGAGGAAACACGTGGGTCTGAACCAGAACTACTTAGCTGTCATCAAGGTTGTTGGAGTCGGTGGCGGCGGTGTCAATGCGCTTAATCGCATGATCGAAAAGGGTCAGCGCGGCGTTGAGTTCGTTGCAATCAATACTGATGCTCAGGCGCTGTTGATGAGCGAAGCCGACGTAAAGCTCGACATAGGTCGAGAAATCACTCGAGGCCTTGGTGCTGGAGCGGATCCGACAGTAGGTAAGCGCGCCGCTGAAGACCACGAAGAAGAAATTGAATTGGCGCTTAAGGGTGCCGACATGGTTTTTGTTACCGCCGGTGAGGGTGGAGGTACCGGTACGGGTGCGGCTCCTGTCGTCGCCAAAATTGCAAAGCGACTTGGTGCACTTACCGTTGGCGTGGTCACACGGCCATTCGACGTTGAAGGAAAGCGTCGTGCAGAGCAGGCAGCTGCCGGTATCGATGCGCTTCGCGCCGAAGTAGACACCCTTATTGTGGTGCCGAACCAGCGACTACTCGAGCACACCAACAAATCATTGAGTTTGTTAGAAGCCTTCAATATTGCCGACGATGTGCTTCGTGCAGGTGTTCAAGGAATCACCGACTTGATTGTTACCCCTGGTTTGATCAACGTGGACTTCGCCGATGTGCGATCTGTGATGCAGGGCGCCGGTTCGGCGCTCATGGGAATCGGAACCGCAAAGGGCGATGACCGCGCAATCCGAGCAGCCGAAGCCGCTATTTCAAGTCCACTGCTTGAGACCACTGTTGACGGCGCACACGGCGTACTGCTACTAGTTCAAGGTGCTTCTGACATGGGTCTACACGAGGTCAATGAAGCTGCACGTTTGGTGCACGAAGTGGTTAGTCCTGAGGCCAACATCATCTTTGGAGCCACCATCGATGACACACTCGGCGACGAGATTCGAATCACCGTTGTTGCTGCCGGTTTCGACCCAGCGAAGCAGCGTCCGATCGAACGTCGCCCATTCTCAACTGGCGCGGAAGAAGCACCGGCTGGAAGCATCTCATCGGTGTTTGACTTGCCGATTGCCGCAGCTGCGGCAACGGCAGGCGCTTTTGCTGTGAATGTTGAAGAGGCTGCCCCTGCAACAGCTCAGATCACATTGGTTGATGAAGAAGTAATTCCGTTTCCGAAGCGCACCGAGGGCTTTGGCGATGACTTGGACATCCCCGACTTCCTGAAGTAAAACCTTGACTCTAGAGTCACGTTATAAAGACGTAACGGAGCGAATTGCCCAGGCTGCCAAAACCCATGGTCGCGAACTGTCAGATATCGAGCTGATTGTGATCAGCAAGAATCACTCAGCACTCTTGGTAGAGCAGCTTCATGGCTTAGGTCAACGGCATTTTGGTGAGAATCGAGACCAGGAGGCAGCGCCGAAGGCTGTGGAAACGGCTGGATTGCCTGGAATGGTTTGGCACTTTGTCGGGCAATTACAGAGCAACAAGGTGAAATCTGTTCTCGCTTACGCCAAGTACCTGCATTCGATAGATCGGGCCTCTCTAGTCTCAGCCTTGGCTAAGGAACTGGTAAAGACGCCAATCAACATCAAGGGGTTCATTCAGCTGAATTTGACTGATGATCCAGCACGCGGGGGTATACCTCCAAAAGAATTGATGGCATTTGCCGAATCAGTGGCTTTGGTCCCCGGTATTGAACTGCAAGGAGTCATGGGGGTTGCCGCTCTGGATCGTGATCCTCGGATAGATTTTGAGACCATCGCCAATTGCAGCCTGCAATTGCAGCGCGAGTACCCTCGGGCCAAATTTGTATCGGCTGGAATGTCACATGACTTTGAGGCTGCCCTTGAATTTGGCGCGACACACCTGCGAATTGGCACTGCAATCACGGGAAATCCTAACCTTTAGCCATATCCTGAGGGTGAAGGTTTAACAAGAGGAGACTCAAATGGCTGGACTAATTTCTCAGGTTTCAGGATGGCTTGGCTTTGGAGACGAAGCAGAAGCTGCACCGCAGCGTCCAACTGCGGCAACCCAGGACCGCGGCGCATCACGTGTAACCGCATTGCGTCCACGTCGTGGCGCTGAGCCAAGCGAAATCTTCACCATTGAGCCAAAGTCCTACAAGGACGCTGGAGAAGTGGCTATGCACTTCCGTGAAGGTGTTTCGGTAATCGTAAACATGCATCAGATGACTGAGGCCGAAGGTAAGCGCATGCTCGACTTCATGCTCGGCCTTCAGCACGGTCTTCAAGGCCACCTTCAGCGTGTCACCCAGACCGTATTCCTGCTGGCACCTTCACACGTATTGATCAACGACGAAGAGCCAATCGACGAAGTTGCCGACGATCTACTAGTTCGTCCATAACAACTAAGTCATGTCGATTCTGGTAATTGCCCTGCTTTGGGCTCTCCAGATTTACTTTTACTTGATGATTGCCCGTCTGGTGGCGGATTTAGTGCTCTCAGTGAATCCAACTTGGAAACCCAAGGGGTTGCTTTTGGTTTTAGTTGAGCTGGTATTCACCCTCACCGACCCACCATTGAAACTCGTGAGGCGATTTATCAAACCAGTGAGATTCGGCGCTGTAGCGCTCGATTTTGGTTGGACAATCGTAATTTTTGCTATCGGATTACTCCAGAATCTTCTAACTCGATTTATCTAAGGCTTACTCACAAGCACACGAGATGCTAATTTCAACCGGCGCCGCCTACGGTAACCTAGACACTGCTAATCCGCGAAAGGGGTATTTATGCCACTGACTCCCGAAGACGTAGTCAACAAGCGCTTTCAGCCAACCAAGTTTCGCGAAGGTTACGACCAGGACGAAGTCGATGATTTTCTCGACGAAATCGTTGTGGAACTTCGTCGACTCAACGGTGAAAATGAAGACCTTCGTCAGCGCCTTCTGGCCTCAGAGTCGCGTGTTGCCGAATTGCAACGCAGTGGCGCCGGACTTGCAGATCAGCTGCAAAACCCTAGCCAGACGATGCCAACACTGGGATCATTGCAACAACTAAGCACGCCGGAGCCAAGCAACTTCCCGATGGCGGTGGGCGATCCTTCGCAGCTCGATAGCAATAGCACTAACAACCTGCTTCAACTTGCCAGAAAACTTCACGACGATCATGTTCGCGAAGGTATTTCCAAGCGCGACGCCCTAATCGCTGAAGGTCACGCCACTGCAGCTCGCGTAATTCGTGAGGCAGAGGCGCAACAGCGAGTAGAACTAAGTAAATTCGAGCAAGAACGCGCCGTGCTTGAACACACCATTTTGGAGTTGCGAACTTTCGAACGAGAATATCGAATCAAGTTGAAGACTTACATCGAAAGCCAGCTTGCCGAACTCGAGTTTGAATCAAAACCAAATAGCTCACAAAATTCGAGTTCAGCATTTGAACTCGGCACTGGTAGTTCGACTTCATCCAGCGATTTTTTCGGTGTTTAGATTAATTGAAAACTAAACGACACGTTTTACAAGCTCTTGTTGTTTGCTTAGCTGCGTTAGTTGTGTTTCTAGATCAACTTTCTAAGGCGTTGGTAATTGCAAATTTTGAGCCTGGAAAATTGTCTCCCATGCTCGGTGAATTGATTCAGTTCAATTTAGTTTTTAATGACTCTGCCGCTTTTTCGATTGGCTTTGGGGCCACCGCAGTATTTGCGGTCATATCTTCTCTCGCAGCTTTGGTATTTCTGTGGATGTCTAGCAAAGTTGAAACCAAGTCATGGGCAGTTTTGCTCGGAGTGGCGCTTGGCGGCGTAGTTGGAAACTTGATTGATCGACTGACTAGGGAACCTGGTTTCGGTCGCGGCTGGGTTGTCGATTTCATCCAAATTCCTTTCAACTTTCCAGTCTTCAATCTGGCAGATTCTGCCATTTTCATAGTTGCGGTGATCACGGTAATTCGCGTTATGCGTGGCGACAGGATTGGTAAAGCTAAGAGTTGATGCCCGAGATAAAGCGCCTACCGGTCCCACCAAGTTTGGATGGCGAGCGAGTTGATGCCGCACTTGCGAAAATGCTCGGCATTTCTAGATCGTTGATTGCAGACTACGCGGAACGTGGCCTAGTGCTGCACGGCGGAAAAGTGGTCGGTAAGAGCGACAGGGTTTCAGCAGACACCTTGGTAGAAGTTCAATTGCCAGTTGTGGAATCGCCGTTGCAAGTTGTTGCGGTTGAAGTACCAGAGCTGAAGATTGTTTATCAAGACCATGACCTCGTGGTAATCGATAAGCCTGCCGGTGTGGCCGCACATCCCTCTGTGGGCTGGGATGGGCCGACAGTTTTGGGCGTATTACTCGCTAGGGGTATTGCTGTCACAACCTCCGGCGCCCAGGAACGTCAGGGTATCGTGCAGCGCCTTGATGTTGGCACGAGCGGATTGATGATGGTTGCCAAGACCGAGCTCGCGTACTCCCGTCTCAAGCAAATGTTTCGAGACAGAGTCGTACATAAGGTGTACCACGCTATTGTCCAGGGGCATCCAGATCCTTTCGAGGGAACCATCGATGCACCAATTGGGCGGCACCCAAAAGCTGAGTTCAAATTTGCCGTTATGAATGAGGGTAAACCTTCGATCACGCATTACAAATTGGTTGAGGCGTTCCCCGCAGCTTCTCTTGTGGAGATTGTTCTCGAGACCGGCCGAACTCATCAAATTCGCGTGCATTTCAGCGCATTCAAGCACCCGCTGGTTGGCGACACGATGTACGGGGCCGATCCAAAGCTCGCTGCGAAGTTAGGCATTACCCGCCAATGGCTGCACGCTATGGAGCTCAGTTTCGTGCACCCGATCACAGATGAGTCAGTTCGGTTTTCCAGTGAATACCCGACAGACTTAAAATCCGTGTTAGAGCAATTACGAGCCGTTTAAGGGCTTAGTCTGGTTCGCGCCGCCAAATAATCAAGACTTAGCACACGAAGTAGGGGAGTGAAATGGCTGACAATTTCGTTCACCTGCACGTTCACACCGACTACTCAATGCTCGATGGTGCCGCCAAGATCAAGGAACTGATCAAAGAGGTAGCTAAGCAGGAAATGCCAGCGGTTGCCATGACCGATCATGGCAACATGCATGGAGCGTACGAGTTTTACCAGGCCGCTACCAAGGAAGGCATCAAGCCAATCATTGGCTTGGAAGCATATGTCGCTCCCGGCGCATCC
Source organism: Actinomycetota bacterium (assembly GCA_041179725.1). Taxonomy (GTDB): domain Bacteria; phylum Actinomycetota; class Actinomycetes; order Actinomycetales; family Microbacteriaceae; genus Rhodoluna. The sequence goes on along the minus strand of JBEGSY010000028.1, from coordinate 8,004 downwards.
AGAACAGATCGCACGCCCGTGCGTTGGGGTGATGGCGGCGAAGATGACATTTCTGGAAATGGCGCTTATACGCACATGACCATCCTCAGTGAAACCACCGAGGGTATGCACAATCTTTTCAAGATGTCATCGGCGTCATGGACCGATGGTATGTACTACAAACCGCGTATCGATGTGGATTTGATGCAGCAATATGGCAAAGGTTTAATCGCCACCAGTGGCTGTGCCTCTGGTGAAATCCAAACTCGTTTGCGTCTGGGGCAGTACGAGGAAGCCAAAAAGGCTGCAGCAAAAATGCAGGACATTTTTGGAAAGGAAAACTACTTCGTAGAAGTAATGGACCACGGCATTGAAATCGAGCGCCGTGCGACAAAGGATTTACTTCGTCTAGCCAAAGAGTTGGGCATACCGCTGCTCGCCAGCAATGATTTGCACTACACGCACCAGACCGACTCGGAACCACACGACGCATTGCTTTGCGTGCAGACCGGCTCCAACCTGCTTCAACCAAAACGCTTCAGTCTCAGCTCCCAAGAGTTCTATGTGAAATCTGCTGCACAAATGCGTGCGCTGTTCGTTGATTTTCCTGAGGCCTGTGATAACACGTTACTTATTGCAGAACGCAGTAACGTCAATTTTGAGAAACAAGAACTCATGCCAAAGTTCCCAGTACCCAAAGGTGAGACTGAGGCTTCATGGTTCGCCAAAGAAGTTCACATAGGTTTGGCGAAACGGTTCCATGGAAACGTTCCGCAAACGCATCTAGATCAGGCTAATTACGAAATTGACGTAATTACCAATATGAATTTCCCTGGTTACTTTCTTGTTGTTGCCGACTTTATTGCTTGGGCCAGAGACAATGGGGTTCGTGTTGGTCCGGGACGTGGTTCGGCAGCCGGTTCGATTGTTGCTTGGGCATTGCGAATCACCGATTTGGACCCAATTGAACATGGCCTAATTTTTGAACGATTCTTGAATCCTGACCGCGTAAGTATGCCTGATATTGATATTGACTTCGATGACAGAGGTCGCGCCGAGGTAATCAAATACGTGACTGAGAAATACGGTGCCGATCGGGTAGCGCAGATTGTCACCTTCAGCACAATCAAGGCTAAGCAAGCACTAAAGGATGCCGCACGAGTATTAGCTATGCCTTATTCGGTTGGGGAGAAGCTAACCAAGGCCATGCCAAAAATGATCATGGGGCGAGACGTAAGTCTTGCTCAGGTTGTAGAAAAAGAAATCAACGGCGAGAAAAACGAGCGCTACAAAGAAAGTGCTGAATTCCGCGAAATTATCGAAAGCGATGAGGAATCGGCGAAAGTATTCGAATTGGCCCGCGGCCTCGAAGGTTTGAAGCGAGGGTGGTCGGTTCACGCTGCCGGTGTGATTATGTCTGCCGTGCCGCTCATTGACGTGATGCCAATGATGAAGCGCGAAGATGACGGCGCAATCATTACTCAGTTCGACCAACCAACCAGTGAAGCTCTTGGATTGCTCAAGATGGACTTTTTAGGACTCCGTAACCTCACTGTTCTCGAAGATGCACTTGCCAACATCAAGGCAAACCGTGGTGAAACCGTGGTTCTAGAAGATTTAGATTTGAATTCGGATCAAAAGACTTTCGAGTTACTTTCACGCGGAGATACCCAGGGAGTTTTCCAGCTCGATGGCGGCGCGATGCGCTCGCTTTTGCGCTTGATGAAACCTACTAAGTTTGAGCACATCTCTGCAGCTATCGCTTTGTACCGACCTGGGCCAATGGGTATGAATTCTCATACCAACTATGCGCTTCGTAAAAATGGCTTGCAAGATATTGATTCGGTACACCCTGAGCTCTCGACATCCCTAGCCGAGATCCTCGATCCAACTTTCGGGTTGATTGTTTATCAAGAGCAGGTTATGTCTGCGGCTCAAAAGGCTGCCGGTTTTAGTTTGGGTAAGGCAGATAATTTACGCCGCGCCATGGGTAAAAAGAAAAAAGAAGAACTCGACAAGATGTACGACGAGTTTGAGCAAGGCATGAAAGACAACGGTTATTCAGCCGCTGCGGTCAAGGCCTTGTGGGACACCCTGTTACCTTTTGCTGACTACGCTTTCAACCGTGCGCACAGTGCTGCCTACGGTGTTGTTTCATACTGGACCGCATATTTGAAGGCGAACTATCCTGCCGAGTACATGGCTGCACTTTTGACGAGTGTTGGTGATTCGAAGGACAAGCTAGGGATTTATCTATCTGAATGTCGCAAAATGGGTATTCAAGTGCTGGCTCCAGATGTCAATCAATCGTTTGAAGCTTTTACTGCCATCGGTGAAGACATTCGGTTTGGACTCGGTGCGATTCGAAATGTGGGTCATAACGTGGTAGACGCCATCGTTGCCACTCGCCAAGACAAAGGAGACTTCAAGAATTTCAATGATTTCTTGAATAAGGTTCCGCAGGTGGTTTGCAACCGTAAAACCGTTGAGTCGCTAATCAAGGCTGGCGCCTTTGACAGCCTGGACCACACGAGACGCTCGCTACATGAGATCCATGAGATGGCCGTCGAATCGCAGGTTGCCACCAAGCGAAAAGAAGCTCAGGGGCAGGTAGATCTATTTGCCGGGTTCTTCGAAGATTCCGAAGCAACCGGAATACAGATTCCGGAACGTTCCGAATGGTCCAAGCGAGAGAAATTAGCCTTTGAACGCGAGATGCTCGGTTTGTATGTGAGTGATCATCCGCTCGCTGGGCGTGAGTCTCAAATCATGCGCTTCAGTGAAATCTCACTCGCGGACCTTCAAGAGAACGATCGCATTCAGGACGGCCAGGTTCTCACCATCGCTGGTCTCGTTACTGCGGTCGAACATAAGGTCGCCCGAAACTCTGGGAATCCCTACGCGATTGTCACTGTCGAAGATTTAGACAGTGAACTAACTGTCATGCTCATGGGTAAAACATATGGTGAATTTGGGAAAGTGTTGGAGAATGATCAGTTTGTAATGGTCAGAGGGCGCGTATCGCAACGAGATGACGCTAAGAATCTAAATGCTCAACGCATCGAAGTAATCGAGGCTGCAGCTGACGGCAACAGCGAAGCCGTGGTCTTGAATCTACGAGACAACCAAGCCACCCGCGGAAACTTGGAAGAACTAGACCGCACCCTCAAGGCGTATCCGGGGGAGAGCGAAGTGTTTATCAATTTGTTTGCACCACAGCGCACTTCGACTCGCTATAAATTGCAACCGAGTGTCAATTTTAATATCGCCCTTATTTCCGAATTGAAATCTATTTTCGGCACCAAGGTCTTTATTGGTGGAGACGCATTATTCGAAGGTGGCTCCGGTGGCTTTGTAGGCACGCTGGTGGTAGATGAGAGCATCGACTTCGGACCCGATCAAACCTTCTTGAATTTCGACGATAACGACGGCGTTTGATTCAACCGCGTGAATTTCACGCACCTTGGCAATTAGTACAGCGCTGGTGTCTGTGAAGATTGGAAGGTCGTGTGCTCCTCGTGACCAATCACTACCTAAAAAACGGTTTTCATGAGCCGCAGCCATTTTTTTTGCGAGTTCGAGGTTGCCTGTACCGAGGGTATGAATGGCAACGTATTCAGCCGTGTTCATGGCTCGCCAAGAACTAGCACCACTTGCCACATTGAAACTGGCTAATGGTGGGTTTGCGCCCAATGATGTCATCGATGTAGCGGTAAAACCAACCGGCTCACCTTCAGGGTCGTTCATAGTTATGACGGACACGCCAGACGCGTGTCGGCGAAATACCGCTCTTAGGGCTTCGGTTGGGTTTGGTTCATTGACAAAAGTCACTTTTTGCTTCCTCGCTTACTTGGTCAAGGTTACCTTTTCCTTATTGAGCTAGGCGGTTCAATCTAGAATTGTGCCTATCGAGAGGTAATTTTGGGTAATCAAATTCGAGTTCTAGACCTGCGCGGACAGTCGTTGACCGCCGAACGAATACGCGCGCTCGTACCTCGCGCCAGCCTCGATATTGCGCAGGCGGCAGAGCAGATCCGACCTCTGCTTTCGGAAATTGCAGAATCAGGTCTGCCTGCGATAGTTACCGCTGCCGAGAAATTCGATGGTTTTAATCCTGAACCACTTCTAGTTTCGGAATTGGAAATTAAAACAGCTGTTGATCAGCTAGACCCTGAACTTCGAAATGCAATCGAAGAAAGCATTGAGCGAGTTGAAAAAGTTTCGAGAGCAACCCTGCCGCTCGGAAATTCGGTTCCCTTGGGTGGCGGTGCTTCGGTACAGCAACGTTGGCAACCAATTGAGTCGGTCGGTCTATATGTTCCAGGTGGACGAGCGATATATCCTTCCAGCGTCATTATGAATGTTGTTCCAGCAAAGGTTGCTGGGGTGGAAAGACTCGTGGTAGCAACTCCGGGACAGAAAGAATTTGGCGGAAGACCCCACCCGACTGTTTTAGCCACTGCAGGAATTTTAGGTATCAAGAATATTCTCAATGTTGGTGGTCCAGCTGCGATCGCGGCATTCGCATATGGAATTCCGCAAATAGATTTTGCACCGGTTGATTTGGTTACCGGACCTGGGAATATTTTTGTCGCGGCAGCTAAACGAGTTTTGCGTGGAACCATTGGCATTGATTCCGAAGCAGGAACTACTGAAATTCTTATTTTGGCTGACTCTTCTGCAAATGCGAAATTTATTGCCTACGATTTGATTTCCCAGGCTGAGCATGACGACGCAGCAGCATCGGTTTTGGTGACTGATTCCGAAGAGTTGATTGCGGCGGTTACAGCCGAATTGGAATTACTTGTCAGTAAGACGTATCACCAGGCGCGAGTAAAGAATGCTCTAGGCGGTCAGCAGTCTGCATTGGTATTAGTTGAGGACATTTCTCGTGCAATCGATGTTGCTAATGCCTATGCAACGGAGCACTTGGAAATAATGACGCAAGACAACTCCGCGGTACTAAATGCAATAAAGCACGCGGGTGCGATTTTTCTAGGTGACTTTTCACCGGTAAGCCTCGGGGATTACATGGCAGGTTCAAATCACGTTCTGCCAACCGGCTCGACGGCGCGTTTCAACGCTGGATTAGGGGTGCACACCTTCTTGCGTGCTCAACAGGTCATTGCTTACAAACGTGAAGGATTGCAAGAGATCGCTCATCGAATTGACACGTTCGCTAATGCCGAAGGCTTGCCTGGCCACGGCGACGCCGTAAAAGCTCGTTTCAGCTAGCTAATCTCAAATATTCTTCGACACGCCGATTATTTGCTTAATTTGCATCTTTCTGGCTTAAACCACAAGATATAGGGGCTGGAACGAAAAAAATGTCCATATGTTGTGGGGATAACTCCTCCAAAACTGTGGATAACTACTCGAAACGGCGTGTAATCGGGCTAAATCGAAGGGGAAAGACATGCATTGTCCATTTTGTCGATACCCCGATTCACGAGTGATTGACTCTAGAACCTCTGATGACGGCGCTTCAATTCGCCGCCGCCGTGAATGCCCAGAGTGTAATCAGCGCTTTAGCACCACCGAGACCGCGTCTCTGATGGTGACTAAGCGCAGTGGAGTAGTTGAGGCTTTCAGCCGCGAGAAGATCATGAACGGTGTCCGAAAGGCCTGCCAAGGCCGTCCGGTTACCGAAGCCGACCTAGCGATGCTGGCCCAGACGGTTGAAGAAACCATCAGGGCGAGTGGGGCAGCGGCAGTTGACGCTAACGAAGTAGGGCTTGCCATTTTGGAGCCACTGCGAAAGCTAGACGAAGTGGCATTCATGCGTTTCGCGAGTGTTTACCAAGGATGGGAATCACTCGACGATTTCGAAGCGGCAATTAAATTGCTCAAGATTGAGCGAGCAGAAACAGTTTCAACAGAAACATCATCTACAGAAGCAAGAAATTAAAAAAAAGATTAGGAAGGCAAAGCAGTGACTGACACAGCTTTTAGTGGATCAAACGGATCTACAGGCGGCACCGGTAAGGGACTTACCATCAACCGCATTTACACCACTCCAGGTGTTCACCCATACGACCAGGTCACCTGGGAGTACCGAGATGTAGTACAGACCAACTGGCAGACCGGTGAGACAATCTTTGAGCAGCGTGGCGCGGAGTTCCCAGAATTCTGGAGCATCAACGCGAGCACCATTGTTACCACCAAGTACTTCCGTGGTGCGGTTGGAACACCTGAGCGCGAATACAGCCTTCGTCAGCTAATCAACCGTGTGGTGCTTACCTACACCGAAGCTGGTCGTCAGCACGGTTACTTTGCAACCGAAGAAGACGCAACCGTATTCGAGCACGAACTTACCTACATGTTGTTGAACCAGGTGTTCTCGTTCAACTCGCCAGTTTGGTTCAACGTTGGAACCAAGAGTCCACAGCAGGTATCTGCATGTTTCATCTTGTCAGTCGATGACTCAATGGACTCAATTCTTAACTGGTACCGCGAAGAGGGAATGATCTTCAAGGGCGGATCAGGTGCAGGTCTTAACTTGTCACGCATCCGTTCATCAAAGGAACTACTTAAGTCTTCTGGTGGATCGGCTTCAGGTCCTGTTTCATTCATGCGCGGTGCTGACGCATCTGCAGGAACCATCAAGTCTGGTGGAGCAACTCGTCGTGCAGCCAAGATGGTTGTGCTTGACGTTGACCACCCAGACATCGTTGAGTTCATTGAGACCAAGGCTCATGAAGAAAAGAAGATCCGTGTACTTCGCGATGCTGGCTTCAACATGGAGCTTGGCGGCAAGGACATCAACTCAGTTCAGTACCAGAACGCAAACAACTCTGTTCGTGTGAACGCTGAGTTCATGCAGGCGGTTGAGAACGGTGGCATGTTTGGCCTTCGTGCTCGCACCACTGGTGAAGTTATCGAAGAAATCGATGCGCGCGATCTATTCGCGCAGATCGCAGATGCAGCATGGGAATGTGCTGACCCAGGTATCCAGTACGACGACATCATCAACGACTGGCACACCACTCCAGAAACCGGTCGCATCACTGCTTCGAACCCATGTTCTGAGTACATGCACTTAGACAACTCAAGCTGTAACTTGGCTTCGTTGAACCTTCTGAAGTTCTTGAACCCAGATGGATCATTCGACACCGACAAGTTCACCAAGGCAACCGAGTTGATCTTTACCGCTATGGACATCTCGATTTGTTTCGCAGACTTCCCAACTGAGGCGATTGGTGAGACCACCAAGGCTTACCGTCAGCTAGGAATCGGTTACGCAAACCTTGGCGCTTTGCTAATGGCAATCGGTGTTCCTTATGACAGCGAAGAAGGTTTCGCGCTTGCTGGTGCAATCACTTCGTTGATGACCGGTGCTTCATACCGTCGTTCAGCTGAAATGGCTGGAGTGGTAGGAACTTACGAAGGTTACTCAAAGAACAAAGCCGGACACGACCGCATCATGCACAAGCACGAAGCAGCAAACACTCAGCTTCGCGCCGTGTCTGAAATCGATGCAAAGGTTCTAGAGGCAGCAACCGAGCAGTGGGCACTCAACTCTGCGATCGGAAATGAAAACGGATGGCGCAACTCACAGGCTTCATTGCTTGCTCCTACCGGCACCATCGGTTTCATGATGGACTGCGACACCACAGGTATCGAGCCAGACTTCTCACTAGTGAAGTACAAGAAGCTCTCAACCGGTGGATCGATGCAGATCGTCAACCAGACCATTCCGTTTGCGTTGCACCGTTTGGGTTACTCACAGGAGACCATCGAGGCAATCGTCGATCACATCAGCCAGCACGGCCACGTAGTTGACGCACCTGGTCTAAAGCAGGAACACTACGCAATCTTCGACACCGCAGTTGGTATTCGTGCAATCGAGCCTATGGGACACGTACGAATGATGGCAGCGGTTCAGCCGTTCCTATCTGGTGCAATCTCAAAGACCGTAAACATGCCTGAGTCGGCAACTCGCGAGGAAATCGCAGATGTCTACTTCCAGGGTTGGAAGCTTGGCTTGAAGGCTCTTGCTATCTACCGCGACAACTGCAAGGTTGG
>JBEGSY010000027.1:0-19859 GCA_041179725.1 Actinomycetota bacterium | reverse complement strand
GCAGAGAAGAAAAAAGCCTGCCCTACCCCTCCAACGCTTGGACTTGCGTTGATGCCAATCGGGTTCGGAGTAAATGCCGCTTGATCGCTCAAATTGGAATTGATGGCAGTGGTTGCGACTGTAGTTTTTGCAGTCACTTTTGAAACCGGTGCGACAATCACAACTCTGCAACTCGGCAAATAGAGTCCGTAAGCTGCTGCGGCATTAGGCACCTTGATGATGCATGGCGGTGGCGCAGCAACTTTGACTGGGGTAACAACTTTTTTGACAGTGGTTACTTTCGCCGTGCTTTTAGTGGAAGTCGTTCCGGTAGATGCGCAAACGATTACCGAACCGTTGGTAATCGTAGAACCTACTTTGACGCTGCCGCTGGTTTTTGATGAAGTGCATGCAGCATGTGCCGAGACCGGAGCAAAACACATCGGTGCGAAAATGGCCAAAGCAATTAGTAACTTCTTCATCCGCAAAAAATAGCCCGGCTTTGAGACAGCCGCAGGATTTATCCACAAACACAAAACCCAGCAGCCATTTCTGACTGCTGGGTTTGTATTTCTAGTTGCGGGGGCAGGATTTGAACCTACGACCTCCGGGTTATGAGCCCGGCGAGCTACCGAACTGCTCCACCCCGCGGCGAAGTTCCAACATTACCACAAACTATTTGACTAGCCCAAGCAATGCATCAATCGCTGCCTTGAGCTTGGCGTCTGCCTTCCCGTAGGCGGTCCAGTCGCCCGCTGCCAAAGCAGCAGCCTTGTCGGCTAGCGCTTGCTTGGCAACCGCCAACTGAGCCTTGATCTTGGCCGAGTCGGTTCCAGGAGTGGTAGTTCCTTCCGATGGCAATTCAGGAGTCGAGGTTCCACTATTGCCGCCAAATAGAGCATCTAGTGCGCCTGAAAGGGTGTCTTCGAATGCGATCTTGTCTCCGAAAGCAACCAACACTTTCTTGAGCAGTGGATACGAAGTCTCACCGGTGGACTGAATGTAAACCGGCTGAACATAAAGCAATCCGCCACCGACCGGCAGGGTCAATAGGTTTCCGTTGAGCACCTTGGTGGAACCCTGACGCAGAATGTTGAGCAATCGTGAAACTTCGCTGTCTGCGCTGAAATTGTTTTGCACCAAACCTGGACCAGGAATGTTCAGCGACTTCGGCACGGTCAGCATGTGCAACTTGCCATAGTTCGGCGACACAACACCTGCCGTGGAACCAGCATCACTGTTCGCAACCAGGTAACCGCGCAATACGTTTCTACTTGATTCGGAAGTCGAACGAGGAATGAAAGTTGTGTAAAGCGAGAAGTTAGTCTCAGCTTGTCCAGGCAACTTCATGCTCAGGTAATAAGGCGGCTGCAATGTGCTGCCGTTAGTTCGAGAAGCAGCTCCGGTTGGATCGTTCGGAGTCATCCAGCCATCCGACTGCGAGTAGAAAATACCTGCATCGTTGACGTGGTAATTTCCCAAAACGCTTCGCTGCACCTTGAACAAGTCGCTCGGGTAACGAACGTGGCTCATCAAGTCGCCACTGATTTTTGAAATTGGCAAGACGGTGTTCGGGTAAATCTTTGACCAGGTCTTTAGGATTGGATCCTTTTCATCCCAGGCGTAAAGTTTCACGCTTCCGTCGTATGCATCAACAGTGGCCTTGACCGAGTTGCGAATGTAGTTGATGTTGCCACGCACCAGCGCGTGATCTGTCGCTGAGTCTGCAATTCCTTGACTTAGGTTTTGCGCCGATGAATACGGGTAGTTAGCCGAAGTGGTGTAACCATCGACAATCCACTGAATGCGGCCATCAACCACAGCCGGATAGATGTCGCCGTCCAAAGTCAGGTACGGAGCCACCGCTTGCACGCGCTCACGTGGGTTGCGCTGATAAAGGATCTGAGAGTCATTACTGATGGCATCGCTAAGCAGTATCTGCTCACTCTGGAACTTAAGCGCATAGGCAATACGGTTCACGAAGTTGTTAAGCTTCGGGCCACCATTCCCGCTGAAGGTATAGGACTCCGCTGTCGCGCCGGTGCTGGTTGGGTAGTCGAGTTCGCGCTTTCCTCCGGCTGAGGACCCAACGATTGAGTAGGTCGGTGACTGTTCACCGAAATAGATGCGAGGCTCAAATTTGCCGAGCGAACCCTCATTTGGAATTCCGCTTTGCAAGAACACTGGCTGACCATCGACCGAGCTCTGGTTACCGTAAGCGGCAACCACACCGTAACCGTGGGTGTAAACAATCACGTTGTTATACCAAGACTGTGAATCACCCAAGCCCGACTGATTAAGTTCGCGCACCGCAAGCACTGTGTCCTGAGTCTTGCCATTGATCGTGTAGCGATCGACATCCAAATGGTTAGCGAAGTTGTAGTACTGCTGCACCTGCTGCAACTGACGGAATGAACTACTAACCAGAGTTGGGTCAATCAATCGAATGTTTGCAGTGGTCTCAGCGTCAGCTCTAAGTGCGCCCGCCTCTGCATCGGTCTTAGCCTGGTAGTCAACGTCGTCGATGCCGTCTAGTCCGTATGCAATGCGAGTTGCATCGATGTTGCGTTTGATGAACTCAGCTTCTAGTGTGCGCTCGTTTGGTACAACTTGAAAAGTTTGTACCACCCAAGGAAATACGCCGGCGAGAATGATTGAAGAAACAACCATTAATCCGGTACCTACCAAAGCCAAGCGCCAGCGACCAATCACCGCAGTGACCAAAAACAGGATGGTTACCACAACAGCGATGAGTGCCAGAATTTGAAAACTTGGAATGGCAGCATTTACATCCGAATAGGTTGCACCGGTGAACAATCCAGCATTGCTGGTCATGGTGGCGTACTGGTCAAGCCAAAGTGTGGCCGCCTGAATCAGAAGGAATACCGCTGCGGTCAGTGCAAGCTGCAAGCGTGCCGGCTTGGCCACCGTGCTTGAACGTCCATTGAATCGAATGTTTCCAAAAGCCAAGTGAGTGACAACCGCAATTACGAGGCACAGCAAGGTAATAGTCGATGCGAATCCAGTGACAAAGTTGTAAAACGGCAAATCAAATAGGTAGAAACCTACGTCCAAGCCAAACTGAGCATCGGTGGTGCCGGTGTAGGTGTGATTCACGAATGTCACACCCAACTGCCACTGTGCTCCAGCGGCTAGACCCGCGATAACCGCAACGACAAGCGGCAAAAAGATCTGTGCAGACTTTCTTACCTGCTCAGCGAGCTGACGGAATGCCGCCAGCGGGTCTCCCTCAACAAAGTTGCGCGCGTAAATTGGGCGACTCTTGAGTGCCGCGAAAAGTGAGAAGAAGACCGCCGAACCTGAAACCAGGAATGCGATAACAAAGGAGACTGCCTGTGCCGTGATTTGAGTGGTGAACACCTTGGCAAAGCCAAGTTGGTCGAACCACAAGAAGTCTGTGTAAAGTCCAGAAGCAAAGAGCAACGCGGCTGCAATCGCGACAATGATGGCAAGTGCTACTCTCACCGGTGAAATATTCTTCTTAGTTTGGCTCATTTGTTTCTCCTAGTTACTGACACAGGTTTCAAGTTTTGATAAATCTGTTTTTTGACCAATTGCGGTTACTGCCTTCAACGCATCGTCAAAAACTTCAACGCGGAGCACTTGCAAACCTGCAGGAACATGACCGCTTACTTCGTTACAGTTTTCGGCTGGGGCAAGGAAATACTTGGCTCCTGCCAGTTGCGCCGCATAAAGCTTTTGTCTAATTCCGCCAATTGGCCCAATGGTTCCATCGGGATCAATGGTTCCGGTGCCGGCAATGTGAGCACCGCCCGTCAACGCACCTTTAGTCAATGCATCGTAAATTCCGAGGGCAAAAATCATTCCGCCACTAGGCCCACCTACGTCACTCAATTCGAGTTTCACGTTTACTGGAAATTCGTACTTGGTTCCGATAAAAACGCCAATTCGATATTGGCCATCTTTATCTTTCTTTGGCGAAATCTCGAAGGTTTTGCGCTCTGACTTTCTTAGCACCGTGAACTTGAGCGGAGTCTCCCCGTCATAATTGTTCACCATTGAAATTAGATCTTCGTAGTTGGCAGGTTTCTTGCCGTTTACCGTTTCGAAAAAATCACCAGCCACAATCAACCCTGAAGCAGGAGCGTTTTTATTTACCTGCTGCGCATAAATCTGCTGCGGAATTTTGTAACCAAGCTTCGTAAGTGCCACATAAATCGCACTCTGCTGTGACTCCTCCATCATGGCAACGCTTTCGGCTTCGCTCTCCTCAACGGTGGTGCCCGCGGGATAAACCTCGTCCATCGGAGTAACAGTTTGAGCCGGATCTAACCAAGCGCCGAAAATTTCTGGCCAAGATGGAGTCTGCTCGCGATTACCAACCAGACTCACGGTGAGCAAATCTAATTCCCCATTGGTTGCGAAAGTTTCAGCGCCAGTGATGGTGATAACTTTTTTACCCTGGTCGTTTCCGAGCACGTTAAATGCTGGGCCTGGTCGCTCAATCACGTACGGAGCCGGCAAAAGCGCAAGGGCCAAGCCACCGAGCACGACCGCAGTGGAAATCAGCGCTAAACCGGAACGGCGGCGAGGGCTCTCATTTGGCTTGGAGCCGTCTTGAAACAAAGTCATAGCCACCTTTCACAGACAAGCCTATTAGCGTTAGCCCTAGGAGAAACCATGAGCGAAGACGAACAGACTGGCCCCGAGGGTATTAACCCCGAGGACTTCCAGAAATTCCTGCGCGATTTCCTCGAAAAAGGTGCTCAGGGCATCGATGCCGAAAAATTGGCCGAAGCAGCGGGGTTGCCAAAGGACCCTCGGGTGCTGGCCGAATTAATCAACCAACTGCAGAGCGCACTCGGCAAATCTGGCGGGGTCAACTGGAAGGTTGCCGCAGACCAGGCCCGTGCACTCGCAGCCCAGAATTCGCAGCCGATATCCGAGAATGCTCGAAAATCAATCAACGATGCTCTAGGTATTGGAACACTTTGGCTAAATCAGGCAACTGATATTGCAGAACTAGCCATCGAACCTAAATTTCTGTCACGAGAGCTCTGGGTGCAGGATGCACTTCCGTTATTTCAAGACCTTGCATCTCCCGTGGCAAATCGTATGGGTGAAGCTCTAAGTGAAAATTTGCAGCAGAACGCTCCCGAGGAAATGACCGGGATGCTTGGCAATGCTTCGGAGATGATGAAATCACTTGGTGGTGCTTTATTTGCGATGCAACTCGGGCAATCGCTGGGGAAACTGTCATCCGAGGTAATCAGCGGCGGTGACATTGGCCTTCCAATTTTCCCAGAACAACGTGCGGCATTTATTCCGCAAAATCTCGAAGCTTATGTGAATGACCTTGATGTCGAAAGTGATCAGGTTTACATCTATCTAGCTGTTCGAGAACTGGCACATGCTCGTCTTTTCAAGCACAGTAAATGGTTGCGCGAACACGTCATAAACCAAATCACCAACTACGCAGCCGGAATCAAAATTGACAATGACATCGTCCAGGAAATCGCAAGAGACTTTGATCCTTCCAATACCGAAGAAATCCAAGCTGCACTTCGCGAGGGAGCATTTATTGCGGCTCGCACTCCGGAGCAATCAAAGGCACTTGAAAGCATCGAGACCATGTTGGCGCTAATCGAAGGTTGGGTCGATGCCGTAACTGACCAGGCCACCCAGCTACTCCCCAAGAGCATTGCCATCGGCGAAGCGGTTCGTCGTCGTCGCGCCAGCGGCGGTCCAGCCGAGAAAACCTTCGGCACCCTGGTTGGCCTAGAACTGCGCCCGCGTAAGCTGCGCGAGGCGGGACAACTCTGGAAAGAGCTTGGCCACCGTCTAGGTAACAGCAAGCGCGACGCCATTTGGAACCACCCGGACCTATTGCCAACCGCAGCGGAAATTGAGAACCCGGCGTTGCTAATTGACAGACTGGGAAGCGATTCAACCGGCGATGACGACATGGACAGAGAACTACGCAAATTACTCGGCGACCAGTAAAACTGTGGATTAGTTCGGTGCAGTAGTTGCTTAGACACCAAACTGCTTTCCATGGTGCTACGAATCAACCCATCAAAATTTCCGGTTTGGCGCTCGCCGACAGAATTACAAATTGGACTAGATGCAGGCGCCCCTAGATTCAAAGATTTGACCAGAGCCCAAGAACGATTGATTCAAATGCTCTATAAGGGAATGCCGAACACCTACGTAAAAGAAGCCGCTGGCAATCTGGCCATATCCAATCCGCAGGAAATTATCGACTTGGTGAAACCGACACTCATGGAAGTTACCTTTCCCCAGGTCGATGAGGAGTTTGTCAAAAGAAACTTTGCCGAAATTTGCAGAGCGCAGGCTACTTACAATCACTCCGGTGAATCGATAATTGCACAGCGGCAGACTCGAACAATATTTTTATCAGAGCAACAAAATTGCGGAAAACTAATTACTGATGCACTGGCAAACTCCGGAATAGGCGAAACCGGCTTTACTCAATCAGACGAATATGATTTCGCCATCTTGATTGGCAATTTAGTACTACCACCTAGTAGTTACAAACATTGGCTCAACACATCGACCCCGCATATCGCGATTATTTTCGATCAGGATGGCGTAACAATTAGCCCGGTAATTGAAACAGGAAAGACACCTTGCCTCACCTGTTTTCACGAACAGCAAATATCTAAGGACCCGGCTTGGCCCGAGATTGCGTCGCAATTGTTATTTAGTGAACAAAAGTTTGACGATTCCACTAGCCGACTCTTCGCTGCAGCTATTGCGTGCCAACGGACCCTAGACACCGTCGATGAGCTTGCCAGCTTTACGGTGAATGATCGCAACCGAGTCGGTTATCGACTCAACATCAGCAGTGGAACGGTTAGCGAGTTCCGGTGGGATTTTTCCAGTAATTGCCTATGCCAGCAGGGATAGAAACCGACTCGGTTCCCTAGTGCGGCCATCACTCTTTGCCCAACTGAGCACTAGGTTGCGCTTGGCTCTGGTAATCGCAACGTAAAACAGGCGTTTTTCTTCGGCGATTTCCTCGGGTTTAGCTGCGTAAACAATCGGTAGATAGCCTTCGGTAAGGCCTATGACAAAGACCGATGACCACTCCAAGCCCTTTGCTGCGTGAATAGTAGAAAGAGTCACCGAATCCTTTAGTGGTTCGTGCTGTGAGTGTTTGCGCTCATCCAATTCCGTCGCGAAGTCCTCGATGGATGCGCCTTCTGGTAATTCATCGACCATGGCGAGCAGAGCATTAAGTGAATCCCAGCGCTCGCGTTCAGGCCCGGAGTGATCTGGCTCTCGCGAGGTCCAACCGAGGCTGCGACAAATGTCGCTCACAAGTTCGAAGGTGCTCTTGTCAGGACGCGATGCCGAATTGGCCTCGGCCCTAATCGCGGTCATTGCTCGCTGCACCTCTGGGCGATTGAAGAATCGTTCTCCCCCGCGTAGTTGATACTCGATTCCCAGTGCTGATAGTGCTGCTTCGATGCTTTCAGATTGACCGTTCACTCGATATAGCACCGCGATATCACTCGGCCTAATTCCAGACTCGAGTTGGTACTTAATCTCATTCGCAATACTTTTGACTTCATCCTGCTGCGTTGGGAACGGCAAAACCTGAACCGGATTTCCCATTTCGCTGATAGCCCGCAATGGTGAGATTTTTCCGGAATCGACAACTACACGGTTTGCAGCTGTGACGATTTGTTTTGAAGACCGGTAATTCTGAGTGAGTTCAAAAACGTTTGCATCCGCGTATCTTGACTCAAAGTTATAGAGATACCCACTGCTCGCACCGGTGAAAGAGTAAATGGTCTGGTTTGGATCACCGACAACACAAAGATCGTTGTGCTCGCCAAGCCAGAGATCAAGCAATTCGTGTTGCAACGGAGAAATGTCTTGATACTCATCGACAGTGAAAAATCGATAGCGCTGCTGCACATGGGAAAGTGCAAGCGGTTCCGCGCGCAGGAGGCCGACCGTGAGAATCAAGACATCTTCCCAGTCCAATTTCTGCGCTTTGATTTTGGCGGCTTCGTATGCTTCTTGAATTGCAAGGTTTTGTTCCAGCGTTAAGCCGGCAACGCGTGGCCTACCGGCTTCGGCATACTGCTCAAGGGACTTCAGCGAATATTTTCGCCACTCGATTTCGGCGGCCATTTCGCGTACCGCAACAGTGTCGACCTTGAGTGACAGCGTGGCGGCCGCTTGGGCGATGAGCTTGGCTTTGGACTCCACCACCTGAGGAGCCGGAACTCCAGCGAACTGCGGCCAGAAGTGCTCGAGTTGCGCTAGTGCGGCTGCGTGGAAGGTCTTTACCTGAACGCCAGAAATGCCAAGGTTGCGCAGTCGAGCTCGAAGCTCCCCAGCTGCTCGATTGGTATAGGTGAGCGCAAGCACTCGGTTGGCCGAGTAATAACCTTTGGCGATTCCGTATGCAATGCGGTGTGTAATAGTGCGAGTCTTGCCGGTACCGGCGCCTGCCAGAATGCAGGTTGGGCCGACTAAAGATTCAGCAGCTTTGCGCTGTTCCTCATCTAGAGCATCAAGAATTACATCAGGATTCATTGGCTTGCCACGTCAATCGGTCCGCCATACCAGTGCTCAAGCATCGCGCGAGCAATGGTCAATGGACCAGGCAAAAGAATTGAATCTTTTTCGTTGGCAATATCTTCACGCGAGAACCAGCGCAGCTTTGCGATTTCAACGCCGTCTGCCAAATGTTTTTGATCACCGCGAACGCGTGCAGTGAAAGCCATCATCAAGGAGTGCGGGTAAGGCCAACCTTGACTGCCGAGATATTCGATGTCACTGACACGTACTCCAGCCTCTTCATACATTTCACGTTCAACGCTCGCATTGAGTGACTCACCTGGCTCTACATACCCAGCGAGTACTGACCAACGATTCTCCTCCCAAGCACCTTGAGAGCCGAGCAAAATTCGATTGTTGTCGTCGAGCATCGAAACAATGACGGCTGGGTCGGTGCGCGGATAAAGTTCTTTGTCGTCACTCAGACATTTACGCGTCCAGCCGGCTTTTGCCACCTCGGTCTCAGCACCGCACATCGGACAGAATTTGTTGTTAGCATGCCAGTTTGCAATCGAAAGTGCCTGCACATACATTCCGGCATCGCGAGCAGATAAACCAAAACCGCTGCGACGCAAAACATGCCAACTATCCAAGTTTGGTTCAAGCGCTTTGGCATTTTCCTCACCGACCACCGCCAAGAGCAAAGGTGTTCCAACTGGTTCATCGGCGCTGGCTTCGGTACTTTTACCCAAATAGACCAACAACTCCGGCGCCGTAATCTGCGAACGAGTAGCCAAACGAAGTGCCTGCTCAGTTAGTAGCACCTTGCCGCGGTGAATCGCAAGGATCCGAGTGGCTGGATCATCGAGTAACTGCGAAATGATTTCAGGTTCGTCACGCAGTAAATAGTCACGATCGATTGCGGATTTAGCCAAAGGAAGATGAAGTGGTTGACTCATGAAAACCCCTTCGTATGCGTGGCGATGCCGCCGGAAGCCCACTTTGTTGCTTAATCTTTGATGCATGGGCAAATCTCCCCTAATTTTAGCCGCGCTGGCATCGGCCGCAGTACCGGGTCTGGTCATCAAGCGAGCGACCGCGCTTAGCGGCGACGGCACCGGAAACTTTGACGCAGCAGTAATCACCGACGAAGCCGGTGAACACTACATCGTTCGCATGCCCAACAGCCCAGCCGCCGGCACCGAGCTCGAACTGGAACTTAAGGTAATCAAGAGTCTGAGCTCTTTCGGCACGCGTCTTGGCTTTGAAATCCCTAAACCAATTGGTGAAACCCGCGATTCAGTTGGCAATCGCGTAATGATTTTCAAGTTTGTTTATGGAAACAAAATCGATGCGTCGCGAGTCACCCCAGCCAGTAACCTGAGTCACTCAATCTCGCGAGCGATTGCGGGAATCCACGGCCTCCCGCTTGAATTAGTTCAGTCCGCTGGCCTTCCAGAATTTTCGCCTGCCGAAAACATTCGTGCACGTGTTTCAGAACTTGATCGAGCTGCGCAAACCGGAAAAGTTCCTGCAGTGCTACTCTCTCGCTGGGAGCAGGCACTCGAAGATGTTTCTCTATTCCGTTACCAGCCTGTTGTGATTCACGGAGCACTTAGCGGCGATGCGATGCTGGAGCAGGATCAGAACATCTCTGGCGTGATCGATTGGAAGAATCTTCAGATCAACGACCCGGCTCTCGACTTTGCTTGGCTCATTCCAGGCGGCGATCAAGAACTGATCGATGCCGTGTTGCTGAACTACCAACTCGCTCGCAGCGGAGCCGATACAAACATTGCTCTGCGAGCCACGCTTTACAGCGAACTTGAACTAGCCAAGTGGCTTCTGCACGGATACACCCGCCGAGACGCCGCAGTGGTCGAAGACGCAGTGCAGATGTTGCAGGACCTAGCCGAACTAGCAACGGCTGGAGAACTCATTCCACTGACTCGAGTCCAAACTCCAGTGGCTCCAGTTTTTATTAGTGAATCCGTTGAGGTCGAAGAGATTGAAACTGTAACTGTGGCTTCACAGTCGTGGTCGCTGGATGAGACCGATGAAGTGGATGACAGCACCAAACCGATTCCGACTCAGCGCGACGACTTGTTTTAATCAAACTGGTCTAGATCAACTGATCCAAAACCTTTTGCCATTCCGCCAGAATCGCTTCGCGTCCAAGTAGTGCGTTTGGCGTGAGCTCTTCGCTTACTCCAACAAAGAAGAATGAGGCCTTTACCTTTTCGATAGGCATACCCGTGTACTCGGAGTATGCCAAGCGATAAAGCGCCAACTGCAGCGAACGGCGATACAGATCTTTTTCGTCGGTGGGTGGATTGTTGGTTTTCCAGTCAACAATTTGCACACCGTCGCCATCGGCATAGATGGCATCCATTTTGCACACGAAAGTATTCGTGCCAATAGTCAACTGAATCTCCTGCTCAACCGAAATCGGCTTCAGCTTCGCAAATCGAGAATTCTCATAATTCTGCTGCAGGGTTTCGATTGCGATAAAGTCATCGGCGTCTTCAAGTTCGTCGAACTCATCATCAAAAAGCAACCCACTCGGTGCAAAGCGCTTTTCCACCCAGGCGTGGAAAAGGTTTCCCATGCGCGAAGCTGCATAAGGCTGTTGCGGTATCGGTCGAAGCACACTACCGGCCAGCTCATCTAGTTCATCCAGGTAAGCCTTGAAGTTGGATGCTGAAACTCGAATTCCAAAGTCCACCGACTTTGCTTGTTCGTTTTTCACATCGCGCTCGAGTAGCAAGCGATCAATGAGTTTCGAAGTTGCTGAATCGCGAAGCACTGAACCATCGGGATCAACATTTTCAAATGCTTGCTTGCCCAGTTCAATCTTTTGCTTTCGAGAATCTTCAAATGGCTTCTTTGGCCACTGGTCAACTTCAGCCTGAATCACCTGGACATCTGATATGCGTTCAGGAATATGGCCATTCATTTCAACCGCGGTTGCCATGCATTCCAGCAGGAATCGAGAAGGCTCGGCAGCATTCTTGACTCCCGGCTTCCAGTAGCTTCCGGTGAGTAGCAATTCCTGTTTAGGTCGAGTGATTGCAACGTAAATCAGGCGACGCTCTTCGCTGCCAAGCATTTCGCGCACCTGCTCTTTTTTGAAGAAGTCCTGAGCCTTATTTATCGCAATCTGCGAACCGTGAGCCAGCACATCGAAGTGTGGAAGGGTCTTGGCATCGCCACGAAGAGCGTATGGGAGTTGCCCACTCTCCAGCCAGCCGTTGAATGAACGGGGCTTTGATGGGAAGTCGTTTTCCACGAGGTTTGGAATTGCAACGTAATCCCACTCCAACCCCTTGGCACCATGGACGGTGAGAATTTGAATAACTTTGCTCTGCGCCTTGGCACGAGGGGCTTCGAGGCTTTCCTTTTCGGCCGCGTACTCAAGGTAGTCGAGAAGATTCGAAACCGTTGGGGCATTGTTGCCTGCCAGGAATCCAGATACTACCGAAACAAATTCGTTGATATGAATTAGCGGATGCTTACGCGATGGGTTGGCCATCAACTCGATGTCGATCCAAAGCTCACTGGCAATCGCACGCACTAACTCGGTGAGTGGAAGCCCTAGACGTTCGCGCATCGCTCGGAATGTGCGCGCTGCATCCTGCATACGCGCTAATCCTTCGTCACTAATCGAAATCTTGTGATCAGCGTGCGGCGATGCCAAACGATCCAAAGCATCGACAATCGAAACTGCAGATTCGTCTGCTCGACCTTCAGCGGTTCTTAATTCTTTATTGCTACTTCCGAGCCAACGTGCATAGCGGTACAAACCATCAATGTCCTTGGCTCCAATGCGCCAGCGGGCGCCGGTGAGCAAGCGAATCAATTCGGTACCGGAGTCTGGGCGAACCATTACCGATAACGCACATTTAATGTCAGCAATCTCCGGCATTTCGAGAAGCCCACCAAGGCCAACCACCTCGACCTCGAGATCTTCCGCTTGCAACGCAGCCATAAACAACTTGATGTTGGCTCGCCTACGCAACAACAGAGCGGCGGTCTGTTCCCCCGGCTTGGCTAGTTTTTCAGCAAACCACTTGGCTACTCGCTTGGCTTCCGCATGCATGTCTTGCTCGAATGCCATGTCAATTACTCCGGCGCCGGCAAAATCGGCCGGCTGCAAAGTGACCACCTCTAGCGAAGAAACGATTGCGCTCTGTTCCGAACTCAAATAACTCGCTGGCTGCGAAAGCGGGTCTGCCAAAACATTAGCCAGCTCAAGCACCTGACGTGGGTTACGCCATGACGTGCTCAATTGATACTGCGTTACCGGTGTCGAGCTAAAGTCGCGGGCAAACTCCGACAGGTTCGATGCGCTTGCACCGCGCCAACCATAGATGGATTGGTTTGGATCGCCAACCGCGAATACCGCAGAGTCTTTGAATAGTCCGCTTAGCATTTGCGTTTGCAAATACGAAGTGTCTTGGTATTCATCGAGCAAAATCTGCGTGTAGTTGGAGCGTTCACGCTCTACTACCTCGGGAATTTCACGAACGGCCTTAGCAGCAAGTGCTACTTGATCCGAGTAGTCGATTCGACCCTCTCGCAACTTTGCTGCCAAGAACTCACTTGCCAATTTTGCAATCAACGCCGTTTCTTTGAACTTATTCATTAGCTCGAGGTGGTAGCCGTTGTAGCTGCTAAACGCTTCACCGTCTTTTTTAGGAAGCGTCTCAAGATGTTCGAATGCCTGCTCAAGATAACTTTCAACTTGACCTGGAGCGATGACGTTGTCGTTCATGGCAGCCGCCAATCGAATCACTTTGTCGACCAATGTTGCTGTCGTGAAATCGAATTCGGCAAGTTCCGGAGCTAATTCGGTGCCGCGTTTGTTCAAGAAATTCTTGGCAAATTGAAACGCAGTGGCCTCGGTTAACTGGATGGCATCGGCTTCATAACCAAGTTGCAATGCATAATCGCGGAAGATGCTGTTGGCATACGAGTTGTAGGTGCTGATGTTCGGAGGAGTGAAATCCTGAATCGGATTGCCTGCTTCATCCTTGAACGGCCAGTACTTTCCATGGTCGCGCAATGCAATCAGTGAATCGAATACTCGCTTACCCAGCTCGGCAGCAGCCTTTCGGGTAAAGGTGAGGCCAAGAATTTGCTCCGGTAGCGCGTAACCATTGGCAACCAGCCAAGGTACGCGGATCGACATGAGTTCTGTCTTGCCACTGCCTGCACCAGCAACCACCAGCGAAGGAGAGGTTACTGAAGCTTGCTCAACTGCCGCCACCTGCTCGGGGGTTAGCGTGTGCTTCTTGCCAATTGCCTCAGCAATTTCTTGTGCACTGTACTTGTTACCGGCCATAACTCACCTGCTCAATCAGGTGTAGTGAACACGAACCGAAACTGTATTCGGCATGACAGTGGTCGGTGATGTTCGCGGTGAAGTTTTGCTCGGTCATGAGCATGCCTTCGGTGATTTGCTGAAGTTGAAGGTCCAGTGCGGCTCGAAGGTCATGGTTGGTTTTGAGTGATTCCTGAGTGGCCACCACTTGTTCTTCCTTAGTGCCAATCTCCAGCAGCACCGCTCCGGCAAGTTTCGGGTCACTCTGCAATTCAGGAATATCTTCAAAGCGTTCATTGAGTGCCGCAAGTTGATAAACACCAAGCTGCGGATTGGTCTCGACGTCTTTCTTGATGGCGTGCTTTGAAGTCTTCAAATCGGCAATCACGATGTCGCCGTTTGGATAAATCTCAATGCGGTCGACAGTTCCGCGAACGTGTGCCCCGGCTACCTCGAGGTTGAAACCAACCTCGCGACCAATCACTCGCCCTCCAGCGGTTTCAAACGAAGTGAGATAACCCAGCAGCTTGCTAATCATTTTCTGCACTCGACGTTTTTCGGCAGCCTCTTGCCAATCAGATTCGAACTCAACGGTGTGCCACTTCGAGTCAACGATGCCCCAGAACGATTCTTCGCTCAAGGTTGTTGCGGTTTCGAGTACCTCGTGCATCAAAGTTCCAACGCGAGTTTTGAAGTTTTGATCACTACCGCCATGAGCGGAGATGAACCAGTGCAGTGGGCAGCGCAAGAAGTTATCCAACTCGGATGGATGCAGCACCAAACGGTTTGGATCATCAGCGGCAAGCCCTAGCTCGGCTAAAGGTTCAGTAGTGGATGGCTCAAGCAGGCCGTACCAAGAATCCGGGTGTGCCCCCGGCACGCCCTCATTGGCCAAACGGGCCAGATGCATGGCAATGGCAGTGCGCTCACCCTCGGTCTTAGCCTGAATCAAGTTGCGGCGAAGGCTCCCAACCAGTCCGCGCAAAGTAAGTCGATCCTGGGTGTATTCCTCAGCTTCGACAACCCTCCCGGCGATTGCTCGAACAAATTGGGAAACCTGTTCTTCTTCGGTATCGATTGCCGAAACCAACAGTTTTTCAGTGGCAGCACCAACTGCTTTGTAGAGCATGCGCAACTCGGAAGGTAGTTCGGAACGAAGTTGCGCGGATAAATCTGCCGAAGGGTTTTGTGCGTAAACGCCAAGCAACTGAGCACCCAGTAGCGAAGAGCGCGGACGCAGGTTTGGCCAAATTCCTTCTTGCATGTGAGCAAGTGCCAGCACTTTGAATCGGCGGCCGATCAATCCGGCTGGCGTCAACAGCGAAACACTGTGTTGCGCGTTGCCGGAGAAACCGAGACTGTCTTCTGGCAACTTCAAAGACAGTTGCTGTTCAACAAATTCGATGGCACTGCCGAGCGGATTGCGCTCTACGTATCGAACTGCCGCACCAAAGAGTGCAACTACGGAATCCAAATTTCGCGAAATCTGAAGTGCAACTTCATCGGCACCAAGTGCCTGCTTAGGCCAGATTTTTGATGGAGCACTATTCGACCATGCGTGCCAAAGTAAATCTTGCACAGTAGTTTCCGGTTGGGCTGCTAACTCACGAAGCTCAAAAAATAGTTCGACCAGTTTTTGCGCACGTTTACCCTCGACGGTTTCAATGGTGGCGGCGGAACCTGGCGCGAGAAACAACTCCGCAAGCAAATCTTGACTGGTGCGCACTCCTCCGGCTTGAACTTCCTGACTGCGCAAACTGCGACGTAGTCGACGAAGAGTGACGGCATCAAAACCGGAAATTGGCGATGTGAAAAGATCAATGGCGGTTTCGTAACTAACCGCATCCTTCGAAAGCACCTGCTTCAAAAGCTTCAGGTAACTTGCCGAACCAAATTCATCGCGCAGAGCAGTGCGCGCTCCAATGATGCGAACCGGAACCGACTCTGCAGCCAGAGCGTTTTCTAGTTCTTCGAGCTCATCTACCGAACGGGCAACCACTGCCATGTCTTGCCAGGCCACCGCCTCTTCAAGGTGCGCAAACCGCAACTGATTGGCCAGCCAGGCCGACTCTTCTTGCTGCAGGTGGAACACCTTGGCGACTACGGAATCTTCGTCTTCAATACCGGCCGGTGGGGTGATTCCCTTGCGTTGCGGCCCGGCCTTTGCCACCGGGATGCGCGGCGTGATTCTGCTAATCGCCTCGGCAATTCCAGCGGGATGTGTGGCATGCGCTGGGTAAATGTAAATCTGCTCAAACTTGCGCTCGCCGGCAATCGATAATCCGAGCTCGTACATCATCTCTGGATCGGCAGCGCGGAAACCAAGAGTCGTGACATCAGGATCCCCGAACATAACCAAACCGGCACCCCGACTACACAAAGTGCGAATCAGTAAACCGGCTGCCGGAGTTAATTCTTGAGCGTCGTCAAGAAGAATTTGTTGCACACCAGCTAGCTGTTCTGGCCAATCAAAATTTTCTAGCAAACGAGCGGCTTCTACCAACAATGCGGAAGGATCGTAGCGATGTGGCGTAATGGCCAACTCGGCCAAATAGTGCTCATACAAATCGGCAGCGAGTGTCCACTCCGGCTTTTTCTTTTCAGCAGCAATTGCGCGCAACTGATCTGGTGTCATGGAGTGCTCGATGACCACTGCGAGCAAATCACGTAGTTCGGCTCGGAAACCATTTAGCCCAAGCGAGGTTCGTGAAATTTGTTTCGGCAACGGGGAAACTTGTAATTCACCACGCACCACACGATGCATGATTGTTTCCAAAATTGCATCTTGCTCGGCGCCGGTAACCAGCTCGGGTAGCTTGCTACCGGTTTCGATGGCGTGGTGGCGAATAATCGCGAAGGCGATAGAGCTCAGCGAGCGAGCGAGCGGCCCTAGAGTTGCTCCTTGGTATCCAAGTGCCAATTCATCGCGCAACTTGGATGCGGCAAAGCGGTTAGCGGCAATTACCAATAAATCTTCTGGCTTGTGCAGCTTAGCTAAACGCAAGAACAAAACCTTAAGCGCAGTGGTCTTGCCGCTTCCAGGCCAGCCAACCGCGAGCGCGACTGAGCCCAGTGGCAGTGCAGCAACCTGCGACTGCCCGGCGGATAATTCGAGCTCGAGGGTGTCGTCAGCGACCGCATGCTTGCGGAATTGCCCTGTGATTGTGGCCCCGGATTTCTTCATCAAGCCAGAGAATAGCCGACCCCACCGACATTAGATGTCGTAACCTATAGAGGTCGAGCGAAAGGAAGCCATGGAAATCCGAATTGGCATCAAGAACGCGGCTCGTGAGCTGGCCTTTGAGTCAGATCAGTCTGCAGCCGAAATCGAAGCAACCGTGGCAAACGCTCTAGCCGGTGGCAGCAAGGTGCTGTCGCTGAGCGACAATAAGGGACGCAAGTTCGTAGTCCCTGCCGAATCACTTGCCTATCTCGAAATTGGCGCAGAGGAATCTCGCCGGGTTGGATTTATCGCCTAATGGAAATCGCATTCCTAGTTGTCTACGCAGCCATCCTCGGACTAGTCGCTCCGTACGTTGGTCTCAGGAGCGAAAAGTACGGCTCACTGGTTCCTGCCGTTTCTAGCCTCATCGCAGGTGCAATCCTCTGGACCGCCCTGACCTGGGTTGGCATGCCTCACACCGAGGGCTGGATTTGGATCATCGTGATGTTGGCAATGCCAGTCGCATTGTGGTTTGGCCCGAAGCGCCTCGAAGCCCTGCGTTCTAAATAAGCAACTAAGCAGTCAGTCCTAGTGCGTCCATGCGCACCGAGTGAGCAGCAATCAATTCGCTAATCAACGGCTCAAGTTTTGAATACGCCTGAAGGTTAACTTCGCGTTCCTGCTCCGGAGTCAACTTCCCGCTCTTTGCCACTCCGGCAAGTTTGCGATTGTCAAAGGTGGCTCGAAGCTCTAGCAATACATCACCCATGATTCGACGACCCCAAAGCGCAAGACGCGAAGACAGCTGAGGGTCTTGTTCCATAGATTCGAGCAGCACCTTGGTGGAATACTTCTCGAGCGTCTTGTCACTCAAAATCTTTTCGATTGATGCGCGAGTGGTGGCATCCAAGCCAATTGATAGTCGCGTGTAAAAGTCATTCAATAAACCACTGACCAGGTAAGTCTTAATAATCGCTTCGAAGAAATCCATGCCGGCAAGACGAGAGTGGAAAGTTTCGATGCGCTCAACGTATGGGTCCATTGCGTCGGTTGGGTCGACTGCCTGCGCAGCCAGCAACTTTGCCACGGCACGGTACTGCTCGAAGCACTTCGCCGCAGCCTCAGAAAGTTGTGCCTTGTATTGGGTGGTCGGTGCGTATTTGAGTTCGTTGGTCAGAATCTCAAACTGTGAAAGCTGCAGGTATGCCAACTGTCCGAGGAACTTCTTAGGCTCCGGAGTGTATGGCTTGAGGTTCACCTTCTCGGTGTTACGAGCCGCTCGATCTTCGCGTGCCGGCAACGTGAACTTATTCACGCGTGGCAGTAGGCGCTTGATCCAGTCGAACATGGTTTCAAGGATACCTGCCCGCCAAAACCGCAGGCGGGTAGGCTATGAGGAGCACACTCTGTGCTTTTAGGAGAATCCTTGACTTTTCGCGAATTGGGCATCGACCAAGATATCGCTGACGCCTTAGAAACAAAGGGCATTACCCAGCCCTTCCCTATCCAGGAGCAGGCCATACCCGTGGCGCTCACCGGCCAGGATGTCATCGGCCAGGCCAAGACCGGTACCGGTAAAACCTTCGGCTTCGGCCTTCCGCTGATCCAGAGCCTCGGACTCGACCCTGAGCCTGGCGCCAAGGCACTCGTTGTAGTGCCAACCCGTGAGCTTTGCATCCAGGTGGCCGAAGACCTCAAGCTAGCCACCAGCAACCGCTCAACCAAAGTGGCTGCCATCTATGGCGGCAAGTCTTACGAAGGTCAGGTTGCCGAGATCGAAGCCGGCGCGCAGATTCTGGTTGGCACCCCTGGTCGACTTATCGACCTCAGCAAACAAAAACTTCTCGACCTAAGCAACATTCGCTTCATGGTGCTCGATGAGGCAGACGAAATGCTCGACCTCGGATTCCTTCCTGACGTCGAAAAACTTTTTGCTTACACACCAGACGGCCGCCAAACAATGTTGTTCTCGGCAACCATGCCTGGCGCAATTGTCACCATGGCTCGCAAATACCAAAACCGGCCAATTCACATTCGTGCCAACGAACCAGACGAAGGTCACACCAAAGCCGACATCAAACAATTCATCTACCGTGCTCACGCACTCGACAAAGATGAAGTGGTTGGTCGCATTCTTCAAGCTGAAGGTCGCGGCAAGACCGTAATTTTCTGCAAGACCAAGCGCCAAGCATCAAAAGTTTCTGAAGAACTTATCGATCGCGGATTCAACGCCTGCGCACTTCACGGCGACATGTCGCAAGAAGCACGCGAACGCTCAATGGCAGCATTCCGCTCTGGCAAAAAAGACATTCTGGTTTCCACCGAAGTTGCAGCCCGAGGCATCGATGTCGACGACGTCACTCACGTAATCAACTACACAGTTCCTGAAGACGAAAAAGCATTCCTGCACCGCGTTGGCCGCACCGGTCGCGCTGGCCGCACCGGAATCGCAGTCACCTTTGTCGACTGGGAAGACCTAACCCGTTGGAAGCACATCAACGAGGCACTCGAATTCGGACAACCAGAACCAACCGAAACCTACTCGAGCAGCGCTCACCTCTTTGAAGACCTACAGATTCCTGCCGGCACCAAGGGCCGCCTGCGCGCATCTACCGCACAGCCAAAGGCACCTGGCGGTCAGAGCTCTCGCAACCACCAGGACGGAAAGAACCCTCGCTCAGACCGCAATCGCAGGAAGGGCGGCGACAAGCCTCACAAGTCGAACGGTGAAAAGTCTGAAACCCACGGAACTGGTGAACACAAGCGTCCACCTCGCCAAAACCGCGAGCGCACTCGCACTCGCAAAACCGGAAACTAAAGCAACGCTTTAGTACCGGTTCCCTGTACCAAAATTCTCTGCAACATCTCTTCGCT
>JBEGSY010000026.1:0-5964 GCA_041179725.1 Actinomycetota bacterium | reverse complement strand
GATACCGGCTCTTTCGTAGTCCATCCACCGCTTGGCAAATGGATCATCGCTGGTGGTATGTGGCTATTTGGCCCAGGCAATCCGATGGGTTGGCGATTCAGCGTTGCTATTTTGAGCATCGGCGCTGTGGCACTTGTAATGCTGCTGATGCGCAAGCTCACCGAATCGACCGTTTGGTCGGCCCTAGCCGGCTTCCTATTTGCCATCGATGGTCTATCGATCGTGATGGGTCGCACCGGTTTGCTCGATGGCATCCTGATGTTTTTTGTACTTTTGGCCTTTTGGTTTTTGGTGCTTGATCGAGAACGAGATTTCGGCGCAATCTGGCAAAGACCATGGCTCATCGCGGCCGGCTTGTCTCTAGGTGCAGCAACAGCGGTTAAGTGGAGCGGTCTTTACTTTCTTGCAGCAGTCGGAATTTACGTTGTAGTTAGTGAACTTGATTTCATCGACGGTCAGATCGATTTGTTGCTACTCACGAAACAAGCTTTGGCAAAATTTGTAATGTTGGTGCCAACAGCATTCTTGGTTTACCTGATTTCTTGGACTGGATGGTTGAACACATCAGAAGGTTACGATCGCAGTTGGGCCGACCAAGCAGGTAACGCGTGGACTGGAATTCTCGCCTGGATGCCAACCTCACTGCAATCGCTATGGCATTACCACGTTGAGGCGTACAACTTTCACGTTGGTCTGCGAACTCCGCACAGTTACCAATCGAACCCATTGACCTGGTTGTTCCTAACTCGTCCAACATCTTTCTTTTATCAGGGATACGACAACGGTGCAAACGGTTGCGCCGTTGAAAGTGGTTGTTCTTCGGCCATCACAGCACTGGGCAATCCAGTAATTTGGCTACCTGCGCTAGCAGCAGTTATGTTCTTGCTTTACCTGTTTATTGCACGACGCGACAAAGCATCTGGATTCATCCTGCTCGGGGTAGCCGCCGGATACCTGCCTTGGATGCTGTACTTGCAGCGCACCGTTTTCCAGTTCTACGTGATCGCTTTCGAACCGTTCATGGTGATTGCGTTGGTCTATGCCATGGCTTGGATTTGGCGAAATAGCCCAGGACAAAAGCAAAAGCTTTTGGGCGGCTATGCCGCCCTAGCCTTTGGTGCTCTGGCATTTAGCCTTTTCTTCCTGAATATTTGGCTAGGAACCTGGACACCTTATTGGTACTGGTACCTTCACATGTGGATACCTAGTTGGATTTAGGCGATGAAGATTTATTTAGACCTCTGGCGCAGCGCCGGACTCATGCGCGTAGTGGCGGCACAGCTACTGGCGCGATTCCCATACGGCATGACAGTACTTGCGCTAGTTATGCACGTGGAGAAAATATTTGATTCCTACGCTTTGGCGGGCTTAGCCCTCGGCGCGGAGACTATCGCCAGCGCAATCAGCGGACCGCTGCTTGGTCGCCTAGTTGGAAAATTTGGCATCATGCGGATTTTCATTCCTGGTGCGACGATCTCGATTGCAACTTTTGTACTACTTGCATACACCTCGTTCTCAGAAATTTGGGTAATTTTCTTGGCCGCACTTTTGGGCCTAGTTCAACCACCAATTCAATCGGTGGCTCGAACTGTTTATCCACGTTTAGTAAAAGAGGAATTACGTCCGAGTATTTTCACTCTCGATGCCACGTCTCAGGAGCTAATTTGGATTTTGGGTCCGGTAATTGCAACATTTGCAGTGGCACAAATCAGCACCGAGTTCACAATGGTTCTAATGGCGGTTATTCAGCTGGTGGGAATAGTGCTGTTTCTTTCTGACAAGAATGTCACCGGAACCGTTATTGAACCGACCCAGAAACAAATCGGTCACGTGATGAAAAACAAAACGGTCATTGTCATGGTTCTGCTTGGAACAGTTTTGGTGGCAAGTTTTGCTGGTATGGAAATTCCGACGGTTGCACTTCTCGATAAAACTATGGCCGGTGTAGTAATTGCGGTGTTCTCGATTGGTTCCATCATCGGTGGTTTGACACTCGGTCACCGCACCCCTGGAAAATGGGCAGTGCCTGCACTATTTGCTCTCGCGATAATTGGTTATTCCCTCGCCTTTGTCGACCCCTCAAATGCAATTTGGCTTGCGTTTTGCTGGTTCATTGGCGGATACGCAGTTGCCCCACTACTTGGAACAGTAAATGCGATGATTTCACGATCAACCAAAGAGGCAGACGCCCTCGAGGCTTACGGCTGGCTCAACACCGGACAGCTACTCGGTTACGCCGGTGCTGCAGTGGTGGTTGGCTACCTGATCGACAACCTAAGTCCACAGAGCGGTTTGTTGGCGGCGATTGGTTTTGCCGTCCTCGGTCTTATCGTGTCTCTGATTGGCTTAGACACGATGCCTAAAAAGCAAAACTAGAGCCCAGGAGGCGAAATGACGGTCTATGCGGTCAACTACTTCTATAACGACGACAAAGAGACTCAAGACGCACTGCGGGCCGAACACCGTGCCTGGCTAAAGGACCAGCTAGACCTGGGAAATTTGCTGGCAAGCGGCCCATTGGTCAAGCCAGGCCCTTTGGCCGCCCTTTTAGTCTGGAGATCGGAAGATTTTGAGGCACTGAGCGGTTTACTCGATCAAGATCCATTTCAGATTGCCGGCGTCGTAGAAGAAACCGTAATTACCGAATGGAACGCCCTAATCGGACCGTTTGAAGGAAAGTAAATGTCTCTGAGCATCACACTTAACAACGGTCAAATAATTCCCCAGCTTGGACTAGGTGTTTACAAAGTAAACCAGGACATCGCCGTGCAGTTGGTTGGCACAGCACTAGAACTGGGCTATCGACGCATCGACACAGCCGCGCTTTACGACAACGAACAAGAGGTTGGCGCTGCCATACGACGAAGTGGCATTGAGCGTGATGACATTTATGTGACCACCAAAGTTTGGAACGACCGTCAGGGTTACCACGAAGCCAAAGAGGCGGCGCAAGAGAGTCTGGACCGATTGAACATCGGATACGTCGACATGCTGATGATTCACTGGCCAGCACCAAAGCAAAACAAATTCGTTGAAACCTGGCGGGCATTCGAAGAATTACTCGAGACCGGGAAAGTACGCGGTATCGGATTAGCTAACTTCAACATTCACCACCTTGAGACCCTGCTTGAGAAAGCTAATGTAGTTCCAGCAATCAATCAGGTTGAACTCAATCCCACTTTTCAGCAGCCAGAGCTGCGAGCTTTCAACACCAAACACAACATTGCGACCGAAGCTTGGGCGCCTCTTGGGCGCGCAAAGATTCTTGACAATCCGGTACTCACCGATATAGCTACCAAGCAAGGAAAGTCTGCTGCGCAAGTTGTCATCCGCTGGCATTTGCAAATTGGCAATCTGGTAATTCCAAAATCTTCAAACCCTGATCGTCTAGCCGAGAACCTGAACGTCTTCGATTTCGAATTGGACAACGCTGACATGGAGAATATCGCGACAATGGAAACCGGAACACGTGCCAGCAATAACCCGGACGATTTCGACTAATCATGCGAGTTCTAGTTACCGGAGCCACCGGATTAATCGGAAGTGAAGTAATTCGTCAACTTAAGGCTCGTGGCGATGAAGTCGTCACAATGGTGCGGCGCGCACCACAAAGCGATAGCGAACGAGAATGGCACCCAGATCGTGGCTATATCCAACCGGAAACTATGGTTGGCATCGACGCTGTAGTAAATCTTGCAGGCGCAACCACGGGCAAATTGCCGTGGACCAAGAAATACAAACATGAACTTGTTTGGTCCCGTGTGCGAGCCACTCAGTTGCTGGTGCAAGCTATGGACGAAGTAAAGGTAAAGCCGAGTGTTTTGATTTCAGGCAGCGCCAGTGGTTTTTACGGAGACACGCTCAATGAAAACAAAGTAGAAACAGATGCCAAGGGCACGGGCTTTCTTTCTGATCTGGCGAACGCATGGGAACAAGCGGCGCTCACTGCACCCAAAAAAGTGCGAGTGGTATTGGTTCGAACCACGATGGTGATGTCGCGAAAAAAGGGTGCTCTAGGTCGACTCATGCCCTTGCTAAAGCTTGGACTTGCCGGACCGCTTGGCCCTGGCAATCAGTGGTGGGCTTGGATTTCACTACCAGATGAAGCAGCGGCAATCCTCCACCTAATCGACACAAAGTCGGCCAGTGGAGCGTTCAACCTAACCGCTCCAGAACCGGCAACCTGCAAGCAACTAATTGCTGCACTGGGGAAAGAGATGCGTCGCCCCACAATTGTTCCGGTTCCTTCGTTTGCGCTTCGTCTGGCATTTGGTGAAGGGGCTGACGAACTGCTGATCTGCTCTCAAAAACTTTCTGCCGACAAACTCTTAGCCACCGGATTTAAGTTTCAGCACCCTACTCTTGACTCTGCTGCTCGCTGGGTAGTTTCTCGTTAACTAAATTCGAAAGACTTCGAATGAATGGCACACCTAAAAGCGCAATGACGGTTACCAAAGCACCACCAACAATCATCGGTGCTCTCAAATCAATCTTGGCCAGCAATCCCCCAACAATCGCTCCGATTGGCATGACGCCCCAAACCAAAGTCCTTCGCGTGCCGTGAATGCGACCAAACAACTCATTCGGAATGATTTGGTGATAGGTGCTCATGAGCAAAATGTTCCACAAGGTGATTGCGGCGCCGTCGAGCACCTGAAATATGATCCAGATCCAAATCTGCCCAGCGAAACCTGCCGCTAATGCACAGAGTCCACTGGCGACTAATCCAATGGCCATGATGTTCATCCGACCAAATTTGGCAGACAACTTGGGTGCGAATATTCCACCAAAAATCGATCCGACGGCATTCGCTACCATCACAAGACCAAAGAATGCTGCCGGCACATTCAAGGTGTCCAAAAGAAAGAGCACGATTGTTGAGCCAGTCGCACTGAACCAAAAACCAGCTAACGTCGTGAAAAGCACAATTTTCAACAGAGTCTTGTTCTCGTATAGATATCTAATGCCAAACTTCATGTCGGCAAGCATCGTCGTGGTTTTCTGACTCGATTGATCGCGAGTTGACTTGTGGCTGCCAGCAATCATTAGAACTAGAACAAACGCAATCAGAATGCCAACATTGCCCGCAACAAATGGAATAGCGACTGCCGCAACGAATAAAACTCCACTGAGTGGCGTGCCTATCATCTCCCCCAGAATCAGCCCACCAACTTCCAGTCGCGAATTGGCTCTCTCCAAGTGTTTTGGTTCAAGAAGTGTGGGAACCAGAGCCTGGGCAGTGGTGTCATAAAGAACTTCGGCAATGCCAATCACAAACGCTACAAGGCACAGGAGCCAGAAACTAACCCAGCCGCCGATGATTGCCGCAGAAAGCACGGCTCCCGCCCCCACACGCACCGCATTCGCAAAGGCCAAAGCACTCTTGCGGTCTACTCGGTCAACCACTGTGCCGATTGGAATTGCAAAGAGCAACCAGGGAAGCATGACCACGGCGCCAAGTGAGGCAATGAGAACTGGATCCCTGGTGAGCACTGCGGCCAGGAGTGGCACGGCCGTCTTGAACAATCCGTCGGCAACATTGCTGGCAAGGCT
This sequence comes from Actinomycetota bacterium, assembly GCA_041179725.1. GTDB lineage: Bacteria > Actinomycetota > Actinomycetes > Actinomycetales > Microbacteriaceae > Rhodoluna. The sequence continues at coordinate 411 of JBEGSY010000026.1, read as the reverse complement.
GGCAAGCCAAAGACGGTTGAAGGCAACCCCGAAGGATTCGCGGCGTTTTCTCATCGAGTTCAACCTACATTGAAATAAATAAAAAAATCCCGCCGACGAATCGGCGGGATTTTTTTATTAGAAGAATTTACTTCTTTGCAGTGCGACGAGCAGCTGGCTTGCGAGCAGCAGTCTTGCGAGCTACTGGCTTCTTAGCAGCAGTCTTCTTAGCAGCTGGCTTGCGAGCAGCAGTCTTCTTAGGAGCAGCCTTCTTTGCAGCTGGCTTCTTAGCAGCAGTTGCCTTCTTAGGAGCAGCCTTCTTTGCTACAGCCTTCTTAGCAGCTGGCTTCTTAGCAGCAGTTGCCTTCTTAGGAGCAGCCTTCTTAGCAGCTGGCTTCTTCTTTGCTGGGGCAGCTTTCTTAACTACCTTCT
>JBEGSY010000025.1:0-3855 GCA_041179725.1 Actinomycetota bacterium | reverse complement strand
CTAGCTGTGCTGCTAAACCCAATCACTCCGAAGGCCACAGCCAAACTCTGGAACGCCCTCAACGCTGGTTCACTTGGCGAACTAGCAGACCAGCCACTGGCCGAAGCCGGCAACTGGGGTCAGCTCAAGGCCGGCATCAAACTTGCCGAGCTCGAAGCGCTATTCCCTCGCATCGAACAAGACGAGACCAAGTAGTCACGTGTACCCGCCGGTTCCAGAACCATTAGAGGTTGGCACCTACGACAATCACTGTCACCTCGAATTCAAATACGACGATGAAAAACCGCAAATGCCGTGGGATGAAAATCTTGACAAGGCGCAGTCGGCAGGAATTCTTGGCGTGGTTCAGGTTGGCGTTACTTTGGAAAGTTCAAAGTGGTCTGCTGAATTGGCAACCAAGGATTCACGAGTCCTCGCTGCGGTTGCGCTGCACCCAAATGAAGCGCCACTTTACCAAAACCTTTCTGCGCTCGATTCAGCAATTGCCGAAATTGCCGAACTCGCGACCCAGCCACGCGTTCGTGCGATTGGTGAAACCGGTTTAGATTTCTTCCGCACCGAAGGCGACAATTCAATTGCACTGCAACAGCATTCTTTTGAAGAGCACATTCGCATCGCGAAAGAAAATGACATTGCGTTGATGATTCACGATCGTGATGCGCACGATGATGTCATCAAAACTTTAAAGCGAGTCGGTGCTCCCGAGAAAGTTGTCTTCCATTGCTACTCCGGTGACACCGATTTGGCTGAGGTCTGTAACGAAAACGGTTGGTACATGTCGTTTGCCGGAAACATCACCATCAAACGAAATCAGCACCTGAGGGATTCACTTCGAATGGCTCGCCGAGAACTCATCATGGTGGAAACCGATGCTCCGTTCTTGGCTCCGGAACCATATCGTGGACGGACCAACAGTCCATATCTAGTGCCGGTGACCGTGCGTTTCATGGCAGACCAGCTAGAGCTTTCAGTCAACGAAACTGCTGCCTTAACTGCAGCCAACACCGAACGTGTTTACGGCAGCTGGAAATAATGACTCATCAGGTTGAACTGCTCGGCGGCGCGGACATCCGCGAACTTGCCGCCAAGCTCGATGTCCAACCCACCAAAAAGCTCGGTCAAAACTTTGTCACAGATCCAAACACCATCCGCCGTATTGTTGCGGCTGCCAAGCTTCAGGGCAGCGAGACCGTAGTAGAAATCGGCCCTGGCCTGGGCTCGCTGACCCTAGGGCTTCTCGAGCAGGCGGACAAGGTTATCGCGGTTGAAATCGACCCAAAGTTAGCCGGAGAGCTGGAGCAAACTGTTTCAAAACGCGCGCCTGGTTGCGACTTCACGCTGGTGCGCGGTGATGCTCTGAAGGTCACTGAGCTTCCGGCAAGCCCAGATGCACTCGTGGCTAACCTGCCCTACAACATCTCGGTGCCAGTGCTGCTGCACTTCTTGGAGCAGTTTGAATCACTCAAATTTGGCCTAGTGCTCGTGCAGGCAGAAGTAGCACATCGACTTGCAGCACAGCCGGGCAACAAGGTTTACGGCACTCCGAGTGTCAAGCTGGCTTGGTATGCCGATGCAAATCTCGCTGGCAATATCGGTCGCAATATTTTTTGGCCGGTACCAAATGTGGATAGCGCACTGGTTTACTTTGCCACGCGTGAGGTTTCGCTTGGATCAGAAGAACTTCGAATCAAGACTTTCGCCGTAATTGATGGCGCATTTTCTCAAAGACGCAAAACTCTCCGCCAAGCACTAGCCGATTGGGCGGGAAGCGCCGCACAAGCCGAGGAGATTTTGATTCGCGCTGGCATTGATCCAAGCAAGCGCGGCGAACAGCTAGATGTTCATGACTTCGTGAAGATTGCGAATGCCAAATGAGTGACTTAGCCCGAAGTAACGTTCGCACTCAGTATTCATTTACCAAACACATCGCTTGCGCCAATGGTCCACTGCAACTGATTCTCACCGACGTTGATCGCTGGCCTGGAAATCTGAGCCCTCGTTTGATGAGCAACACCGAACACGAAATGGTCGTCGGTTTCAGAGATAACTCTCGTGCCCGAATTCGACTGACAAAGCTTGCCGGCGGAGTAAACCGAATTGCGATTGAACACGAGGCGGCTCCGGAAACTTCAACTGGTGTGGATTACGAAGTTTTCTGGTTCGAACTATTTGAATCACTGAATGCCAGGCTGATGCCGGAACAAATTGCCGTGGCAACTGCACCGGGCAAAGTAAATCTATTTTTCCAGGTCGGTCCGCTAAAGGAAGATGGCTATCACGATGTGGCATCGCTTTACCTTGCCGTCGATCTAACCGAGACCGTTATTGGTCAAATTTCCACCGAATACTCGGTAAAGGTTTCCGGTTCGCTGGATGAATTTGCACTGCTGGCTGTGCCTACCGATGAGAGCAACCTGGTGGTCAAGGTAGCCAAGCAGATCAAGGCTCTCAGCTCGATGCCGGATGTCCTAAAGCTTCAATTAGGAATCGACAAGCATGTGCCAGTTGCCGGCGGTATGGGTGGCGGTTCGGCCGATGCGGCAGCAGCTCTCTTGGTGAGTGACGCTATGTTCCGCACCGAGCTTTCCACTGAGGTAATGCACAGCCTTGCGGCCGAACTCGGCGCAGACGTGCCATTTGCATTGACCGGCGGAGCCGCAATTGGCACCGGAAAAGGCGATCAACTTACTCAACTGGAAAACGTTCAACCGGTGCACCTGGTTATTGTTGGCGACCAGGGAGGCCTTTCAACCCCAATGGTTTATCAGCGCCTTGATGCCCTGCGTGAGAAACGTGGAGAAGATCCAAAGCAGACACCGGAACCTCAAATCAACCAGCAACTAATCAGAGCTTTGCAATCTGGCAATGTTTACGACATTGCCGAACACATGCACAACGACCTCGAGGAAGCTACTCTTTCGCTTCGCCCAGATTTAGAAACGCGCATGATTGCAATTCGCCAACTCGGCGCGCTAAAAGTAATGGTCAGCGGTAGTGGGCCTAGCGTGCTTGCACTTTGCGGCAGTGAAGCCGCTGCCAAAGAGATTGCAGAGAAACTAGTAAAACTCGGCTACGACGCGAAATCGGTTAGCGGTCCGGCACAAGGTGCGGAGTTAGTCGACTAATGGCACACCTGCTTGGTGCAGAAAATATCTCACTCGAGTTTCCAACCAAACAAGTTTTCAAAAACTTGACGATTGGCGTTAACGAGGGTGACCGAATTGGTATCGTCGGTCGCAACGGTGATGGAAAATCAACGCTTATGAAATTACTTTCCAAGCGTATGGAAGCTGATAGCGGTCGCGTTACTCATCGCAGTGATCTGCGCATCGGAATATTGGATCAAGCGGATGTGCTTGATCACTCGATGACAATCGGTGAAGCAGTGGTTGGTGAAACACCGGAACACGTCTGGGCCGGCAGTCCAAAAGTGCGCGATGTCATCAGCGGACTGCTAAACGATTTGGACTGGGCAAAGCCAATTGGTCAACTTTCCGGTGGGCAGCGTAGGAGAGTGGCACTTGCCGCACTGCTAGCCAAAGACTGGGACATCGTCATGCTCGACGAGCCAACCAACCACCTGGATATCGAAGGTGTGGCCTGGCTTGCGGAACACCTGAATCAGCGCTGGCCAGCCAGTCAGGGCGGTCTACTCGTGGTGACTCACGACCGCTGGTTCTTGGATGCTATTTGCACGCTCACCTGGGAAGTACACGATGGCATCATCGACCCATTCGAAGGCGGCTATGCGGCTTACATCCTGCAGCGTGCGGAACGAGACCGCAGCGCTGCAGCCACGGAGGCTAGGCGTCAAAACCTGTTGAGGAAGGAACTCGCTTGGCTGCGCAGGGGTGC
>JBEGSY010000024.1:0-4985 GCA_041179725.1 Actinomycetota bacterium | reverse complement strand
ATCGAGTACTCATCTGATGGCGGGGTAACCTGGCAGACCTGGAGCCACACAGCTTCAACCGGAACGTCTGCGACCGTTACCGGACTAACACCGGGCACTAATTACCAATTCAGAGTCACCGCGGTTAATGGCATTGGTGCATCAGTTGCAACAACTCCATCGGCACCGGTCGCAGCAACTGCGCAGCCAGTTGCTTCTGTTCCAAATAATCTTCCAAGGAATATCGAAGTTTCAAAGAAGGTCGACACCTCAGACGGCAAGGTTGTCTTTGGCGGAGACAATATGGAAGCCGTAAAGATTGTGATGATGAACAACGTCGAAGCAATCATTTTGACTCGCACTCCAAAGAGCCTCACCGCTTCAATTCCTAAAGAAGTTTTGGGTTGGGTGAATGTCGAGTTCATCACTACATCTGGAAGTATTCGATTCGAGAGTTTGATTTACGTTGAGAACGTGAAGGCAAATCAGATTGCCAAGTTGCGTTTGGGATTCACAATTCCGAGGGTTTTGAATGAGGCTTCGAGTAAGCGACTAACAGCAGTGGGTTCGAAATTTACTTCGGCTAAAACCGCAACCTGCGTTGGCTATTACAGCGATCGAATTACAAGAAAGGTTGCACTGGCGAATGCCAGGACTGCTTGTGAATTGATTTCAGGCAGAAACCGAAAAGCGGCAACGCGATTGGCTGTTACTAAACAACCGCAGCATGCCAGCGTAGTTGTCTACTTTAACTACTAGGCAACCTAGAATTAAGTCATGACCTCAGCTCAGCACTCGCGCCTCGTAGAACTAATCAAAGAACTTGCCGTAGTTCACGGACGCGTCACACTTTCGAGTGGCATGGAGGCTGACTACTACGTTGACTTGCGCAGAGCCACTCTGCACCACGAGGCCGCTCCGCTAATCGGCCAGGTAATGCTCGACATGCTCGATGCAGCCGGAATTACAGATTTCGATGCAGCCGGTGGATTGACCATGGGCGCTGACCCGGTTGGCACTGCAATCCTGCACCAGGCGGCTGCGCGCGGACGCAAGGTAGATGCCTTCGTGGTTCGCAAGGCTGCTAAGGCTCACGGCATGGGTCGTCAGGTTGAGGGTCCTTCGGTTGAGGGCAAGCGCGTCATCGTGGTTGAAGACACTTCAACTACCGGTGGATCTCCGCTAACCGCGGCCAAGGCACTCGAAGAGGCCGGGGCGATCATCGTGGCTGTGGCTACCGTGGTTGACCGCGATACCGGAGCGCAAAAGGTAATTGAGGATGCTGGCTACCGCTACTTGTCAGCGGTGAGCCTAGATGACCTCCAACTCCGTTAAAACCAGCGCTAAAAAGTCGCTGCTGCCGTTCGTTCTACTCGAACTGAGTAGCGTCTTCGGATTTTTGTCGGGCTCGATGATTTTTCTCACCTACCCGTGGCTCACTCTGCAGTCGACCGGTTCATCGGCGAGTGCCGGATTAGTAGTTGCGATTACTTCGATACCGGGATTACTGCTTTCACCAATTGCCGGATCCATCATCGACAAAATCGGTAGACGCAGATCCGTCTATCTCAGTGAGTTCATGGCGTTCGTCACGAGTTTCATTTTGCCGATTACCGCGCTGCTGATGCACGTTGATTTAACTGTGCTGATTGTGGTTGGACTAATCCGATCAATTTTGGTTTTCGGTGGTCCATCGGCACGAAAGGCTTTGGTGCCTGATGCCGCTGAACGTGCCGGCATTTCTCTTGAACGAGCAAACTCGATTCACGAGTCACTTGCTGCGGTGGGTTTCGCTACCGGTCCAGCGCTTGCCGCAATTCTGATTTCTTGGATAAACGCGTACAACACTTTTTATGTCATCGCAGCATTCGCTTTGCTTTCTGGCGTAATTGCAATGTGTATTCGCGTTCACGAACGACACGAAGCGCATGACGATTCTGCAGATAAAGGTTTTATTCATTACGCAACGCAGGGTTTCCGAATCTTGTTTAATACCCCATCGGTTTTAATTTTGATGGTGGCTTTCTTGTCGCTGTCAATGATCTACTTACCCACCGAGATGGTCATTCTTCCGCGCTACTTCAGCGAAATTGAAGATCCAACTGGTTTAGGAATTTTGATTTCGGCTATGGCTGTAACAACCTCGTTGAGTTCTCTGTTCTTCGAATGGTTTGCTAAGAAACTCAGCTTCAGCAACATTATGCGAATCAGTTTGTTGGGGGTTGCTGGAACTGTAATCGGGATGTCCTTCCTGCCTCCGGTCTGGTTGATGTTAACTTGGGGTTTCTTACTCGGAGTATTCTGGGGTCCGCTCGGACCACTGCTCAACACAGTGATTCAACGCAAGGTGCCGGCAAACATGCGCGGCAGAGTTTTCAGTTTGGAAATGACCATCTGGACTGGTGGCCCAATGATCAGCATGGTGATCGTTGGTGCCGCTCTCGACTGGTTCGGCGTGCAGCCGGTTTATTTTGTGATTGCCGGACTCACCTTCCTTTCGGCGCTGTTGGTTGCCATCAACAAGCGAGCGCCAGAGCTGAATACCGCCGAATATCAGGACTAGCCGGCATGCGAGAATAGACGCATGACTCATACTCAAACCGCAACTATTCACACCAACCACGGAGCAATCAAGATCAACTTGTTTGGCAACGAAGCTCCTGTGACCGTAAAGAACTTCGTGGATCTTGCCACTGGCGATAAGACAGGCAAGCCTTTCTACAACGGCACCATTTTTCACCGCATCATCGATGGCTTCATGATTCAAGGTGGAGACCCAACCGGAACTGGCCGCGGCGGACCTGGTTACAACTTCGACGACGAGCCACACCCAGACCGCCACTTTGGTGAGCCATACATGCTGGCAATGGCAAACGCCGGTAAGAACTTTGATGGCTCAGGAACCAACGGTTCTCAGTTCTTCATAACCGTTACCGAGACTCAGTACCTTCACGGTAAGCACACCGTTTTTGGTGAGGTAGCCGACGAAGAATCTCGCCAGGTAGTCGACAAGATTGCCAAGGTTGCCACCGACCACAGCGATCGTCCTCACGACGACGTAGTCATCGAATCAATTTCGGTTGACTAATTCAGTCGAATAAATGAACTGTTACCGACACCCGGAACGCGAAGCGTATGTGCGCTGTCAGCGTTGCGAGAAATACATCTGCCCAGAGTGCCAGGTGGAATCGTCTGTCGGTTTCTTGTGTCCTGACGACGCTGGCGGAACTCAACAACAGGTAACCCGCCAGCGCGTTAAGGCGCAAAGGGAATTGAGACCAAAATTGACTCTCGCGTTGATTGCAATCAACGTGATCATGTGGTTGCTGGAAGTCTCACAGTTCGGTGGTTTGGTAATTGGCTATCTAGCCTTCAAGCCAATTTATATGGACATTGCTCCGTGGCAGATAATTACGTCGACTTTCTTGCACGACTGGTCGTCACCAATCCATCTTTTGTTTAACATGTACACGCTCTACATCTTTGGCCAGGTGCTTGAGCCGATGCTTGGTCGTGCGCGATTCTTCTGGCTGTATATGATTTCGGCGTTTGGCGGTTCAGTCGCCGTTTCCTACTTTGGTGATCCAGCGGCAACTGTGGTGGGAGCGTCTGGCGCAATCTACGGGTTGATGGGTGCCTACTTTATTTTGTTGCGGGCAATCGGAGAGCGCTCCGGCCAACTCATGGGCTTGATTGCCATCAACCTAATTTTTAGTTTCTTGAATCCGGGCATCTCATGGCAAGCACACATTGGTGGGTTAGCAATTGGTGCAGCGGTTGCCGGAATATATGCGGCTACTAGAAAACCAAATCAGCAAAACATGCAAAAAATTGCGTTGGTTGGATTGGTTGCGTTTTTGATTTTCGCGAGTTTTATTCGCGCAGCTTCTTTGGCTTTTTAGAAATTACTTCCAGCGGGTGGTCATCATGAAGCCGACCATCGCAATTCCGAAGCCGATCAAGATGTTCCAGTTAGAAAGATTTAGCGGAGCGGTAGCTGCACCCAGAGGGTACTGAGCCTCGGTCACGTAGTAAGTGATGATCCAAGCTAGACCAAGAAGCATGAAGCCAAACATTACTGGCTTGAACCAAACTGGGTTCGGTGCATCTTCAGCTGACTTCTGAGCCTTTACTGGCTTTGGAGCCTTAGGCTTCTTAGTTTTCTCTGGCTGGTTGTTTAGCTCTGACATAGCCACAATTCTACAAGTTAGGCTTAAGGCTTATGACAAAGATTCTGGTACTCGACAACTACGACAGCTTTGTCTACACCCTGAACGGCTATCTACAGCAGCTTGGGGCGGAGACCGAGGTGCTGCGTAATGACGTTGTCTCCGAGGCGGAACTTCCAGCACTGATGGCCAAATACGATGCCGTGCTAATCAGTCCAGGGCCAGGCACTCCTTTCGACGCCGGATTGAGCATCGCCACAGTGAAGCAGGCTCTGATTACCGGACAGCCAATTTTTGGAGTTTGCCTGGGACATCAGGCCATTGCCGAGGCGTTAGGCGCAACTGTTACCAGCGCCGAAGAATTGATGCACGGAAAAACTTCGCTGGTGCACCACGAGGGTTCATTGATCTTCAAAAATGTTCCGCAGCCATTTACGGCAACTCGTTACCACTCACTCGCCGTAGTGGATGGCACAGTGCCAGGTGATTTACAAGTTACTGCGCGTACAGCCGGTGGCATCATCATGGCGTTGCAGCACAAAACCAAACCAATTTACGGAGTGCAGTTTCACCCGGAGAGTGTGCTTACCGAAGGTGGATACCAGATGCTCGGCAACTGGTTGGAAAGCATCGGACTTAAAGGCGCTGCCGAAAAAGCTAAGGGCCTCAGCCCAATGGTTAAGTTCTCTTAGTTACAAGCCACGTAAAGCGTAATCGCTGATTTCTGCGCAGCGAGCCCGGCAGGAATCGATTGTTCCAACACAACGTTCCCTAGCGTTCCTGCGCATGAAGTCTTAGTGGTTACGTTGACACTCAAACCAACAGCTGGAGCCGTTA
>JBEGSY010000023.1:0-5814 GCA_041179725.1 Actinomycetota bacterium | reverse complement strand
TTAGCGTGTTTGATGATGGCAACCGCTGGTTCACTGAAGTCGTAAGCCGCACGCAGTGCAGCGTCAGCGTCCACGTAGTTGTTGTAAGACATCTCTTTGCCGCCGTGTTGACGCGCCTGGGCAATCCCCTGGTTGGCGTCGCCCTTGCTCTTGTAAAGTGCGGCCGCCTGATGTGAGTTTTCGCCATAGCGAAGTACGGCTGACAGCTGAGCGGTAACGGTGAACTCTGGAGTGAAGCCAGGGTTCTTGCTCTCGTTGTCCACGGTCTGGCCAGCAGACTTCTGCCAGTCTGCGTTTAGTTCAGACTCAAACCAGTTGGCCACCGCGGTGTCGTACTTGGCAGTGTGCGAGAAGGCGGCTAGAGCCAGCGCCTTGCGCTGAGCCAGCGTGGTGCCGCCCTGGTCAAGCGACTGAATAATTTCACCGTAGCGAGCAGGGTCGGTGACGATGGCGACGTTGGCGTGGTTCTTGGCTGAGGCACGAACCATGGCTGGTCCGCCGATGTCGATCTGGTCAACCACAGCGTCGCCCTTGGCGCCAGACTGAACCGTCTGAACAAATGGGTAGAGATTGACCACAACAAGCTGAAATGGCTTCACCTTGAGCGCATCGAGTTGACCCTCGTGTGCGATCAAGCGCATGTCAGCAAGAAGTCCTGCATGAATGCTCGGGTGCAAAGTTTTTACGCGACCATCGAGTGTTTCAGGAAATCCTGTAACCTCGGCAACTTCTTTCACTGGCAAGCCAGCATCGGCAATAGTCTTTGCAGTGGAACCGGTTGAGATTATTTCAACACCGTGAGCAACCAGTGCCTTCGCAAATTCGAGTAGCCCTGTTTTGTCAGAAACTGAAATCAGCGCGCGCTTGATTTCAATGCGATCAAAGTGTCTGTAGTCGGCAGGCTGATGCGGATTGATGGCGGCCAAGATATTCCCTCTTTAGATTTCGTTGAGTTTGATTTGTTTCTCAGCGATTTGCTTGACTGTGGCAACCAGCAGTTCGCGTTCGACAACTTTAATGCGTTCATGAAGTTCAGCTTCGGAATCTTCCGGAGTGATAGCCACTTCGCGCTGCGCAATTTTTGGTCCGGTGTCTACGCCATTGTCGACCACGTGAATTGTTACACCTGTCTTTGTTGCACCAGCGTTGATGGCATCGCGCACTGCGTGAGCACCAGGGAAATCTGGAAGCAAAGATGGGTGGGTGTTGATTAGGTTCGGGGTGAGCGCCTGCACAAAGTTAGGTGGCAGGATTCGCATGAAACCGGCTAGTACAACTAGATCCGGCTTGAAGAATTCAACGTGCTCCAGCAGCATCGCCGCCCACTCTTCACGGGTTGAGAAAGCGTTTGGTGACACCACAAAGGTAGGTATTCCGTAGTGCTCAGCGTGGGCAAGTCCGTCGGCTGGATTGTCCGCGCCAACCGCAAGGATGCGGGCTCCAAACAGTGGGTTATCGGCGGCGTCGAGAAGTGCTCGGAGGTTAGAACCTCCGCCAGAAATGAGGACTACTACCGACAGCACCCGTCTAGTTTACTTCTTGCGGTTAAGGCTAAGCAGCGGGTGGTCGGCGGCATCAGGGCGTGCGCTATAGAAAGATGCCAATACCGAAACGGCCGCCACCTCAACAAAACTGACCGCAAAAATCATCAACGGATTTACACCATTGACCGCCAAGCGACCTGGGCCGAACCCGCCAGATGCCAGCCAAGCCAGAATGGCTAGCTCAGCTGAGGCTACGAATGCAATCGATAATCCAAGTGTGAGCGCGGATGCCAATGGAGTGGCAAATTCGAATCGAACGTCCTCTGCGTGATTACGGATGGCCAGCGTCGCCAAAAATGCGAGAACCAGTGGCACAACGATTGCAATCATTCCGAAGCCCAACTCTCCCTGCGGGAGAATCGACAGAATCGGAATGGTCGGAAGTGGTCCTGCCGCGCTACCCAAAGGAGAAATGAGTGAACCGGCACCGATTGAGAATCCAACTCCGGTTAGCCATGCCACCCCGTAAATCACAAAGTTAGGCAGCAGCGCAATCTGTCCGACTGTTAGAGCAAATCCGCCAAGCCAGGTTGCGTGAACACTTTCATAGAAAGTAATGACATTAATCCAGTTGAAAGCGAGCAGCAGTGCAATCAGTGTTGCCGATACAACAAGTAGCGCTAACACGATTCCGGTGCCGGCTCGTAATGCTGGTGACCAGACCACTCGAATTACCCAAGGAAATTTTTCAAAACTGGAAGCAAAAAATTCTTTGATTGCTCGTCGCTCGGGCGCCTGTGCAGATTTTGATGCCCCATAAACCGCACGCGGATCGCCAACCACTGCTCCAACCGTCATGAAGAATGCAAAAAACAGCGTTGGGCAAACGACGCCGAGAATTTGATTTGGAGTTGCAGTCTCAAACTCTGCCGCACGAGTTACTCCAAATGCCAGTGCTGCGTAAACCGCGAGCGCGGCCAACCATGCAGGCCAGATTTCCGGCGCTCCAGAGAATCGTCTCCCGATGCGAACCGCGAGCCAACCGAGCACGATGCTGTAGGCCAGTGGAATCAAAGTGATGGCAAAGGCGGGTACGTCTAGCGTTAGAAATTTGCCAGCGGCAACATCAATCGGTGTGCCCTGCGACAGTAACCAGAGGTCGGCTGCGGTTCTAAAGGCAACCAACCATCCGGTCTGTGCGTCTTGCTCGAAGATCCAGAGAATCGAAAGCGGCACGGCAATTGCACCGATACCAATAGCCACCGCGCTCAGTGCCTGAATGGCACCAATCGCGAAGGTAAGCCTGCGATTCACCCCCGGAATCCTTTAGAGGCTCTGGACTACCTTGCGCATTAGCGAAGCGGTTTCGCTCGGAGTCTTGCCGACTAGAACGCCAACAGCTTCGAAAGCTTCCTTCTTCGCTTGTGCGGTACCGGCTGAACCTGAAACGATTGCACCGGCGTGACCCATGGTCTTACCTTCAGGAGCGGTGAATCCGGCAACGTATGCAACCACTGGCTTGGTTACGTGCTCCTTGATGTAAGCAGCTGCTTTCTCCTCAGAGTCACCACCAATCTCACCGATCAAAACGATTGCCTTGGTTTCTGGGTCTGCCTGGAATGCTGCAAGTGCATCGATGTGAGTGGTTCCGATAACTGGGTCTCCACCAATTCCGATTGCGGTTGACATTCCGATGTCGCGAAGTTCGAACATCATTTGGTAAGTCAGGGTTCCCGACTTTGAAACCAAACCGATTGGCCCAGCTCCGGTGATGTCGCTTGGAGTAATTCCAGCGTTCGACTTACCCGGGCTAATGATGCCTGGACAGTTTGGACCAATCAAACGAGTCTTCTGTCCCTTGGCCACGTTGTATGCCCAAGCCGATGCTGAGTCGTGCACTGGGATACCTTCGGTGATAGCAACCGCTAGAGGAATCTCTGCGTCGATTGCTTCAACGATTGCTGCCTTAGCAAAGGCAGGTGGCACGAAGATAACGCTGACGTTAGCTCCGGTAGCTGCCATAGCTTCTGCAACGGTTCCGAAAACAGGAAGTGACTTACCGGCAACATCAACAGTCTCGCCAGCCTTGCGTGGGTTAACTCCACCAACGATGTTTGATCCACCCTTGAGCATGCGCTCGGTGTGCTTCATACCCTCGCTACCGGTCATACCCTGAACGATAATTTTTGAGTTTTCGTTTAGAAAAATAGCCATTTGATAATTCCTTAGCGGTTCGCCAGCTCGGCGGCCTTGTCGGCAGCCTCGTCCATGGTCTCGACAACAGTTACAAGAGGGTGAGCGTAGTCGGCAAGAATGCGACGACCCTCGTTTACGTTGTTTCCGTCAAGGCGAACAACTAGCGGCTTGGTAGCGGTTGAACCCAGGGTGTTTAGCGCACCCACGATTCCGTTTGCCACTGCGTCACAGGCGGTGATTCCACCAAATACGTTTACGAAAACGCTCTTCACCTGTGGGTCACCAAGGATTACGTCTAGACCAGCGGCCATAACTTCAGCTGAAGCTCCACCACCGATGTCTAGGAAGTTAGCCGGACGAACCTTGCCGTGCTTCTCTCCCGCGTATGCAACCACGTCAAGAGTTGACATCACTAGACCGGCACCGTTTCCGATGATTCCAACCTGACCGTCAAGCTTCACGTAGTTGAGGTCCATGGCCTTAGCCTTTGCCTCTAGTGGATCCAGGTCGTCGCGCTCTAGGTCTTCACGCTTGTGACGGAACTCAGCGTTCTCGTCTAGCGATACCTTTCCATCGAGTGCAAGAATCTTGCCGTCGGTGGTTAGCACAAGTGGGTTTACCTCAACCAAGGTTGCGTCTTCTTCAACGAACACCTTGTAAAGAGTTACGAATACGTCGGCAACTTTCTCGGCTAGGTCGTCACCGAAACCACCCTTACGAGCGATGTCCAATGCAACTGCCTTGTCGATTCCCTTTGATGCGTCTACTGGAACTTTTGCCAGTGCCTCTGGGCGCTCTTCGGCAAGCTGCTCGATTTCCATTCCACCCTCAACGCTGCAAAGCGAAAGGAAGGTACGGTTTGATCGGTCTAGCAAAACACTGAAGTAAAACTCTTTGTCAATTGATGCACCCTGGGCAATCATCACGCGCTTTACAACGTGGCCCTTGATGTCTAATCCAAGAATCTTTTCTGCTGCCTCTCTAGCTTCCGCTGGAGACTTAGCAACTTTCACACCGCCTGCTTTGCCACGGCCACCGGTCTTAACCTGTGCCTTGACTACAACAACGCCACCAATTTTGGCTGCTGCTGCTTCTGCTTCTTCTGGGGTGTCTGCGGTTAGTCCCTGAAGTACTGGAACTCCGTGACGCTCGAACATATCGCGCGCCTGATACTCAAATAAATCCACTGTGATTTTCCGTTCGAATTGACGTAACCTGCCAATTCTAGACGGCTTTTAGAGCTTGGTAATCGGGGCGACTTTGACCAGCAGGCGCTTCTTAGAGCCATTGTCAAAGCGGATTTCCGCGGTCTGGCGCGGTGGCTCGCCGGATACCTCGAGCACCTTGCCGCGACCGAAGTCGGCGTGCTCGATTAGATCGCCGGCGGCCAGGGTTAGGTCGCCGTTGTCGCGAACAGAGCTGATGGCGCCCTTCCATTCGGTGCGTGGCTTATCGCGCTTGATTGGTTCATTGCTGAAGCTCGAACCGATACTGCGGCTGACGCCCGATTCTCGCCAATCGATCAGCGAGTCTGGAATTTCGGCGAGGAAGCGGCTCGGGATTGAACTTTCGCTCTCGCCAAAGGTGGTGCGCTGCATTGCCAGTGAAAGGTGCAACTTCTTTTTTGCGCGAGTGATACCCACATAGAAAAGTCTGCGTTCTTCGGCGAGGCCGCCAGGAACGATGAATGCCATCTTGTGTGGCAGCAGGGACTCTTCGATTCCGGTCAAGAACACTGCGTCATACTCGAGTCCCTTTGCGGTATGCAAAGTCATTAGCGAAACGGTTCCAGATTCGTCGTCGATTTCATCGGCGGCTGCTACCAGTGCAACTTCGTTCAAGAAGTCAGGTAGCCGACCTTCGGGATTGTTGCGTTGGAAGTCTTTGGCTACCGAAACTAATTCTTCGAGGTTTTCAACTCGTGCTTCGTCTTGAGGGTCGCGTGAATTTCGCAACGTTTCGAGCATGCCACTCTTGTTCAGCACACCGAGCAAAATCTTGTCTACCGGTTCAGTGGCAATCTGTATTTCGAACTCTTCGAGAAGCGCGTGGAGTCCACGGATGGCGGTGGCAATCTTCGGACCGAAACCTAACTCAAAAGCGAGAGCTTCGCGAAGTGAGATTTTGTTTTTGT
>JBEGSY010000022.1:0-6283 GCA_041179725.1 Actinomycetota bacterium | reverse complement strand
ATGATGCTGTGCATGTCGTAAGGCTGGTTCGGCGAGTCAGGAATTATGACATCGAGCTTGCGATCTTCATCGGTGACTTCGAGTGAACCTTCTGCATCGTAGGCAACCGACTCAGACAAATTGTTTTCCGGCAGGAAGCTAAGCAGTGTGCGTGCGTAGTCGATGGCATCTTCTTCATCATCTGCAAGATAGTGAGCAACACCTGAAGTTGTGTTGTGCGTGCGAGCACCACCGAGTTCTTCCATGCCAACGTCTTCGCCGGTTACTGCTTTGATGACGTCCGGTCCGGTGACGAACATGTTTGATGTTTTATCAACCATGATCACAAAGTCGGTTAGCGCAGGAGAGTAAACAGCTCCACCGGCGGCCGGGCCCATGATGATTGAGATTTGCGGAATCACACCGGATGCCATGGTGTTGCGCTTAAAGATTTCACCGTACTTACCAAGTGCGATTACACCTTCTTGAATGCGAGCTCCGCCCGAGTCCAACATTCCAATGATTGGTACTCCGGTTGCGATGGCTAGGTCCATTACCTTGATGATTTTGTTTCCGGCGGTCTCGCCTAGTGAGCCACCAAAGATGGTGAAGTCTTGCGAGAAGATTGCGACCTGTCGGCCGTTGATGGTTCCAACACCGGTGACTACTGCGTCGCCGTATGGGCGGTTCTTGTCCATACCGAAAGCGGTTGAGCGGTGACGAACAAATTCGTCGAGCTCAACGAATGACCCTGGATCGAGCAGCATCTCGATGCGCTCGCGAGCAGTGTGCTTTCCCTTGGCGTGCTGCTTCTCTACCGCCGCTTCGCCACTGGCATGCACTGCCTCGTAGTAGCGGTTTTTGAAATCTTGAATCTTGCCGGCTGTAGTCGAAAAGTCTTCGACAGGCTTTGGGGCTTCGTGGGTCATAACGGCAACTCTAAACCCAAGATTGGGTCATTCTTTTGAAGATAACCTCCAAGCAAATGGGCAATTTCATTGTGAAAACCCACAGCCGCTAGCCTGTAGCCATGGACTTTCCTCTTGCCAGCGCCCAGGCCAGCCAGATTCGTTGGGTTTCCAGCACCGGCTCCACCAATAGCGACCTCATTGCTCAGGCTGCCGAGTTGGTGGACTTCTCCGTGCTCATCACCGACGAACAGATGTCCGGTCGAGGTCGATCCGGCCGCAGCTGGGAGGCGCCTTCCGGCAGCTCGATGATGGCATCGGTTTTGCTTCGGCCAAACTCGGTGGCAGCAACTCAGTTTTCTTGGCTTCCCCTTATCGCGGGTTTATCGCTGGCCAATGCGGTTTCTAGTTTTGGTGGCGCAAAGCGTGCAATGGTCAAGTGGCCGAATGATGTTCTGATTGGTGATTTCAAAGTTGCCGGAGTGCTGAGTGAGGCACTTCCAGATTTGTCTGGTGTCGTGATCGGCACCGGGCTAAATATTTTTCAATCTCGCGAGCAACTGCCGGTGGAAACCGCAAGTTCACTTTCTGTTGAGGGAATCGCAGTACCCAGCATCGATGCCGTGCTCGCTGAATACCTCAAGCACCTGCGTCGTAATTACGACGACTTCATTTCTTGTCGCGGTGAGTTGGCGGGCACGGATTTGTTGCAGGCAATCAAAAACTCATGTGCAACTATCGGTAGGGCGGTGCGAGTAATTTTGCCGGGTGACAAAGAAATCCTTGGTGAGGCAATCGACATCGACGACCTTGGCAGGTTAGTCGTTGCTCACGATGGAAAACACACTACAGTTTCAGTCGGAGATATCGTTCACCTGCGACACAATTAACTGGTGAGTTTTCAGTCTGAGGAATACCTGGGCCGCATTCGCAAGAGTGCGATGGGTCTGGTGTTTCCTATGGCCGCACTTTTTCTGGCTGCGGCAGTAGCAAGTTATTTCAGTAACATCACTGTAGAGCAGTGGTTGTATTACACAATTTTGATTCTCTGCGGATTATTTGCTTTGGCTTTCTGGCTGGTGCCATCCATTCGTCACTTAAGTTTCTACCTGGACATCACCACTTCTAGGCTCACAATTCGCCGGGGGCTATTCGGTGGCAAGAGTGTCGATTTAGCCTGGGCTGAAATTCGTGAAATTACTTTCGCCAAGGGTCGCAAGGTTGTGCTGCAACCACAGGTCGGGGAGCCGATAGAGCTCGAGGGGTTACCCCAGCCGAAGAAGCTGGCGGCCAGCCTGCGGGCTCACCTATAAATAAGCGACAATAGAGGTATGAAAACCCCTCGGATTGGCGCTATCGGCGGCGGCCAGCTTGCACGCATGATGACGCCACCGGCAATACATCTGGGGTTGGACTTCAAGGTACTTGCCGAGGCAGAGGGCTCATCTGCCGGGCTCGCCGTATCTATGGTTGGCGATTACAACCAGATCGAAACCGTTCAGGCCTTTGCTGACTCGGTTGATGTCATCACTTTCGACCACGAGCACGTGCCACTCGATGTACTTAGAGTTTTAGAGGCAGCCGGAGTTAGCGTGCAGCCACCGTCTAGGGCTTTAGCTTTTGCGCAAAACAAGTTGCACATGCGCAAGCGACTAAGCGAACTTGAGCTACCAATGCCAAACTGGGCAGAAATAAAAACCGCTGCGGAATTGCAAGAATTTATTTCGCACAACAATGGCGTTGCAATTTTGAAGACTCCAATCGGAGGTTACGACGGCAAAGGTGTGCGAGTAGTTCGTTCTGCTTCAGATGCCGAAGACTGGTTTGCGAACATAGATATGTTCGGCGGTAGCTTGCTTGCCGAGCAGAAAGTTGATTTCGTCGGAGAGGTTGCGCAACTTTCCGCTCGCACTCCGAGTGGTGAATTCAAGACTTGGGAGTTGGTCGAGACCATTCAGGAAAACGGTGTTTGCTCAGTGGTAATTTCTCCTCGACCGAACACCGATGCTGAGATGTTTGCAGCCGCAGAAAAAATCGCCGAAACCGTAGCGCACGGATTAGGTGTAACCGGAGTGCTGGCAGTCGAAATGTTTGTAACAGCCGAAGGCGAACTACTGATCAACGAACTTGCAATGCGCCCACATAACTCTGGGCACTTCTCTATCGAGGGTTCGGTTACCTCCCAGTTTGAACAGCACCTTCGTGCGGTGGCAAACCTGCCACTCGGCGATACCGCTCCAAAGGGTAAATGGTCCGTAATGGTTAATCTGCTTGGCGTCGATGAAAACAACACCTTCGTTGAACACTTCGAAAAGGCAATGAAGCAACACCCGCAGGCCAAACTGCACACCTACGGTAAGGGTGCGCGCCAGGGGCGCAAGATGGGTCACGTCACGGTAGTGGCTGAAGATTTGGACTTCGCTTTAGCCGAAGCAAAAGGCGCTGCTGCAGTGTTGCTACGCGGTTAGCGGCGGCCGTCAGCCTAATATTTAGGTTTGAAAGCAAGGAGCTCGAATGTCTAATCACCCGCTAGTTGGCGTAGTCATGGGCTCCGATTCAGACTGGTCGGTAATGTCCGACGCAGTTCAGGTGCTCAAAGAATTCGGCATCGAAGCAGAAGTAGAAGTGCTTTCGGCTCACCGCACTCCAGAACGAATGATCGAGTGGGGTAAGGCTGCTGCCGGAGCTGGCTTCAAGGTCATCATCGCTGGGGCCGGCGGCGCAGCCCACCTGCCGGGCATGTTGGCATCGGTCACCACGCTTCCGGTAATCGGTGTACCCGTTGCGCTAGCCAAACTCGATGGCATGGACTCACTTCTTTCTATCGTGCAGATGCCTGCCGGAATTCCGGTGGCGACAGTTTCTATTAACGGCGCAAAGAACGCCGGTATCTTGGCGGCCAGAATGCTGGGAGCATTTGACGACAAACTTTCATCGCAACTATCGGCTTACGGGGAATCGCTCAAAGACCAGGTTGCCGAAAAGAATGCGAAGTTAAAATCGCAACTCTAAGACCTGCGCCTTCGCGCTCGCCGTTTCGAAATATAGATCGTGCCACTCCAGAGCAAATGCGCAAGCGCGCCTGGTGGCTAATCATTCTTACTTTGGTTGTGCCAGGTTCGGCACAGCTGGTTGCTGGCAATCGCAAACTTGCTCGCATTGGCGTAACTGCAACTCTTGGTTTCTGGGGTTTGTTTTTACTCGGTTCGCTAATCGGACTCATCAATAAGACCTGGTTGGTTTGGATCATCACGATTCCCGTTTTGGTTGGCGTGCTTTCACTCTTGCTAATGCTTTACGCGGTGTTGTTTGCGCTATTGGCATTCGACACCCTTCGCCTAATTCGTATGAATCGCTTGTACTCGCGCGACCGCTGGATTGCCCTGGCTGGCATTGTTCTGGCCGGAGTGCTGGGTACCAGCGCAATCTCCTGGGCCGGAAACACCGCCGGAGTATCCGCCGGTTTCATCGGCAACATTTTCAATCAGAGCGGTTTCACCACACCGGCTGATGGGCGATACAACATTATGTTGCTCGGAGCAGATTCGGGTAGCGATCGATTTGGTCTTCGCCCGGACAGCATCTCGGTGGTAAGCATCGACGCCAGTACTGGACATGTAGTAAATATCGGAATTCCGCGAAACCTGCAAAGAGTGAGCTTCTCATCCGGTTCACCAATGCTAAGCGTTTATCCAAACGGTTGGAACTGCGGTGTCGATTGTTTGATAAACGCAATTTACAAAGATGTCACCGACAATCACTCCGATCTATATCCGGATGCCGCAAAGCACGGATCAACTCCAGGCATCGAAGCAACTCGCGATGCAGTTGAGTACGTAACCGGTTTGCAGATTCAGAGTTACGTTTTGGTAGACATGGCAGCGTTCACACAATTGATTGATTCACTCGGTGGAATCGACATCAATGTGCAGCAGCGATTACCTATCGGTGGTCAGCGCGAGGATCTCAGCGATGTGAAGGGCTGGATCGAAGCCGGTCAGCAGCACATGGATGGATATCACGCACTATGGTATGCGCGATCACGTCACACCACCACCGACTACGATCGCATGCGTCGACAGCACGAGGTTGAAGCCGCCGTCTTGAAGCAGATGGATCCAGCTAACGTGCTGACTCGATTCCAGGCTATTGCGGGTGCCGGTCAAAAATTGGTCAAGACCGACATCCCATCGGGCATGCTAGCCACCTATGTTGATTTAGCTATTAAAGCCAAGTCTCAGGGGATTACTTCTGTTGAATTGGTGCCGCCAACGGTCAATGTGATTCACCCAAACTGGGATGAAATCCACACCATGATCAAGAAGGCATTTGCAGCCAAGGCTAAATAGCCCTCGGCTAAACTTTGAGCATGTCGCTCGCTGATTACGCAAGAGAGCACGGCCTAAAGCGGGTCGGCGCCCGCGAGCCATTCTTTGAGTATCTAAAGCACGCCTGGCAGCGTAGGGACTTCGCCTACATCATGGCGCTATACACAAACCAGGCCAACAACGCCAAGAACCGTCTTGGTCGCTGGTGGATTGTGTTGCTACCAACCATTCAGGCTGCGGTTTACGGTTTGATTTTTGGAGTGCTGCTTGGCTCAACCCGTCCAGAGAACTTCATCCCGTACCTATTCACTGGCGTATTTTTGTTCAGCTTCTTGCAGGGCGCCTTTGCTTCGGGAGCCACCGCGGTCACCGGCAACCTCGGTCTGGTTCGTTCGCTGAGCTTCCCTCGAATCTTGCTTCCAGCTAACGCCGTAATTCAGCAAATTTTCTCTCTGCTGCCACAAATCGGTTTGTTGCTAATTACCCTCCTGCTTTTCCAGCAAGCAATTACTTGGGCATGGTTTGCCATCATCCCGATTGTCATCCTGATGATCATGTTTGGTTTTGGCTTGGCCACCATTTCCGCACGACTGACGGTGCACGTTGCCGACCTGAACAAACTGATTCCGTTTGTTACTCGCATCGTCTTCTATGTCAGCGGAATTTTCTTCAGCATGGAAAAAGTTTTGGCTAACTATCCGATTGCTCTTCAGGTAGCCAAGTTGAATCCGGTTTACGTCTACATCTCACTTGCTCGCGGCGCAATGGTTGAGGGATATCAGATGAGTGCAGAACTATGGATTTCGGCAATCGCCTGGGCATTCGGCACTTTAATTGTGGGATTGTGGTTCTTCTGGAAGGCGGAGGAGCGCTATGGTCGCGAAGTCTAAACCGCAGAAGCCGGTAGTTGTGGTCGACGATGTGCACATCGTTTATAAGGTTTTTGCCAGCGGTCGTCGTGCTACTCGTGGTACCGCGGGTGGCGGTTTGTTTGGCCGCAAACTTGGCCTGCGTGAAGTGCATGCTGTAAAGGGTGTCAGCTTCACCGTTTACGAGGGTGAATCCATC
>JBEGSY010000021.1:0-14074 GCA_041179725.1 Actinomycetota bacterium | reverse complement strand
GTGAACACAAGCGTCCACCTCGCCAAAACCGCGAGCGCACTCGCACTCGCAAAACCGGAAACTAAAGCAACGCTTTAGTACCGGTTCCCTGTACCAAAATTCTCTGCAACATCTCTTCGCTTGTGGTGTGTTCACCAAGACGATTCGGCTTGCCATGTATGCCGTGGTAATCGGATGAGCCGGTAATAATCAGATCGTGCTTGGCTGCCATTGAACGTAACCATTCACGTGAATCTTCTTCAACGTCTCTGTGGTCGACTTCGAAACCGGCAAGACCGGCTGCAATCATGTCTTCGAAATGCGCAACTGGAAAACCTGCGCCTTTGGGTGGTCGCTTTCCTCTGGCCAGTGGATGAGCGATGATAGGCACTCCGCCAGCTGAACGGATTAGTTGAATCGCGTCGATAGTGTCTGGCACTCCACGGTTTGGAACGTAGTACTTATTACTCTGTTCCCAAATTTCTGCGAAGACCTCGTTGCGGTATTGGAACTTGCCTTTTTTGATGAGTGCATCTGCGATTGCCGGACGACCATACGTGGCTCCGTCTTCGAGTTCGTCTAGAACGTCCTGCCATTCGATGCCGTAATCCTCGGCGATGAGTTCGACGATTGCCTGAAGTCGCTTCTCGCGGCTCATCACAGACTCTTCGAGCACATATTTGAGTGCATCGTGGTCAGGGTCTGGCAGGTAGGCGAGCATGTGAACGCCGAATTTGTGTAGTTCGCCATCCGGGTTAGTGACGTGAGCTCGAGTGGTTACCTCGATGCCAGGCACAAAGCCGATGCCCTCATTCTTGGCGGCAACGGCGGCCTCAGCCCAGCCGTGGGTTGTGTCGTGATCGGTCAGGGCAAGCACATCTACCCCGGCTCGCTTGGCCTCGGCGAATACTGTGCTTACAGATTCCTTGCCATCGCTACAGGTGCTGTGTGAGTGCAGGTCGATCTTCATTGCTATCAGCCTAATCTCGTGGTGCGAGAATGAAGCCATGGCAAAAGACGCAAAGAAGCTCGCGGCTAGAGGCGCAAACCGTTCGGTCACACCTCACAGCAAACAGTTCCTAAAGTTCATCGGCGACAACTGGGCAAATCGCGACAACTCTTTACCTAAGCAATCTGAAGTTGCTCCATTCGCAGCAAAGCGTCGTGCTGCTGTGACAAAAGCCTTCAAGGGCAAAGTAATTGTGATTGCCGCGGGAGACCTCAAGCAGCGCAGCAATGACACCGATTATCGCTTTCGCGCTCACAGCGCCTTCTCGCATTTGAGTGGTTGGGGCTCCCACACCGTGCCCGGTTCGGTGTTGGTCATCGACGCACGCAAAGCCACCAAAGCAACTTTGTTTTTCCGCGAAACAGCTGGACGTGACACCGATGAATTTTTCGCCAATCCAGCCATTGGCGAATTCTGGGTCGGCGCCCGTCCTTCGCTGAAGCAAGTAAGTGCAATGCTAAACATTCCAACCAAATCACTAAGTAGCTTCGATGAATTCTTAAGGAGCGTGAACAAGAAAGACATCGTCACGCTTGATGATGCTGCTCTCGCAGAATTTGTTTCTGAATTGCGCTTAGTAAAAGATGCATACGAAATTAAAGAGATGCGCAAGGCAGTAGCCGCATCGGTCGAAGGCTTCAAGGCTGTGGTTCGCAATCTCGATGACGCGGTCAAGCATCCTCGCGGCGAGCGCGTGGTCGAGACCTCCTTTTTTGCAGAGGCACGAGCCAACGGCAACGAGCTCGGCTATGAAACCATTGCCGCTTCTGGTGAGCACGCCTGCATCCTGCACTGGATCATCAATGACGGCAAGGTTCGCAAGGGTGACCTGCTCCTGTTAGATGCCGGCGTCGAAGTCGACAGCCTCTACACCGCCGACGTCACCCGCACTCTGCCGGTGAACGGCAAGTTCTCCCCGACTCAAAAGATGATCTACGAAGCAGTGCGCGAAGCTGCCGATGCTGCCTTTAAGGTGGCGAAGCCGGGCGTGAAGTTCCGCGACATCCACGCGGCTGCCATCAAGGTGATTGCGCAAAAGTGTGGCGAGTGGGGCCTACTTCCGGTCAGTGTTGAAGAATCGCTGCAGCCAGAAAACCAATTCCACCGACGCTGGATGGTTCACGGCACATCGCATCACCTAGGCATGGATGTGCACGATTGCGCTCAGGCTCGTAAAGAGATGTACATGGATGGCATTCTCAAAGAAGGCATGATCTTCACCATCGAACCAGGTTTGTATTTCCACAAGGATGACCTACTCGTGCCAAAGGCGTTCCGAGGCATCGGTGTGCGAATCGAAGACGACGTATTGGTTACCAAAAACGGTGTCGAGAATTTGACTAAGGCACTGCCTCGTAAGGCAGACGATGTCGAAAAGTGGATTTCTAAGCTGAAGTAGTTTTTGAAGCGGCAGCCGCTGCTTCGCCAACCATGTTGCCAGGCACCTGAACTTCGTATTTCTTAGCGACGAATGAAGACTGGCTGATGAAGCCGCGCTTGCGCTTTGAAACTGAGAAGCGGATTACCTGGAACAACATGCCGATACCGGCACCAATGAAAATTGCAGAGCCAATGCCCGAGGTGGCGAATCCGGTGACTGAAGTAGTGTCTGGGTTGCCGCCGAAAAATAGACCGTAGAAGAGACCGATCCAGGAGCCGGTGATGGCTCCGTTTAACGCAACGCGCGCATAGCTCATCTTGCCTCTAACACGCTCGACGCTGCGAAGGTCCGAGCCCACAATTGCGATTAGTCCGGCTGGGAAGTCGCCGGCCACGAGCTTTTCAACATAGGCCACCGCATCCTCGTATTGGGTGAAATCTGCAATCACTTCGCCCTGCGGCATTGCGGGCGGAAGCAAGCGAGATGAACGTTTAGGGGTAGCCATAAATCCATTCTGGCATACCCTCAAGTGCTCGTCTAAGGTTGAAAGGTGAGCGCGACAAGAGTATTTATCGCCAGATTGGCTGGCTGTGGCGTCTTTGACCCAGCGGGAGACCGCGTAGGAAAAGTCATCGACGTTCTTGTCGCCTACCGTAAAACTACTTCTCCTCGCGTGACCGGCTTAATGGTGGAAATCACCGGACGCCGTCGAGTTTTTGTACCGATTGCTCGCATCACCTCGATTGCCAACGGGCAGGTAATCACTACCGGCTTGATTGACCTTCGTCGCTTCAGTGTTCGCGGTGGCGAGCAGCGCGTGATCGCCGAGATGCTCGGCCGCAAGGTCACCCTAAAGGATGGCACCGGCACCGCAACCATCGAAGACGTAGCCATCGAAGTGGCAAAGTCGCACGACTGGTTGATTACCGAACTCTTCTTGCGTCGACCAAAGACTTCTGCATCTCCATTTGCTCGCGGAGCGACATTGTTTAGCAGCTGGGATCAAATCAGCGAGAGCAAGGATGCCGAAGCGCAGAGTGCCGAAGCGTTGATTGCAACTTACTCGGACCTTCGTCCTGCCGACTTGGCGAGCGCGCTTTTGGATTTGCCGGATGACCGAATGATTGAGGTTGCCGAGGAACTCGATGACGAGCGTTTGGCCGACGTACTTGAAGAGCTGCCAGAAGAAGAGCAGCTCGACATCATCCAGGAATTGGATGACGAGCGTGCCGCCGAAGTTTTGGATTTGATGGAGCCGGATGACGCCGCCGACTTGATGGCGAACCTTTCTGAGGAGCGCACCGAGGCGATTTTCGAACTCATGGACGAAGAAGAAGCTGAAGACATTCGTATGTTGATGCAGTTCGACGAGTTCACTGCCGGTGGTTTGATGACTACCGAGCCGTTGATTTGTGCTGCCGACATGACAGTTGCTGAAGCGATGGCATTGATTCGTCGCAAGTCGGTGGCGCCGGTTTTGGCTGCGCAGGTTTTTGTCACGCTGCCACCTTACGAAACGGCTACCGGACGCTTCCTTGGTGTAGTGCACTTCCAGCGCATGCTGCGTTACCCGCCGCACGAGCGTCTTGGCACACTCTTGGATACCGAGCTCGAGCCGCTCAAGCCGAGCACCCATATTTCGGTCATCCACCGAACCCTGGCTACCTATAACCTGGTGGCCCTGCCGGTGGTTGACGACGAACAGCGTCTAATCGGCGTAGTTACCGTGGATGACGTACTAGACCACCTATTGCCTGATGACTGGCGAACCGAAGATGAAAGCGAGGTGCACCATGGCTAAGGACCGCTTTGATGCACCGATCGGTACCCGCAAGAGCTTTGTGCCTCGCATCCGCGTGAACCAGGAGCAGTTTGGACGTGCCTCTGAGGCCTTTGCTCGCGCGATGGGAACCGGCTCATTCCTAATCGGAATGACCATCTTTGTAGTGATTTGGATTACCTGGAACACTCTTGCTCCGGCAGTATGGCAGTTCGACCCGAAGAGCCTCAACTACACATTGTTGACTTTGATTCTTTCGATGCAGGCTTCGTACGCTGCTCCCCTAATTCTTTTGGCGCAGAACCGACAGGACGACCGCGATCGCGTGAAGTTTGAGCAAGACCGTCAGCGTGCCGAGCGCAATCTTGCTGACACCGAATACCTTGCTCGCGAAGTTGTTGCCCTGCGCTTGGCAATGAAAGATCTTGCCACGAAGGAATTCGTTCGCGATGAACTTCGAGATCTAGTTAAAGAACTTGCTGAAGAACTAAAAGAAAAGCCAACCAAGAAAACTAAATGAGAGAGTTTCTCACCGCTCTCAGTCGAGTAATTGATCCAGAGCTCCGCGTCAACATTGTTGAACTTGGCATGGTTGGCGACATCAAAGAAACCGATGACGAAGTAACTGTCGAACTAAAGTTGACCATCGCCGGTTGTCCTGCAGCTCAAAAAATTGAACGCGATGTCATAGCTGCGATCGAAACTTCAAAGAAAGTTACCGTGCAGGTTGGAGTGATGAACCAGACCGAGCGCGATGTACTCAAAGAAAAACTTCGCGGCGGTCGACCAGTTCGAAGCAACCCGTTCGACGCAGACACTTACACGCGTGTGTATTTGGTCGGCTCCGGTAAGGGTGGCGTTGGCAAATCGACTATCACCGCGAACCTCGCGGTTGCTTTGGCAAACGACGGTTTCAAAGTGGGCTTGATCGACGCCGACATCTTCGGCTTCTCAATTCCGCGTCAACTTGGCGTCACCGATAAGCCAACCAAGGTTGATGAACTCATGCTTCCGCCGGTTGTTGAAGCGGGTGCCGGAGTTGTGAAAGTGATCTCGATCGGCATGTTCCTCGATGGCAATCAGGCTGTGGCCTGGCGCGGACCAATGCTGCACCGAGCCATCCAGCAGTTTCTCACTGATGTTCACTGGGGCGACCTCGACTTCCTATTGGTCGATCTACCTCCCGGCACCGGCGACATCGCAATCTCGCTTGGGCAGCTTTTGCCGACCGCTAAGTCGATCGTGGTGACCACTCCCCAGCTGGCAGCTGCCGAGGTAGCTCAGCGCAGTGCGGCCGTTGGTCTGCAAACCGGACAGGGCATCCTCGGTGTCATCGAGAACATGAGCTGGCTCGAGCAAGACGGCAAGCGCACCGAACTGTTTGGTGCAGGCGGTGGCCAACAGGTTGCTGAAGCGCTATCCGAACTGGCCAAGACCGAAGTTTCGGTATTGGGTCAGGTACCACTGAGCATGGCACTGCGTGAATGCTCAGATGCTGGAACTCCAGTGGTGCTCGAACACCCAGCAGATTCAGCCGCCACTGCAATTGCCGCAATTGCCAAACTGGTGGCAGCCGACAAGCTGGTGCGCCAAAACAAGAGTCTTAGACTCAATACGTGACCGACTTCAGCATTGCTACCCTCGTCTCGCACTTCCCTGCGAGCAACTACAAGCACGACGTAATCAACCCAACCTCGGGTAAGCGAATTTACGAACTGCCGCAGTTGAGCGCCGAGCAGGTTGCTCTCGAAGTTGATCGAGCACGCGATGAGCAAATCGACTGGGCGGCAATGCCGGTGTTCGAACGTGCCGAGATTTTTCTAAAACTTCACGACGCCATTCTTGAAAATGAAGACAAGATTCTCGATTTACTACAGCTCGAAACTGGTAAATCTCGAGCTCATGCCTACGAAGAATTTTCCGGAGCGGTTGGCATCACTCGCTACTACGCAAAGGTTGCCGAGAAGGCGCTGTCCATCAAAAAGGCAGCAACCGGCGTTCCGGTACTGCTAAAAACTTACGTTCGCCAGGAACCCATCGGTGTGGTTGGAATCATCACCCCTTGGAACTACCCACTCGCCCTTGCCATGATGGACGTCGTGCCTGCACTAATCGCGGGCAACACAGTTGTGCACAAGACCGACAACCAGACCACGCTGATTTCGCTACTGGTAAGACTTCTCGCAGTAGAAGCCGGACTGCCAGAGGACACCTGGCGCATCGTCGCCGGCGATGGTGCCGAGGTCGGCAATGCCGTCACCGACAACGTCGACTACGTGGCTTTCACGGGCTCCACCAACACCGGACGTGCAGTAGCTCAGCGTGCAGCGGCTCGCCTAATTGGCTTCTCACTAGAGCTGGGCGGTAAGAACCCGGCAATTGTCTTGCCTTCGGCAGATGCCGCCAAGGCCGCAGAGATCGTGGTGGCCGGCTGGCTCGGCAACGCCGGGCAGCTCTGCGTATCGATCTCCCGCGTCTACGTGCCACACGCCATCAAAGCCGAGTTTGAAAAAGAAATCATCGCGGCGGTGCAAAAACTTAAGGTAGGTAAGTCGAACGACTTCGACTTCGATCTCGGCTCACTCACCAGCGAAGCTCAACTAGCTCGCGTCGAACGCTTCGTAAACGACGCCAAACAAAAAGATGCGCAGATACTGGTCGGCGGTCACGCACTGCCAGATGCCGGACCGTATTTCTACGCTCCTACCGTAATCACCAACATCGGTGACGACGTACTGCTAAAGCGCGAAGAAGTTTTCGGTCCAGTGCTGTCGGTCTACGGTTACGACGACATCGACGAGGCAATTGATGCAGCCAACGACAGCGAGTTCGGTTTGAACTCGAGCGTGATTGGTAATCGCAAAGAAGCCGTGAAGATTGCCGCAAGGATTAATTCTGGAAGCGTCAACATCAACGAGGGTTATCGCGCCAGCTTTGCATCCTTCGGCGCTCCGATGGGTGGAACTAAGCAGAGTGGCTTCGGTCGCCGTAACGGCGTTGGTGGCCTACTGAAATACACCGAGGCAAAGTCAATCGGCATTGCTCGTTCGGTTTTGGGAATTGGATTACCTAATAATGCAAAGCAGTGGCATCGAATGGTTCCGCTAATGCGCACGCTTGCGAAGATCCTTCGAAGACTGCCTTAGGTAGCTTCTGAGTCGAACGGCGCCGATTCACCGGCTTTGAGCCTGGTCTTGGTGGCCGTGTTCAAAGCTTGGGCAGGATTTGGTCGATCATCATCGGCAAGAGCTTCACGGATTATCTTGCGTGGGTCGTACTGGCGCGGGTCGAGCTTCTTCCAGTCCACTTCTTCGCCGATTTCCTCAGACAATTGAGCCTTGGCGCCTTCAGCCATGCGCTTTACGCTCTTGACCAACTGAGCCAACTTCTTCGCATATTCCGGAAGTCGTTCCGGACCGAGTACAAAGGCGGCAATGATCGCAAGGATCACTAACTTTTCGCCGCTTAGCCCAAACACCTTTATAGGTTACAGCGTGGAATGCGGGGTAAATCTGCGCTGCGCGGATATCATTACCGCAGGAGCAACCATGGCAGACAAAATAACCAGCTGGAAATATGCAGAAGACTTTGTAGTCGAGAGCACAGTGATTCAGCGTGCCCGAGTTCGCGCCGAAGAATTAGGAATCGAGTGCATCACCGCTTCGGTTGGTGCCCAACTAGCCGTGCTAGTCGCAAGCCTCCAAGCCAAGAGCATCGTCGAAACCGGAACCGGAGCCGGCGTTTCAGCACTATGGATGCTCGGAGCAACTCAGCACACAGTGCTCGCCACCATCGACACCGAAACCGAGCACCAGGTTGCAGCAAAGACAGCGTTCGCAGAAGCCGGCATCGCTAGTAACCGCACTCGTGTGATTACAGGCAAGGCCGTCGACGTAATGTCGAACATGGCCGATGCCGCCTACGATTTAGTTTTCCTTGATGCCGATCGCGAAACCATCGAAGCGCAGCTTCGCGAGGCATCTCGTTTACTTCGGCCTGGTGGGGTTGCTGCAATCGCACACGCTCTTTGGCGAGATCGTGTGCCAGACCCGGCGATGCGAGATGAAGCAACGTCGGTTTACCGTGATGTTTTGAGATTCTTCAGCGATAACGAAAATTTCGTTTCATCACTTCTGCCTATCGGCGACGGCTTACTAATAGCGTCACGCCGTTTCTAAACAACAGGTGGCATAAAAAAATCCCGAGCAATCAATGCTCGGGATTTCTTACGTTTTACAAGCTACTTCTTTTTCTTGATGATCTTCGTTTCAAGTTCAGCGTGTAGCCCACGAGCTTCTTCCTCGTTTACTGAAATCTGAATGCGGCCCCCACCTTCGGCAGGGATCTTGAGGATAATCTGTCCTCGTAACTCGAGCTCCACTTCCATAGGTCCGCTATTTCCGCGTGGCTTCATTGCTGCCATGTAATACTCCTTGAATCTTGGCGTCATCGCCGAACTTCAATTATCCCACGGCTGGCGGACATTTGCCACGGCTAAGGAGGGGTGAAATCAGGGGCGGTGTACTTCCAGCAAAGCAGCAGCCAGCCCACCTGACCAAGCAGGCTGAGGGCGACAATCAAACCCTTACCAAGCCAGCCAAACCGCTTGGTGGCCAGACCAAAAGCAAGCAGCAGTGGGAACGCCGGGAACAGTATTCGAGGGGTGCTGCTCTGCGGAAAAAAGACTGCGAACAGGTAAATCAAATAGGCGCCAACCCAGATGCGAAGCTCAACCCCTAGCGCCTTTACCGAAGGCAAGAACATGGCGGCGGCGAACATCAGCATCAGCGCAACAGCAACCAGCTGACCGAAGCCATCTCCGATGTGGAATCGCCCGGACTCTAACCAACCACTGAACGGAACAAAAACCGAGCCATCGGTATAGCCGGCACGCCAAGCCAGTTCGGTTTTGAGATAGGCATCTTGCCGCCTGGTAACCAACCAAGCGATCAGGAGCCAAGCAAGTCCGAGAATCGAACTCAGCGCAGCAAAGCCGAAGTCGATCCAAGAGATTTTCTTTTGGGCAAAGTATCTGTACACCAACATGCCAGCAAAGAACAACGCGAATGCAATCAGACCAGGACGCGTCAAAGATAAGAACAACAAAGATGCCGTCAACCAAATCCAGCGTTTAGTCAGATAGCAATACAACGCCGCCGAAAACAAAAACAAGCTGAGCGATTCTGCATAACCAACCTGCAGAATAGGTGACGCCATCGAAATCGAAACCAACGTTGTTGACCAAAGTGAAACAGATTGAGTCTGACTAAGTCGAATGACTTTATAGACCATCAAAATGAAGAAGAAGCCGATGATGGTCGCAACAATTGGCGCTAGGAATTTCCATTCGACAAACGTGATTGAACTTAGTCCGCGAATCAAAAACGGAAACGCCGGATAAAACGCCCAGTTGTTTTGCTGCACACTGCCATCGAGATTTTGTGGCAACACACTCGGGTACCCACCTGAGTAAATCCGCTCGTACCACTCGGCATCCCAGATGTTGAGAAAGTCAAAGTAGCCGGGCTGAGCCTTGGTCCAGTAGTTGTCCTCTTGAATTGCCGCCATTGCCAAAAAGAACAGGAAGGAAACAAAACGGGAGGCGGCATAAATCCCGAGAACCGGAAGCCACCAGATTCCTTTTAGGCGGTCAACCATGTGCGAAGTGCGCTCTCGCATGCGTAGATCTGCCCCACTGGCACGGCTTCGTCATCGGCATGCGCCTTGTTTGGGTCGCCAGGGCCAAAGTTCACCGCCGGCACACCCATCGCGCTGAAGCGAGCAACATCGGTCCAGCCATACTTAGGCTTTGGCTCGGAGCCAACCGCCGCAACGAAGGCCTGCGCCTCAGCTCGATCCAAACCAGGACGAGCGCCTTCTGCTGAGTCAGTAATCGAAACCTCAAGCCCAGCAAACACCTCTCGAAGGTGAGCCTCGGCGTCGGCCGCCGATTTGCTCGGAGCAAATCGATAGTTCACGGTAACCACTGCGTCATCCGGAATTACGTTGGTGGCAATGCCGCCCCTAATCAAAACTGCGTTTAGCGATTCGCGATAGACCAACCCCTCAACTTCAACTTCCTGAGTCGAGTATTCGTTTAGTCGGTTCAAAATCTCGGCAGACTTGTGAATCGCGTTCTCACCCATCCACGCTCTCGCTGAATGAGCCTTTTTGCCAGAGGTTGAAACCTCGGCACGCATTGTGCCATTGCAGCCACCCTCAACCATGGCACTCGTTGGCTCGCACAAAACCGCAAACGAAGCGTCAAGCAATTCCGGATGATTGCGCGAAAGTCGTCCTAAACCGTTTTTGGTAGCTTCGACTTCTTCGTGATCGTAGAAAACCCAGGTGATGTCGGTGTTTGCCGAAGCCACGGTCGCCGCCAACTTGAGCTGAACCGCAACACCGGCCTTCATATCCACGGTCCCGCGACCGTAAAGCACTTGCTCTCGCTCCATCGGCAAAAGTTTCACAGGCAAATTGCCTGCTACTGGAACAGTGTCGATGTGACCAGCGATCACAACGCGAGTGGCGTGACCAAAATTCGTGCGAGCAACGATGGCATCGCCATCACGCAAAATAGTTAGGTGAGAGTACTTGGCGAGTGAACGCTCAATGGCATCGGCCAGCGCCTTTTCGTTTCCGGAAACCGACTCGATGTCGCAAATTGCGCGAGTGAGTTCAACAACATCACCCTCGAGATTCAATTCCACGCCAGACATACAGCAAGCCTAACTTGTAGGCTTATGGCTGTGACTGAAGCGACTTTTCTTGATTCCAACGCCTGGGGCCACGGCCTAGCTACCGTTGCCGCCGACGGCACCATCCTCGATGTTTGGTACCCGAAGCCTGAACTCGGCGCCGCTCCTAAGTCAGATGCACTCTGGGTAGTACCAAAGGAACTCGACGCCCTCGTTGGCGAAGACGCCCGTCGCCGAGTGAGCATCCAGTGGGTTCGCACCGAAGTCGACCTCACTCAGCCGGTAACTAACACCGCCGATGCCTACCTTCGCCTTCACCTACTGAGTCACCTACTGGTCAAGCCAAACACCATCAACCTCGACCAGCTCATCCCTAATCTTCCAATCGTTGGCTTTACCAACGTTGGCCCAATCGCACTCGACGAGCTCGAAGAACTTCGCGGCAGCCTGCAAAAGCAGGGCATCAGCGTTCACAGCATCGACAAGTTCCCAAGACTCGTCGACTACGTAACCCCACGCAAGGTTCGCATCGCAGATGCCAACCGCGTTCGCCTCGGCGCCTACCTATCCCCTGGCACCACGATCATGCACGAGGGCTTCGTCAACTTCAACGCCGGCACACTCGGCAACTCAATGGTTGAGGGTCGCATCTCACAGGGCGTGATCGTCGGCGACGGCAGCGACATCGGTGGTGGCGCATCAATCATGGGAACACTCTCTGGCGGAGGTCGCGAAAAAGTTGTCATTGGGCAGCGCGCACTTCTCGGCGCAAACTCAGGTGTTGGAATTTCTATCGGCGACGACTCCGTTGTTGAAGCAGGACTCTACGTAACTGCAGGCACCAAAGTCACCATCATCGATGGCGACGGCGAACGCTCAGCAAAAGCCGGAGAACTATCTGGCATTGCCAATCTACTGTTCCGTCGTAACTCAGTAACCGGCCGAGTAGAAGTGCTTCCTCGCACCGGAGAAGGCATCAAGCTAAACAGCCAGCTTCACGCCTAAGCGACTAATCTCTGACACTGTCCCAGCCGCCTTCATCGAGAGGGGCTCCGTCTAGGGTCACTCGGTATGCGCCTTTGGCAACAACTTCACCAATTGGCTTGAAAGCTCGCGGCAGTTTTGCATCTTTAGGAAATGTAGCGAGCAGGCCGTGGTCTTCCCCGCCATCGATAACCCAGTTAAATGCGTTTGCCGAAATCGCCATGGCTGGTTCTTCGAGAATTGCCTCGTAGCCCTGTAATTCTTTTCGATGCAGTGCAAGAGTTACGCCGCTTGCTTTTGCGATTCGATCAGCGTCACGTGAAAGTCCGTCTGAGATATCGAGCATCGAGGTTGCGCCGGCAATTGCTGCTTCGATGCCGGCAGAGATTGGTGGTTGTGGTCGAAGTTGGAAGTTGACTACTTCGTCATATGCAGAAATTGCATCTTTGTTGCCCGATTGCAAAAGTGACAATCCGGCTGCTGCGCGACCAACTGTCCCAGCAATTGCGATGATGTCTCCAACTTTTGCACCGGAGCGAAGCACTGGCTCGCGACCTTCTAGATCACCGTGAGCGGTGACTGCGATAACGGTGGTGTCGGCAACTGTAAGGTCGCCACCAACAACTGCGGCTTCAGGAGCGAGTGCTATGCAACCATCGCGAAGACCATCCGCGAATGATTCGAGCCATTCGATTGCGGTGTTTGGCCGGCAAATGAGTGCGACCACGAGTGAGGTTGGCTTTGCTCCCATGGCGGCAACATCAGCAACGTTGCTGGCGATTGCCTTCCAGCCGAGGTCGTATGCGCTTGACCAATCGAGCTTGAAGTCGTGGCCTTCGACCATGGTGTCGGTGGTCACGGTGAAACGTGAATCTGGAGCGGCAACTACCGCGCTGTCATCACCCGGCCCGACGATTGCCGAGGTGGCTAGGTTGAGGCGAGCGATGGTTCGTCGCAGGCTCTCGTTTTCGCCCAATTCGGCAATGGTAGACACCAGTCAAAGGTAACCTGTTCTAGATGAAAATTTTGCTTGCCACCGCACTCACCCTCAGCTCACTAGCCCTAACCGGCTGTGCTCCGGCGGCTCCGGTACTGCCAACCGTTTCTTTGAACGCAGCCGAGGATGCCAACAACCCGGCCTGTGCCGAGGTGGGCGTTCGTCTACCTGAAACCGTTGGTGAGCTGGCAAAGCGACAGACCGATTCTCAGTCGACCGCGGCCTGGGGCGACCCAACCTCGGTGATCTACCGCTGTGGCATGCCTGAGGTAACCGTGAGCGATTTGGTTTGCGTAACTTCAGAGGACATCGACTGGTTGATCGACGACAGCAAGCGACCAACCTATCGCTTCGTAACCTTTGGTCGAAAGCCAGCTATCGAAGTAGTAGTGGACTCAAAAGCGATTTCAGGTGTTTCTGCACTCGATTCATTTGCCAGTGCAATCAGCAAAATTCCTGCAACTAAGCGCTGCCGCTAACCTCGCTCGAGTCCGAGCTGAATGAGCTCGTCAATCAAATCTTTGTATTCAATTCCGCTTGCCTGCCAAAGTGATGGAAACATCGACAGCGGTGTGAAGCCGGGCATGGTGTTGATTTCGTTAATCAAGAATCCGTTTTTGGTGAGAAAGAAATCTGCTCGGGCTAATCCTTCGCAACCTAGTGCGTTAAAAGCCTCGCCGGCAAGTTTCTGCATTTCTTGTAATTCGTCTGCTGAGATGTCTGCCGGAATCACAAGTTGCACCGAATCTTCGTCTTGGTACTTGGCATCGAAGTCGTAGAAGTCTCTGCCGGTGACGATGATTTCGCCTGCCACTGAAACGCGTGGTGTGTTTGAGTTTGGATCTTGCAGCACTGCAACTTCAACTTCGCGGCCATCGATGCCGTGTTCAACCACGATCTTGTCGTCTTCTTCGAACGCCATTGCCACGGCATCGCCAAAAGTAGACATGTCTTTGACTTTGCTAACACCCTTTGACGAACCGGCACGAGCCGGCTTGACGAACAGTGGAAGTCCACCGAGACCGCGAACGTGTTCGAGGGCGGTTTCAGGATCGCGTTCCCAATCGGCTAGCTTGATCACTACGTGAGGGGTGGCTGGCACTCCGGCAGCGAGGAAGCAGTCTTTGGAGAGCTCTTTGTCCATGCCGCGTTCAGAGGCGAGCACGCCGTTGCCCACGTATGGCACGCCTACTGCCTCTAGTTCACGCTGAACCTGGCCGTCTTCGCCGTACGGGCCGTGGAG
>JBEGSY010000020.1:0-11412 GCA_041179725.1 Actinomycetota bacterium | reverse complement strand
GCAGATCAAACAGGTAACAAGGCACTGGCTCTTGACGAACTGGTTATTCGAATTTTGGCGAAACAATCTCCAGTTGCTCGCGACCTTCGCATCCTGGTGTCGGCTCTGCGAATTTCTGCATCGCTCGAACGAATGGGCGCGCTTGCCGGACACATTGCTGCGATTGCCCGCTATCGCTTTCCGGGCTCTGCAGTTCCTGCAGCACTTGCCGCAACTTTCAAAGAGATGGGTTCACTAGACGTTGAACTCGCCAAGAAGTGCGTGCAGATCTTAAAAAACACCGATGTTGACCAGGCTCGTCAGATTCAAGCCGAAGATGCGCGCGTTGATGAACTACACCGACACGTTTTTGATGTGGTACTTGCCGACGACTGGAAAGAAAACGCAATGTTTACCGTTGACGTAACTTTGGCGTCGCGTTACCACGAGCGCTTTGCCGACCACGTAGTAGACATCAGCGCGAAAGTTTCCTACCTCACCACCGGTGAGTGGAACGAAACCGAGTAGTTTTACTTCTTTCCTTGTGCCGCGACTGCAGCAGCGCCAGCGGCAGCAGCCTCTGGGTCTAGGTATTCCCCGCCCTTTACCAGCGGCTTGAAGTGCTCGTCCAACTTGTAAACCAATGGAATGCCGGTAGGAATGTTTAACTCGGCGATGTCATCATCCGAGATTCCATCAAGGTGCTTCACCAATGCTCGTAGCGAGTTTCCGTGGGCGGTAACCAAAACGGTTTTGCCCGATTTTAGGTCAGGCTGGATGTCGCTCATCCAGAACGGAAGCATGCGCTCAAGGACGTCCTTGAGGCATTCGGTCTTAGGGATCTCTTTTAGGTCGGCGTAGCGCTCATCGTGAGCCTGTGAGTACTGGTCGTTGTCATCGATCGGTGGTGGTGGCACATCGAAGCTTCGGCGCCAAATCTGGAACTGGTCCGCTCCGTACTCGGCCAAAGTCTGAGCCTTGTCCTTTCCCTGCAGAGCGCCGTAGTGACGCTCGTTTAGGCGCCAGTCGCGCTTGACGTCGATCCAGGAGCGGTCTGCTGCATTGAGAGCAATGTGCGCTGTGTTGATGGCTCGCTTGAGGCGTGAGGTGTAAAGCAAGTCAGGCTTTAGACCTGACTCAGCTAGAAGCTCGCCGGCACGCTTAGCCTCGGCGCGACCCTGGTCGCTCAGGTCAACATCAACCCAACCGGTAAACAGGTTCTCCTGGTTCCAAACACTGTTTCCGTGGCGCAACAAGATCAAGGTGTACTTAGCAGTCATGAGTTCATATTAGTCAGCGATAAGTTAGAAGCCGTGGCTGCCAAGAAACCAATCGGATCGATCACTCGAGGCACCACCAACCCCAATCGACTTCGTCGTGTGGATCGCTACATCGCCACCCTTCCGGTAGTTCGTAAATCCAACGCAGTGGTGGTAGACCTCGGATTTGGTGCTTCGCCAATTACCGCCATCGAGCTGCTCAGCCGGCTGCAGAAAGTGAATAATTCAGTTCATGTGGTTGGCATCGAAATTGAGCGTGAACGCGTGGAACGCGGACTCGAAGTATCTTCAAATAATTTGCACTTTATGCATGGCGGATTCGAAACACCTCTTCCATCACAATTCGTATCTGCCGATTTGATTCGCGCTTACAACGTGCTGCGTCAGTATGACGAATCGGAAGTTGCAGCAGCATGGCAGACCATGCAATCACGATTGTCGAGCGATGGAATCTTAGTTGAAGGTACCTGCGACGAAATCGGCAGGCTTTCGAGTTGGGTCACTCTAAATCGCCAGGAACCGATTTCCTTTACTATTTCGCTGCGACTTTCTGGCCTGGACATACCAAGCAAGGTAGCCGAACGTCTACCTAAAGTATTGATTCACCGGAACGTGCCTGGAGAAAAGATTTTTGATTTTCTAAATGCTCTAGACAAAGCTTGGAAAAATAATTCGGCACTTGGCGTTTTTGGAGCATCGCAACGCTGGATTTCAGTTTGCAAGGAGATGCGCAACCAAGGATGGCCCCTGGTTGGCGATTCAAAGCGTTGGAAACTCGGGGAAATCAGCGTGGACTGGAAAGCGGTCGCACCGAACTAAATCTTGGGTAGCTCTGCTCTGGCGTCGTCTTCGCTCATGCCAGATGCACACAGTAAGTCCACCAGCATTGGGCGAAGCAGAAGCAGAACGCTCGCCTCTTGAAGTTGATCAGCAATGCCATGCTGCTTTGGGTCGAGTTGATGAATGATCTCCACGAACTTTTCCTGAGCACGGTGACGAAGCGCCGGCTCATCCATACCTTCTGCCAAATCGGCGACTCCGGCAGCTATCTGATCCAGCAGATCCGCCAGGTATGGACGTTTCTGCCCGTCACGAATTAGAAAATCAATGCGACGGACCACCACGCGCAGGTTACGCATAGCCAGATCCATGCCCCTCAAAACGCGCACCTGACCGGTGAGGTCATCGCGGAACTTGCGCATAAACGGTGAAATTCGGCTAATCGAAATGGCACTGTCTAGTGACATGCGCCAGTTATCGATTAGTGGCTGCGTGCGGCGAACCTCCTTGAGCGCCTCATCGGCGACGGCAACATTTGATTCCAGCAGTGCCCTTCTCAGAGCGAGAATCGAACCGAGGAAAGCGTCGAAAAGCTTGTCGGCATCCTTGATGGCCATGCCGCGAGGGTTGCGAGGAATCAGAGCAGTAAAGATGAGTGCAATCAATCCACCGACAATTCCATCGACGCTGCGCATAAACACTCCACCATCGGGTGCCTGCAGTAAGTGAACCAGCATCGACTGAATGCCGACAGTCAGCGCGAACGCGGAACTTGAAGTTATGAAGCGAGCCAGCACAAGTGAAATCAATAACGTGACTGCCATCTGCCAAATACCTTGACCGAAAGAAATCAACAAAGTTTCGCTCAACGCAATACCAAAAATCATTCCAACAGCAGTTTCAATAACTCGCCTAGGTCTAGCATCGCGAGTGAAACCGAGCGCGGTAATTGTTACAGTCACCGAGAGCAGTGGCACTTCGTGACCGAGCACATAACGTGAAAAAGCATATGCCGCCACCGCGGCAAGAATAATTTGAAGCGTAGGTGGAAGAGATTCAATAACTCGTTGCGCAGAGTTTTTGAAACTCCAATGCAATCGAGGTTTTTTCATTTCATCGTCCTAGTAGATTTTTGCGCTTTTCTGCAAGGTTAGCCGCCATGCCTGCTGTCGGCGGAACAATGGTCTCCTGATTCGCAGCGATTTCACCAAACTCGGAACGCACGAACAATGGCGCTTTTTCATCAACGTTTCTTCCGATCACCGCGAGCGCGATTGGGCCGAGTTCAAAGTGTTGCCCAATACTGGTGATTCGACCTATTGCGTTATCGGTACCACTGACAAAAACTTGGTCGCCGGCTGCGGCGAGCGCGTGACCTGAGC
Source organism: Actinomycetota bacterium (assembly GCA_041179725.1). Lineage (GTDB taxonomy): Bacteria > Actinomycetota > Actinomycetes > Actinomycetales > Microbacteriaceae > Rhodoluna. The sequence goes on along the minus strand of JBEGSY010000020.1, from coordinate 7,991 downwards.
CATCCAGGTGCAGCAAAACTAATCGACGTGGTGGGTGCCCGAGGTTATGCACCTTGGCCACCGATTCCTGTCCTCGGTAGCAACCCTTAGTCAGGTGTACTGCGCTGCTTAGCCAATCGAGCTCGTGAGGCAAAGTCTTGTCATCCAGCTCATTCGGTTGAGCTGGGCGATGCGCCGCCACGCGCAGGGCCTCCAGCGCCAGACTGCCCGCCTGCCTGGTTTCCGACAGGAGCTTCTCCATAGCGTCGCCGCAAACTAGTGATTCAAAGTAGTCCCAGGTCTCGCCTTTTTCGGCTGCATAGCGCACACTGCCAACTGGCTCGTCAGCCCAGGCATCTCGCCACACCAGCTTTGAAAGACCCTTACCGAAGCTGGCAACCACCCGAAAATCCGCTGCAGCAACTTTTACTTTGCTCCTGAAAATCATTTGATCGAGCCAAGCTAAAAGTTTGTCTCGTTGATCATCCGCAACAATCAAAAGAGTCTCGTCTTCACCCTCGATTAGGTGAACGTTTTGTTCAATTCGGCCCTGGGCGTCCAGGAGTAACCCTTCGGCGCTGTCACCGACAGAAAGCTTGGAAACATTTTGTGAAAGCATCGAGTTCAACCAGGTGAGACGATCGTCACCGGTTACAGAAATAACTGACTTGTCTTCGAGAACAACGATGCGATCACCCGCCAGCAAATCTCGTTGCTCAACTAGTGGATTATCAAAGTGACTGTTAGGCAATACGTTCCAAACGAGCCGATGCGTGTGGTTTTAAATCACTGCCAGGCATTGCGATTTCCCAAACCCAAAGCAGTGCATTTTCTACCAGGCCGTAAAGTCGTGTGCTGTGACGGTAGTACTTGGCTCCATCAAAAGCGGTTCCGGCGAATGACGCAAGGTCTACGCGAGCGCCTTTAATTTTGCCGTTGTAAAGCTCGGCAGTGCCACCCGGATGCAGGGTTGAAACTTGAATATCAAAGCCACCTTCTGCGTTGCGAATGGTTTCCAAATCTTCACGAGTCTTGATTGACAATTCACCAACACCAGGCAGAAGTCCCGGGCCGGCATCAGCGGCTTCAATCTTTCGGGCGAGACGCCAGTAACCCAATTCACTCGGCAAAGCTGTTTCTTTGTCGTCCATTAACTGTGCCGACGAAACATAGGTAAGAACGTTGTGTCCGTCGTGAGAGAACTCAACGCGTTGTTTAAATTCGTGCTCGGCACCATCAAAGCTGATTACGCCAGTGCCTTCCCAAGTGCCGACTAAAAAGGCGAATGGGGTTAGTTCAAGCGGTAGATCTTCGGGAAGAACGAACAACTACTTCTGGCCTTTAAAGAGCTTGTAAAGAACCAGCGCTGAAAGGCCAGCAATAGCCAAAGACGCGAGAACCAAAAGGCCGGTAAAGAAAATTTCTAGCGAGAGCTTCATAGCCTCAAGTTTAGCCTTGGAGCCATTCATAGGCTGTGGCGGCTACCAAAATCAGGTAACTGCCGCCACCAACATAAGCGAGGCGACGAACAAATCCAGCCGGCTCAGACCGGAACAACTGAATCAGTGAGACCAGCGCCAGAGCCCCAGCCAACACGGCGGCAAATGGGCCAAGTAACTCGGGTTTCGGGAAGGTCAAAACCAAGATTATGGTGGCAACCAGGACAAAGACCCAGATGGTGACGATCTCGAGCCAGTTCTGCTTCATGCTCCAATTATGCTTGAGATAGCAATTTGGGAGAGAAATGGCACAGATACTTATTCTCTCGGCAGCGGCCGAAGGTGACATGCTCCCTGCGCTCGGACTACTCTCCCACCGCGTGAGAACAATTCCAGCGGAACCAGCCTCATTGATTAACGCTCCAATTTCAGACTTGATTTTTCTTGACGCTCGTAAGGATTTAGCTTCAGCTAAGTCTCTAGCTAAAATTTTGCAAACCACTGGGCTGAGCACTCCACTTGTAGTTGTGGTCACCGAAGGTGGCCTCGCCGGAATTTCGGCGGAGTGGGGTGCCGCCGACATAATTCTCGAGAGTGCTGGTCCTGCCGAAATTGATGCTCGCATTCGTCTAAACATCGCCCGAGCACAATTTGCCCACAGCGCGGATGAAGTTAGCGCAACCGGAATTGTCATCGATGAGGCTAGTTACTCCGCTCGACTAAACGGCAAGCCACTAGACCTGACTTTCAAAGAATTTGCACTACTTAAGTTCTTGGCGGGAAACCCCGGCCGAGTATTTACCCGAGACCAATTGCTTAGCGAAGTTTGGGGTTACGACTACTTTGGTGGCACGCGCACGGTAGATGTGCACATCCGTCGTCTTCGCGCCAAACTCGGTGACCTCGAATCGATGATTGGCACTGTCCACAACGTTGGCTACCGATTCATGGTTGAGGCTGAAGGCGAATACGCGCGTTAATAACTAGTTTCCCCAGAGTTAGTCATTCGTGGCAAACTGGAATCTATGTCTGACGAAACCATGGCAATTGACCTCCCGGCCAATTCCAACAACTTTCCGGACAACCGTTTTCTAGATCGAGAAATTAGCTGGTTGTCCTTCAACCAGCGCGTTCTTGAACTGGCTGAGGACCCAAATCTCTACCTTTTGGAGCGGGTCAATTTCTTGAGTATCTTTGCCTCTAACCTCGACGAATTCTTCATGGTTCGTGTGGCTGGCCTAAAGCGCCGCATTGCCACCGGACTAGCAGTAACCGCGAGTTCTGGTTTGAGTCCGTCCGAGGTGCTAACTCAGATCAGCCAAGAGGCTCACCGCTTGCAGGAACGCCACGCAAAAGTGTTCATCGAACAACTCGAGCCAGCGCTTCGCGCAAACGGCATTCGCCTAGTGCGGTGGAATCAGCTCGATGACCATGAAAAAGCTGCGCTACACACCTACTTTCAATCACAGATTTTTCCGGTACTCACCCCGCTCGCTGTTGATCCAGCACACCCATTCCCATACATTTCTGGCTTGTCGCTCAACCTTGCGGTTGTAGTTAGAAATCCACAAAACGAAAAAGAATTATTTGCCCGTGTAAAAGTTCCGCCACTTCTACCGCGCTTTGTCCGCATTCCAGGTAGTACTTCGGTGCACGACGCCCGTTACGTGAGCCTTGAAGAAATCATCGGAGAATTCATTGGTCAGCTTTTTCCTGGCATGGAAATCTTGCAGCACCACACTTTCCGCGTTACTCGAAACGAAGATCTCGATGTTGACGAAGACGAAGGCGAAAACCTGCTCGTAGCCCTCGAAAAAGAATTGCTGCGTCGACGTTTTGGCCCTCCAGTTCGACTCGAAGTTGCAAACGACATTAATCCAGAAGTGCTCGATCTTTTGATGCGTGAGCTTGACATCACCCACGAAGATGTCTACAAACTGCCTGCCCCACTTGACCTAACCGGACTCAGCGAAATCGCGTTCTTGAAGCGTCCAGAACTGCACTATCCACCGCACCCGGTAATTACAAACCGATATCTTCATGCTGGAGAAGACGAGAGCATCGACATTTTTGCTCAAATCCGTCAGCGTGAAATTTTGCTGCACCACCCATATGAGTCATTCACTACAAGCGTTGTTTCGTTCTTGCAAGCGGCCGCAGCCGACCCTCAGGTGCTTGCTATTAAGCAAACCCTCTACCGCACCAGCGGTGACAGCCCGATTGTGGATGCCCTGATTGACGCAGCAGAAGCCGGCAAACAGGTACTTGCGCTAGTTGAAATCAAGGCCCGCTTCGACGAGCAGGCCAACATATCGTGGGCTCGCAAGCTCGAGCAGGCTGGCGTGCACGTGGTTTATGGAATCGTCGGACTAAAGACTCACTGCAAGCTGGCCCTAGTGATTCGCCAGGAAGGTAGCGCGCTTCGTCGCTACTGTCACATCGGAACCGGAAACTACAACCCAAAGACCGCCCGTTTCTACGAGGACTATGGAATTCTCACTGCACGTGAGGCAGTTGGCGAAGATTTAACTCGCTTATTCAATCAACTTTCAGGTTACGCTCCCGACGCAACTTTCAAGTCACTTTTGGTTTCCCCAAACGGCGTGCGTGACGGACTCATCGCACACATCGATCGCGAAATTTCTTTCAAGCAAGAAGGTCGCGATGCACGTATTCGCATCAAAGTTAACTCGCTGGTAGATGAGCAAATTATCGACGCACTTTACCGTGCATCAAATGCCGGTGTTGCCGTCGAAATTTTGGTTCGCGGTATGTGCGCATTGCGTCCCGGTGTTCCTGGGCTAAGTGAAAACGTGAAGGTTCGTTCAGTACTGGGTCGTTACCTAGAGCACTCACGTGCATTTACTTTCAACGGCGGCGGTGACCCGGCGGTTTACATTGGTTCTGCCGATATGATGCACCGTAACTTGGACCGTCGAGTTGAAGCTTTGGTGCGTCTTGTGCAACCAGATCACATCCGCGACATCAATGAGCTGTTTGATTTGGCAATGTCTGACCAGGTTGCATCATGGCACCTTGACTCAGAAGGTAAATGGTCGCGTCACCAATTTGCAGAAGGTGGCGTGCGCCTTACTGACGTTCAGGACCAAATCATGAAAGACGTGCACGCTAAGCGAAACGCTCGATGAGTCCAGTAGTAGCAGCCGGCGCCATTCTTTGGCGCATCGAAAATAACGAACTTAAGGTCGCGATCATTCATCGCGCTCGCTATGACGACTGGAGTTGGCCAAAAGGCAAACTCGACAAAGGTGAAACAATCGCTCAGGCGGCAGTGCGCGAAATTCGAGAAGAAACCGGGCTCAAGGTAACCCTCGGAGTTCACCTAGCCGAGATTAACTACCGAATGCCTAACGGCAGCGACAAACAGGTGCACTACTGGGCTGCTAATGTCAGCGACAAAGCCCTGGCCGGGAGCAAATTCAAACCAAGCGAAGAGGTAGCCAAGGTTGACTGGAAGACAGTGGCACAGGCACGCAAGCTACTCTCCTACGAATTCGACTATGTTCCGCTCAATAACTTGGTGGCGCTTTTTGACGCCGGACTACTGGCAACCAAGCCTCTAATTGTGCTTCGTCACGCCAAAGCCATGGCTCGTTCCGATTGGCGGGGCGGCAAAGTCGTTGATGATGGTCGTCGCCCGTTGCACGATTTCGGAAAGCAGCAGGCAAAGTCACTAATCCCGACAATTGCAGCGTTTGGGCCAAAGCAAGTGGTCACCAGCCCGTGGAAGCGTTGTAAAGACACAGTCGCTCCCTACGCAATTAAGAAAAAACTGGCGATTATTGAACGGCATCAACTCAGTGAACTAGGCAATGCAAAACGACCAAGTCGCACCAGTGACGTAATTCAAGATTTTGTTTTACGTAACAAATCGGTTGTAATTTGCTCACACCGGCCGTCGCTACCTACGATTCTGAAAACGCTTTCTACTTACGCTCCACTAAATTTGCGCAAGCAGATCAACGATGCAACTAGCTTGCGCCCAGGGCAAATGTTGGTAGCCCACATAAATCGCACTGGCAAGAAGCCGCGCGTCGTGGCTGTTGAACTTCAAGAGTCTTTACTCAAAGCCGAATAAACTGGCTCGGTGAAGAAAACCCCAAGAGCAGCAGCGCCAGCACTATTAGCAGTAGCAGTAGTTTGGGGTGCAGCTTTTGTGCTGATGAAGCCTGCAATCGAGCAGCAGCCGTTCTACGATTTTCTAGCCTCGCGTTTCACTCTCGCTACACTTGCGATGATCATTTTTCGACCACGGGTGCTTCGCGAATTGGATTGGGACCTAATCAAGCGTGGAATCCCTCTTGGCCTGTTGCTTGGCCTCGGGTACATCACTCAGACCATAGCACTCGAGCTAACCACCGCGGCAATTACCGGATTCCTAACCGGTCTATACGTGGTGCTGACTCCCGTACTGGCATTTTTCATATTCAAGAAAAGGCTCGACCGACGTGTGCTAATCGGTGTAGTGCTAGCCGTAATTGGACTTGGGCTGCTTTCGATTAATGGCTTAACAGTTGAAGCTGGGCAGCTCTGGGGTATTGCTTGCGCCATCTTCTTTGCGGCTCACATTGTTGCGCTCGGTGCCTGGTCTCCAGGAAAAAACGTTTACGCACTTACCGTTTTGCAACTTGGCACAATGGCAGTAATCAACTGGGTTGGCGCCTTTGTCAATGACGGCAGCTACCAAGCGCCGACTAATTGGGATGTCTGGTTTGCAGTCATATTCACGGCAGTGCTGGCCACCGCGGTCGCGTTCTTTGTGCAAACTTGGGCTCAATCACTCATGGACGCATCGAGAGTGGCAATTATCCTGACCACTGAAATCGTTTGGGCTGCAGCCATTTCGGTAGCCGCTGGACAAGAAGTTCTCAGCGTCAAAACCATTGCCGGCGGATTGATCATGTTGGCCGCAATGTTCATCGTTGAGTGGCCTACCAAAAAAGGTGACCCACTCGCCCAAACACACTTCGCCTAAACGCGAACGGCCTCAACCAAGAACGCCTGCTCTGGAGCCAGCACCGGAGTTTTCAAACCAACCTGCGCGAGGGCAGCACCACTCAGCGTCACTCCATCAAACCAGTGCGGCGCTTTTCTGCCAATCCAAAAAGCAGCACCTGCTGGCTCAACTAACTTGACTCGATAGTTTGCCGCGGCCTCTAATCCGAGTAGCTGCAGTGTGTTTGGCAAACTTCCCGCTGTTGCTTTGAGAGCCGCGTAAGCAAAAATCGCCTTTGACTTATCTTGAGCGACAACACCGTGCAAGAAAGCCTCATCGTTTGGCTGCTCCACGCGAATCATTTTTCCACTGTGCAAAAGATCACGGTTTGCCTTGTAATAATCAGCCCACGATTTTAGAGATGCAATTTCTTCATCTGTGCATCCAGTGATATCCCACTCGATACCTGCGTGACCAAACAATGCGGTCACTGCGCGGAAAGATAGAGAGTGAGTGCGGTGCGAAGTGTGAGCCGTGGTTGGTCCGATGTGCGAACCAAGTAGCTCAGGTGGAATAACAGTCTGCGTGTAGCGCTGAATGTACTGACGCTCCAGCGCATCGTTGCAGTCTGAAGTCCAGAAGCGATCCGAATGCATGACCATGCCTAGGTCGATTCGGCCACCACCCGAAGAACAAGATTCGATTTCAAGCCCTGGGAAGCGCGACTTCAATTCGTCAAACAAGCGGTAAATCGCCAAAGTCTGGTTGTGAACCGCAGCGTGCCCGAGGTGACCAGGCTCAACCAAGGTTCGATTGTGGTCCCACTTAATGTAAGAGATTTTGCATGATGAAAGCACTTCACTTACTTGCTCAAGTACGTGCAGGTAAGCGCCCTCGTGTGTTAGGTCCAGCACCTGCTGGAATCGACCCTCCGGAGGCAGGCGGTCACCAACTTTGAGGGTCCACTCAGGATGAGCACGATACAAATCAGAGTCCACCTGAATCATCTCGCCCTCGAACCAGAGGCCGAATTGAATCCCCCGAGCCTCAAGCACATCGGATAGCGGCTTCAAGCCATTTGGCCAAACTTCCTTGGCCACTACCCAGTCACCGAGACCTGAGCTGTCGTCGCGACGAGAACCAAACCAGCCGTCATCCAGCACGAAGCGCTCAACGCCCACGGTCTTGGCAACATCAGCCAGCTCGGTGAGCTTTTGCAAATTGTGATTGAAGTAAACCGCTTCCCAAACATTCAAAGTAAGTGGACGAGGTTTGATGTTCGTCGGGTGATTAGCTCGAGAACGCAGCCAGCGATAGTGACGATCGGTGATGCCGTCTATGCCCTCAGACGAGTAGGCAGCAGCAATTGTCGGAGCCGAGTATGAATCTCCTGAATTAAGAATCATTTCACCAGGAAGCAATAATTCTCCGGCTGCAATGGTGGTTCGACCGGTTGGCTGTCGTTCGATCAGATGACGCGAATTTCCACTCCAGAGCAAACCGACGGACCAAACTTCACCCTGCTGGTAGTTGGCCCCTTTGGTCATCGCCAACTGAGCGATTGTGTAATCGTGACTACTGCGGCCCTCGCGCACTTCACGTGCCCAGGTGCCGGT
>JBEGSY010000019.1:0-5394 GCA_041179725.1 Actinomycetota bacterium | reverse complement strand
AGACCTGCAACGTCTTCAAGCGGAGTTCGTGAACTACAAAAATCGCGTGGAGCGGGATAGAGATGTTGCGCGAAACAATGCGGTGGCAGAAGTCATTCGCGCATTTCTTCCGGCGCTTGATGATCTTGCACGTGCGGAGGCACACGGTGACCTTGAGGGTTCACCGTTTGCCGCTGTCGTAACTAAGTTGCGAAATGCTGGAGACAAATTTGGTCTCAAGTCATTCGCGGCGAAGGGCGACAAGTTTGATCCAGAGATTCACAACGCTCTGGTTCAGACTCCAAACAATGAAGTAACCGAAACTGTGATTGCAGATGTAGTTGAGCCTGGCTTTATGCTCGGCGACAAACTTCTCCGTCCGGCGATGGTTGCAGTTTTTATTCCAGCTGAGGGTTAATCAAAAAAGATGGCAAGTCAGGATTGGTTCGACAAGGATTTTTACAAGATCCTTGGCGTGGCTAAAGACGTTTCTGATGCCGAGCTAAAAAAGGTTTACCGAAAACTTGCCCGCCAGTATCACCCGGATTCAAACCCGGGTGATACCAAGGCTGAGGCCAAGTTTAAGGAAATCAGCGAGGCATACAGCGTCCTTTCTGACCCTGCCCAGCGCAGAGAATACGACCAGGTTCGAGCCATGGGCGGCGGTGCTCGCTTTACCGGCGGCGCTGGCGGACAGGGCTTCCCTGGCGGATTCCCGGGTGGTGCCGGCGGGTTCGAGGATGTCTTCTCGAATCTGTTCGGCGGAGGTGGTCGAGGCGGCTTCGGCGGCTTTGGTCCGCAGCGCGGGTCTGACCTAACTATGACCACCACGCTGAACTTCATCGATGGTGTCAAGGGCACCGCTATAAAGGTGAATCTGGGCGGTAAAGATGTCTCGGTCAACATCCCGGCTGGAGTCAACGACGGTCAGAAGATCAAGCTGCGAGGTAAGGGTCAGGCATCGCCGAATGGCGGCGAGGCTGGTGACCTAATCATCACCTGCAATATCAAGCCGCATCCGATTTTCAGTCGCGACGGAAATAACATTCGTGTTTCTGTTCCAGTGACTTATGCCGAGGCTGTTTTGGGAGCCACAATTTTGGTGCCAACTCTCGGCGGCGAACCGGTGAAGTTGAAAGTTGCGCCTGGCACTCCGAACGGACGTGTCTTGAGAGTTAAAGGTCGCGGAGTGGTTTCTGCAAAACACGAAGGCGACTTGTTGGCAACTGTAGAAATTGCAGTGCCAAGTCACGTGAGTGACAAAGCTAAGAAGGCACTCGAGGAATTTGATGGATTGCTTCCTGATGAAGATCCGCGTGCTGAACTTCTGTTGAAGGCCGGACTCCTCTAGGAGATTGCAATGGAGCAATTCGACGAGAACACACCAATGTTCGTAATTTCGGTTGCCGCCGAACTTGCGATTATGCATCCGCAAACTTTGCGTCAATACGATCGCATGGGTTTGGTGGTGCCAACTCGCACTGGTGGAAAATCGCGTCGATACACAATGCGTAACGTTGCGCAACTTCGTGAGATCGCTCGCTTGAGCGCAGAAGGCGTAAGCCTCGAAGGTATTCGCAGAATTCTTGAATTAGAAAATCACGCTGCAGAACTTGCAAAACGAGTGCGTGATTTGGAACAGGCCTTGGCCAACGAAATGATGAATCGCCCTGGTGCGAGAGTCTTTGCAGCTGGTGACCAGGGAGTCGTGAGCATAGCTCGCGGCAAACGACCAACAAAAGAAACTTCGGTTGTTTTGTGGCGTAAGCGGTAGCCCCGCTAAGGAGTAACAAAAATGAATGAACAACAGCAAGAACAAAAATCTGCACTAGAGCAGTTTGGAATTAACCTCACCGATGTGGCGAAGGCTGGAAAGCTTGACCCGGTGATTGGACGCGATGCGGAAATCCGTCGCGTCTCGCAGGTGCTATCCCGTCGCACCAAGAACAACCCGGTGCTAATCGGAGAGCCTGGCGTTGGAAAGACCGCCGTGGTTGAAGGCCTAGCCCAACGCATCGTGGCCGGCGACGTGCCGGAGAGCCTGAAGGGTAAGCAACTAATCAGTCTTGACCTAGCCGCCATGGTGGCAGGAGCTAAGTTTCGCGGAGAATTTGAAGAGCGCCTAAAGGCAGTACTTGCCGAGATTAATGCTCGCGAGGGTGAAGTAATCACCTTTATCGATGAGTTGCACACGCTGGTGGGTGCCGGTGCTGCCGATGGGTCGATGGATGCATCAAACATGTTGAAGCCGATGCTTGCTCGCGGTGAACTTCGACTAATTGGTGCAACTACCTTGGATGAATATCGCGAACGCATCGAACGAGACCCGGCACTCGAGCGTCGCTTCCAGCAGGTGTTTGTTGGAGAGCCTTCGGTAGTTGACACGATTGCAATCTTGCGTGGCCTCAAAGAACGATACGAAGCACACCACAAGGTTGCAATTGCTGACAACGCATTGGTTGCCGCCGCAACACTTTCTAACCGTTACATCACCGGTCGTCAACTTCCAGATAAAGCGATTGACCTAATCGATGAAGCAGCTTCGCGCTTGCGTATGGAAATTGACTCTGCGCCAGTTGAGATTGACGAATTGCGTCGTCAAGTTGATCGACTCAAACTTGAAGAGCTCGCTCTCGCAAAGGAAAAAGATGATGCATCGAAAGAGCGTTTAGAAAAACTTCGCGAAGACTTGCAAATCAAGAGTGAAGAATTACAAAAACTTGCTGCTCGTTGGGAACAAGAACGTGCAGAACTTAACAAGATTGGTGATTTGAAAACCAAGATCGATGCACTTCGCATTGAAGCGGATCGTGCACAACGTGAAGCGAACTTGGAAAAGGCTTCAAAGCTTTTGTACGGTGAAATTCCTGCGTTAGAAAAACATCTTGCCGAAGCAGAGTCTGCAGAAGTAAAAGATGTCGATCGCATGGTGAATGATCAGGTTGGTGAAGACGACATCGCGGCCGTGGTGAGCGCCTGGACCGGCATCCCAACTGGACGTCTACTTGCCGGCGAATCACAAAAACTGCTCAACCTCGAAAACGAGCTTGGCAAGCGTTTGATTGGTCAGAAGCAGGCGGTCAAGGTGGTCAGCGATGCGGTACGCCGCACCAAGGCAGGCATCAGCGACCCGAACCGACCTACTGGTTCGTTCCTATTCCTTGGCCCAACCGGCGTTGGTAAGACAGAGCTGGCCAAAAGCCTTGCCGAGTTCTTATTCAACGACGAGAAGGCCATGGTTCGCATCGACATGAGCGAATACGGCGAGAAGCACAGCGTGAGCCGCTTGCTCGGTGCCCCTCCGGGTTACATCGGCTATGAGGAAGGTGGCCAACTCACCGAGGCCGTTCGTCGTCGTCCGTATTCGGTGGTTCTGCTCGATGAGGTTGAGAAGGCACACCCTGAAGTATTCGATGTGTTACTTCAGGTGCTGGATGACGGTCGTTTGACCGATGGTCAGGGTCGTACGGTGGACTTCCGCAATGTGATTTTGATTATGACTTCGAACCTCGGTTCGCAGTTCTTGATCGACCAAGAATTGGACGATGCCCAGAAGCGCGAGGGAGTGCTGGCGATGGTTCGCGGACACTTCAAGCCGGAGTTCCTAAACCGCTTGGATGACATAGTTATTTTTGGTTCACTCGATCGCTCAGAACTCGGTCAGATTGTGGAACTCAATATTGATCGACTTACCGAACGTTTGGCCGAGCGTCGCTTGCAGTTGGCAGTGACACCTGGTGCCCGCGCCTGGTTGGCGGACCACGGCTTCGACCCAATTTATGGAGCTCGTCCGCTTCGTCGCCTAATGCAACAGCAGATTGATGACCAGTTGGCGAACCTGTTGTTAGCCGGTTCGATTCACGACGGGTCGTTGGTGAAGGTTGATGTGGCAGCCGATGGAGTCAAGTTGATCGTTGAACCTGGGGATGACAACCTGCTCTAAACTTTGGAGCATGTCTGAAAATACTTCTAACCGTTCATACGGCCAGGGAGCCCAGGGGGAACCTGACGCACCAAAAGCAAACAAGGTAAGCGTCTGGACTCGACTGCGCTACAACTTTGATAACTCAATCGCAAAGAGTGGCGCATTCGTTGCGTGGATGTTCGTAGCGCTCGCGGTGTTCTCAATTCTTATTGTGTTGATTCGCTATGCACTTTATTCAGTGCCAGTGCTCTACGCCGGCGATCCACTTGCTCCAGCAAACTTTGAAACCTTCTGGGGTCAGTTCGCTGGATTCCTAGGACGCGGCACCGAGCCGACCTGGGCTGACCGCATCATTGGTGTTCTCATTTGGGTTGTCACGATTACAGTGTCAGCCAGCGTAACTGGTTTCGTGGTCAACGCGATTGCTCGTGCGTTCGCTTCACTGCGCAAGGGTAAGAGCCCGGTTATCGACAGCAACCACACTCTTATTCTTGGTTGGTCAAACCGCGTGTTCCCAATCTTGAAAGAACTTGCTATCGCTAACCAAAACGTGCGTGGTGCAAAGGTTGTTATTTTCTCAAAGCAGTCGCGTGACTTCATGGAAGAAGAAATTGAAACTCACGCACCTGATCTTGGCAAGCTGAAGGTGCTTACTCGCACCGGCGAACCAGACCAGCCTGCAGATTTGAAGCGTGCGAACGTTTCAGCAGCGAAGTCCATCATCATTCTTGACTCAGACGATGCCGGCGATGCAACTATCGTTTCAACCGTACTTGCAGTTAAGTCGGTCAACTCGAATGCAAATCTAAAAATCATTGCTGAGGTTGACGATGCAAATACCGCAGAAGCTTTGGAGACCGCAACCAAGGGTCAGGTTATTTCAGTGCGTTCACACGACGTGATTGCGCGCGTTACGGCGCAGGCTTCGCGTCAGCCGGGACTTGCTGCAGTAACTCTTGATTTGCTCGACTTCGATGGCGACGAAATCTACTTCGCAAATGTTCCAGCTCTTGCTGGCAAAACTTACGCGGATGCAGTGCTAGCTTTCAACAGTGCATCGGTTATCGGTTTGGTTGACGACAAGGGCAACACCAAGGTCAACCCAAAGATGTCCACCAAGCTAACTGCAAACACCAAGGTGATTGCCATCGCCGAAGACGACGACAAAGTTGTTTACACCGGCGTTCGCGAGGACATCGCTAACAAGAAGTACACCGCGAAGAAGGCCATTACCCGCAAGCCAGAGCACCTATTGGTTATCGGTTGGTCACAGATGGGTCGTTCGATCGTGAAGGAACTGTCCCAGTTCTTGCCGAAGGGCTCAACCGTTCACATCGTGGCACAGAAGAAGTTTGTGAAGGCCGACGACCTGAAGAACCTGCGCTTTGGAACCAATGTAAAGGTGACCAGCTCTGAGGTAAAAGGCGACATCGATGAGCTAATTGCTGCCGCTTCTGCAAAGAAGTACAACGAGGTAATCGTGCTCGGTT
>JBEGSY010000018.1:0-3646 GCA_041179725.1 Actinomycetota bacterium | reverse complement strand
ACCAATCTGGTGGCCGAAACGGCACGGTCTGCAGCACCGCCGATGAGGCTGATGCCGGCTCCATGCTTGGCCAGTAGTGCCTTGAGGGCCCCTATTTCGCTGGCTGGAGGGTTAGGGAAATTTCGGAAGTGCATCGGGCCATCCACCTCGATGCGCTTGGTGATGCCTCGGCTGAGCACCTGGTCGATGAGGGCTAGAGCAGAGGTACGACCATCCAAGATCTCGTTGGTGAAGGAGAACATTGTCACTGCCCAGTAGTCGTCGAACTTATGGTTGGACATCTTTGCTCCTAAGTATGCTGACTGCATGACCATGGTTGATCACGTACTGCGTGAAGACTCCCTCAAAGCTGACGGTAATGCGATGTTACTGGACGTGGGTTTGCCATGGTTTCGCTCGGTGCCTATTTCATGTGTAAATGGACTGATGGTAACTATTGGCAAACATCAATTCGGCGCAAACGAATTACAAATTCTGCACGATGGACATTGGTTTCCTTTGAATGAATTACCAAATTCAGATTTGGGCGAGTGGTATCTGCAAGATCGCAAACAAATTCGTGTTCCAGTTTCGATCAACAAAAATGAACTACAAAAAGTTCGCGTGCACTTTGAAATGGCGATTCCAAATATTTTTCTAGAACCAAATAAACCAGCAGTGCTTCCGATGATTCGCGAAGCAGAATTACAAGTTAGATAGGAGAAAACAATGGCGTTTCAAGTAGGAGACCACACCGACGGTTTCGAATTACCAGTAGCTTCAGGTGGACACAAGAAGTTTGACCCAACCGGCCACACTGCAACAGTATTGATTTGGACTTGCAACCACTGCCCTTACGCACTTGCCTGGCACGACCGCATTCAAGCAGTGATCAACGACTACAAAGACAAAGATGTAGTGGTCTACCAGATCAATGCGAACGATGCAGACAAGTATCCAGACGACTCATTCGAAAAAGATATCGAGCGTTACAACAACGGTGACTTCGCTGGCGAGTACTTCCACGATGCAGAGCAGACGCTGTCAAAGCACTGGGGTGCAAAGGTAACCCCAGACGTTTTCGTTATGAACAAAGACGGCGTGCTTTCATACCGCGGTGCACCAGACGGTGACCACGAGGACCCGAGCCAGAACGCCAGCTACCTGCGTGACGCGCTTGACGACCTAATTGCTGGAGTGCCTGTTCGCCTACCAGAGACCAAGGTTCGTGGCTGCTCGGTTAAGTGGATCATCAACGACCAGCCGAATCCCTACATCTAAATGACAAAAGTTGAGCTGATTCTCTGGTCGGGTTGTCCGTCCAGCGAGGATGCCCGTGCTCTGCTACACAAGGCACTGGCTGAACTTGGCATGGAAGACCAGCAGGTGACCGAGCGCTACATCGAGGACTACCTGGTTGCTCAGGAGGAACGCTTTGTTGGTTCACCAACCATTCGCGTGAACGATCAAGAGGTAGTACCTGCCGGTGAAACTTACGGCCTTACCTGTCGGGTGTATCAAAAAGCCGATGGCCGGTTCTCTCCGCTGCCTGAGTACTCTCAGGTAGTCGAGGGGATTCGAAAACTCAGTGCTTAGCTAGCCAGAGCACTGCGGCATCTACCCAGGAACGTGGGAATGCGTAGAACAAAAACTTTAGTGCGCGTACATCCCACGATGCCGGATAAATCGGACGCGGGTGTTTTGAGAGAGCGGCCTTTTCCATCGCGCGCAAAACTTTTGCTGGGCCAGGTGACATTCGATACATGCCGCCGAGGTATTTGTCGAAGCCGCGAATCACTTGCTCGTAATCTTTGATGCCGCGGTATTCGTTTAGGTGATCGAAGGCAACTTTGCCGAATCCAGTTTTTACTGTGCCAGGTTCGATGACAGAAACTTTGATGCCGAGCGGCTTAACTTCTTGGCGTAGCGCGTTTGCCATTGCTTCAACCGCGTGCTTAGTGGCTGCGTACCAGCCAAGGCCGACTAGTGAAACGTGAGCGACGACGCTCGCGGTGACAATGATTCTTCCGCTGCGCTGCTTGCGCATCTGTGGCAGTGCCGCGCGAATGGTGCGATCGACACCAAAGACATTCACCTCAAACATTTGACGCACGGCTTCGTGACTTAAGTCTTCGATACCGGCGAAGCCGCCATAACCGGCGTTGGCAACAATTAGATCAATTCGTTCTTCGTTCTTGATTACTTTGTTGATACCGTTCTTCACCTGAGTATCGCTGGTGACATCCATCACGAGAGTTTTGATTCCGAGGGCTTCAAGATTCTTGAGAGCGGCCTTGTTTTTGTCGGCTCCGTAAACGGTCCAACCCTTGCTGTGTAGCGATTTGCTTAGTTCGAAACCAAAACCGGATGCAGCTCCGGTGATAACCGCCACTTTGCTCATTGGATTTTGATTTCCTCTGGTGATAGTCGATGGGCTTGGAAGGTGTTCACTTTGTCGTCAGACGGGTAACCGATGGCGATGCCGTAAACCAACTTGTAATTCTTTGGCACGGTTACGTACTTGCGAATTGCTCCGCGCCAAAGAGCAACCGCACCTTGCGCACAGGTGCCTAGCCCGCGGGAATGGGCGCTGAGGATGAGGTTCTCGGCAAATAGGCCGGCATCGTTGGCCGCGTGCACGCCGAGGCTCTTGTGGATAAAGATGAACAGCACGGTCGGTGCTCCGAAGAACTTGTAGTTGTTAGCCCAGTGGGCATCGCGGGCCTTTGCATCTCCACGAGGCACCTCGAGTAGAGCATAGAGTTCCTTGCCGACCCGACGGCTGCGGCCAATTAGTTCCTCTGGATATTTGTTGGTCATGTCGTAATCCGAGATCGGCAGACCAATCCAGGTGAAGACGAGTTTGAGTTTGTCCCAGAGGTTGCCGGTGCGGGCTGCGGATAGCAGGCTCCAGCGCATAAGCATTTCCTGGCTGATTTGGTCGCGCAGTTCACCCTCAGCCACCTTGACCATGAACGGCCGGGTGTTCGACCAGCTCGGGGCGGTTAGGCCATCCGTGATGAGTGCATCGATGACCTTTGGGTCAATCGGGGTTGGCAGAAAGTCGCGGGTGGTGCGGCGGCTGGCCAAGAAAGCAGAAAAGGAGGCCGGCTTGATAGTTTCCTTCAAGGTGACCTCCTTTGTCTGTTTGAGTCTAGAGCTCCCAGTGGTTTTTGTTGAGGTTTGCTGGGTCTTTAGCCAGGTAACGCACAAATAGATTCTCAGGGTCGCGGTCGGCGATGATCTGCTGGAGCTTTGCGTAGTTGGCGTCTTCCATGAACTTCAACTGGCGGTTACCAAAATCGCTATCGCCAAGGTAGGTGCCCTTGGTTACCGGCTGTGCCTGAACCATTGCGTCGTCGAGCCACTTGCGGTTTGCGCCGTCGTGGTTTTCGTTTTCTGACAATAGGTAAGCAGCAACATAAGCAGGCGACTGCATCGATAGTGCCATGTCTGGAAGTTGACGAACTGGACCCATCGAGAACCAGATGGTGAATCCTTCAGGTTCTGGAATGTCAACGAACAGTGGCTTGATGCGCTGAATGATTTCTTCGGTGTCGCCGTCAACCCAAATGTTGTCGACAAAGTAACGCCAGCCTTCTGGGTTTGCGCGAATCTGATCTTCGCGCTGCTCGGCAAGCGATGAAGTCTTAGCAAACTTACTGAC
>JBEGSY010000017.1:0-9529 GCA_041179725.1 Actinomycetota bacterium | reverse complement strand
TTAGCTCCTTTGAGGGCTGAACTGGCACAAGATCTGGCTCTGGGAAATAACGGTAGTCATCGGCATCTGACTTTGGACGACCAGCGCTGGTTGTACCTTTGTCTTCATGCCAGTGACGAGTTTCCTGAGTGATGGTTCCGCCGTTGGCCAGAATATGTGCCTGGCGCTGAATCTCGTAACGCACTGCGCGCTCGATTGAGCGAAGTGAGTTCACGTTCTTAGTCTCGGTGCGAGTGCCAAGTTTTTCGGCCCCGTGCAAACGCAGTGAAACGTTTGCGTCACAGCGCACGTTTCCGCGCTCCATGCGAGCATCCGAAACGCCAAGTGCCTTGACGATTTCGCGGATTGAACGAACGTAAGCTGCGGCAAGCTCAGGGGCTTCCGCTCCAGCACCAAAGATTGGCTTGGTAACAATCTCGACTAGCGGCACACCGGCACGGTTGTAGTCAACCAGAGAGTACTCAGCGCCTTGGATTCGGCCGGTGGCTCCACCAATGTGGGTTAACTTGCCGGCATCTTCTTCCATGTGGGCGCGCTCGATTAGCACGTTGTGCACCGCGCCAGATGGAACCTCGACATCGAGCGATCCGTTGAAAGCAATCGGCTCGTCGTACTGCGATGTCTGGAAGTTCTTGGCAAGGTCTGGGTAGAAGTAGTTCTTGCGAGCGAAACGACCAGTTGGCTGAATGTCGCATCCAAGTGCCAGACCAATCTTGATGCTCGACTCAACTGCGGTTTTGTTTACTGCAGGTAGCGCACCCGGCAGTGCGATACAAATCGGGCAAACGTTGGTGTTTGGTTCGTTTCCGAATTCGTTCTTACAACCACAGAACATCTTGGTTTTGGTGTTTAGCTCAACGTGAACCTCAAGACCGATGACAACTTCGAACTGTTCGAGTGCCTTTTCATAGTTCATTAGTTCTGCTTTAGCCATGACTAACGCACCTGCTCTCTTGAACTCGGCAACTCGGGAGCAAAATCAATCATTCGCTTACCCCAAACTTGTTCGTGTGCCTTCTCGAGGAAGCCACCAACTTGGTAAAGGCGAGCATCCTCGCGAGCAGGAGCAAGAAGCTGAATTCCAACCGGTAGCCCATCTTCATCAGCAAGACCGTTTGGTAATGACATACCCGGAATACCGGCAAGGTTCGCCGGAATAGTCGCGATGTCATTTAGGTACATTGCCAGTGGGTCATCGACTTTGTCGCCAAACTTAAACGCGGTGGTTGGTGCAGTTGGTGACACTAAAACATCTGCCTTGCTGAATGCTTCAGCAAAGTCTCGCTGGATCAAAGTTCGAACCTTGAGTGCTGCTCCATAGAACTTGTCGTATGAACCAGATGAAAGTGCATAAGTACCGAGGATGATTCGACGCTTAACTTCTGGGCCAAATCCAGCTTCACGAGTAGCTGCCATCACGCGCTCAATAGTGGCGTTCTCCCCTGGCTCAACGCGCATTCCGAATCGAACACTGTCGTACTTGGCCAAGTTAGATGATGCCTCTGCCGGAAGAATCAGGTAGTAGGCAGCAATTGCGTATTCGAAGCTCGGGCAAGAAACCTCAACGATTTCCGCGCCGGCAGCCTGGAGCAGGTTCAAGCTCTCCTGAAAGCGAGCGCTAACGCCAGTTTGGAAGCCTTCACCAGTTAGCTGCTTGATAACACCAATTCGCATGCCCTTTACGTCAAGCTTGCGTGCTGCGTCGGCCATCGAGCCAAGTGATTCAGGTAGCGAAGTGCTGTCGTGCTTGTCGTGACCGGCAATTACGTCTTGTAGCAATGCCGTGTCGAGCACGTTACGGGCAACCGGACCAACCTGATCGAGTGAAGATGCAAGTGCGACAACTCCGTAACGAGAAACCGCTCCGTAGGTTGGCTTGGTTCCAACCGTGCCAGTGACTGCTGCTGGAAAACGAATCGAACCACCGGTGTCAGAACCGATGGCCAGTGGTGCCTGGAATGATGCCACCACTGAAGATGATCCACCACCCGAACCACCAGGAATGCGCTCTAGGTCCCAAGGGTTTCTTGACGGACCGTATGCAGAAAACTCGGTTGATGAACCCATTGCAAATTCGTCGAGGTTGGTCTTACCCAAAATTGGCATTCCAGCTGCGCGAAGTTTCTTAACAACTGTCGCGTCGTAAGGAGGAACCCAACCTTCAAGAATCTTTGAACCAGCCGTAGTTGGGGCGTCGGTTGTTGCCAAGTTATCTTTAACTGCAATTGGAACACCGGCAAGGGCGTGAAGTTGCTCACCAGCTGCGCGCTGACGATCGATTTCAGCAGCAGCAATAAGCGCAGCTTCTGGTGATTGATATAGGTATGAGTGCACAGCACCATCAACCGCCTCGCTGCGCTCGAGGTGTGCCTTAGTTACTTCAACCGATGAAACTTCTTTGTTGCGGAGCAGCTCAGCTAGCTCTGCTGCATTTTTACGAATGAGTTCAGACACGGGCTACTCCTCATCCAAAATTGCGTTTACTTTGAAACGACCGTCGTAGCTATCCGGTGCTCCTGACAGAGCCTCTGCCTGAGATAGTGATGGCTCAACTACGTCTTCGCGGAATACGTTTGCCATCGGAATCGGGTGGCTGGTCGCTGGGGTGTCGACATCGATCGCTTTGCCAACAGTGGCAACCGAATCGGCAATTAGACCGAGCTGCTTGGTGAACTGCTCGACTTCTTCTTCAGACACCAAAATGCGGGCCAGGCCGGCCAAGTGACGCACTAGGTCAGGAGTAATTTCAGACATTGAACTCTCTCAAAGATGAGGGGTTGATACCTCTAAAGTTTACCCGAAGGGGTGTTTCGAGACTGTTTCAAGCCCGTAACCGGCGTTGGAACTCTTCCTCATTGATAACTTCGATGCCCAATTCTTCAGCCTTGGTCAACTTTGAACCGGCGTTTTCACCGGCAACCACGAATGTGGTCTTCTTGGATACGGAACCGGCAGCCTTGCCACCATTCGAAATGATTGCTTCCTCGATGCCCTCACGGGTGAAGTTCTGCAAAGATCCGGTAGCCACAATGGTCATTCCGCTGAATATCCCGTCGGTCTTCATATTTGCGCCAGGCCCGCCGTGTCCGGGGATGTGCAGCTGAACACCGTCGAGCTTCCAAGAGTCAAGAATCTCTTTGTGCCAATCGACTTTGATCCATTCGGTGATAGATGCGGCGAGAGTCGCACCGACACCGTCAACCTGACTAAGTTCCGATTCGCTGGCCGCAAAAATCGCGTCAAACGAGCCGAAGTGATCACAAAGTGAACGAGCAGCAACCGGACCAACGTGTCGAATCGAAAGAGCAACTAACAAACGCCAGAGCGGTTTGGTCTTTGCTTCTTCAAGATTACGAAGTAACTTCAGTGCGACTTCAGCCGGAGATCCGTCTTTCTTCTTGAAGAAGTCAACAACCTTCGGTTCGCCATTTTCGTCTAACTTAGGTAAGCCAGTATCCGCATCCACCACAGTCGCACGAATCGGAAGCAGCTGTTCAAGCGTCAAATGGAATAGATCTGCTTCACTTTGGATTGGTGCCGCTTTTGGTTCGACTGGCTGTGTCAATGCCACTGCTGCCACATAACCGAGAGCTTCAATGTCGAGCACTCCACGCGAACCCAGATAGGCAATGCGTTCGCGCAGCTGAGCAGGACAGTTTCTATTGTTTGTGCAACGTAGGTCGACATCGCCTTCACTTGCCGGCGCGAGCGGTGAGCTGCAATCCGGGCAAGTTTTAGGCATGACGAATGCTTTTTCTTTGCCGGTGCGAAGTTCGATAACTGGGCCAAGGATTTCAGGAATCACATCGCCTGCTTTGCGCAGCACGATGGTGTCGCCAATCAGCACACCCTTGGCTTTGACTACATCCTGGTTATGCAGCGTGGCAAACTCAACCACGGAACCGGCAACCTTGACCGGCTCGACCACTGCGTATGGGGTGGCACGGCCGGTGCGACCTACGGAGACGCGGATGTCAACCAGCTTGGTGTGCACCTGTTCTGGCGCGTATTTATAGGCAATTGCCCAGCGCGGAGCCCTACTGGTGTAGCCAAGCTCCTGCTGATCGCCAAGTGCGTCAACCTTTATCACAACACCGTCAATCTCATGTTCTAGGTCGTGACGATGCTTTTCAAAGTTGTCGATGTACTTTGCAATTTCTTCAAAGTTTTTGACAACTTCGAAACGAGTTGAAGTAGGTAATCCCCAAGATTTGAGCAACGCATAGAGTTCGCTCTGGTTCTTTAGCGGAGCATCTACCCAAGCGCCAATTCCGTGAACCAACATTTGCAGCGGTCTGCTTGCCGTGACCTTGGAATCTTTTTGACGAAGCGATCCTGATGCCGAGTTTCGAGGGTTTGCAAAAGGCGCCTTACCCTCAGCAATCAATCCTGAGTTCAAATCGTTGAAGTCTTGGACCGCAAAGAATATCTCGCCGCGAATCTCAACCACTGCAGGATGGTTCTTACCTTCGAGCTGATGCGGAATCCCTTTGATAGTTTTCACGTTGGCTGTTACATCCTCACCAACAACTCCGTCACCGCGAGTCGCTGCCGAAACCAACTTGCCATTTTCATATCGAAGGTTGATCGCAAGGCCGTCAATCTTAAGTTCGCAGAGGAATGGCCCGTTTCCAGTTTTCTCAACCCAAGCCTGAAGTTCTTCTTTGCTGAACACGTTGTCGAGCGACCACATGCGATCGAGGTGCTGAACGGGAGAAAAAGTTGTAGTCGCGCTTCCACCAACAGATTGCGTAGGTGAATCTCCAGTTATTAGTTCTGGATGCTCCGCTTCAAGGGATTCGAGTTCACGCATTAGCGCGTCGTACTCGGCATCCGAAATTAGGATGCTGTCCTGCTCGTAGTAGGCGCGACGGTGCTTATTTATTTCATCGACCAGCTCGGAAATTCGACCTGCTGCTTGCTCACGCTTCAATCGGCACCGCGCTAACCGTGCGATCAATTGTGGTCTGCCCCAAAACTCGAGTGCCGACGTAAAGCACGGCGGTCTGCCCAGGCGCTACACCCATGAGCGGCTCGTTTAGTTTCATAACTAACTCGCCATTGATGACCGCTGCCTGGCAAGGCACTGGGTCAGCGTGAGCCCTCACTTGCACTTCGGCGGTAAACCATTCAGCCTGATTCTTCGGTGCTGAGCCGCACCAGGACAACCTGCTGCCGGCAAGTTCTGTGACCGCGAGTGCATCATGAGGTCCGACAACAACTTGATTTGTGATTGGCCTAATCTCTAGAACAAATCGAGGTTTACCATCGGCTGCAGGCTTGCCGATGTTTAGGCCTTTGCGCTGTCCAACGGTGTAGCCATGCGAACCTGGATGCTCACCAAGCACGTTTCCGCTGCGATCAACAATTTCACCTGGAGTGGAACCAAGTTTGTCGTTGAGCCAATCCTGTGTATCACCTTCGGGGATAAAGCAGATGTCGTAGCTGTCAGGCTTGTTTGCGACGCTGAGTCCGCGGTCTGCCGCTTCCTTGCGAATGTCATCCTTTGAAGCGCTGGCGCCAATTGGAAAGTAAGCGTGCTTTAGTTCTTCTGCGGTGAGTACACCAAGAACATAGCTTTGATCTTTTGCATAAGCGTTGGAGCGGTGTAATTCGAGCTCGCCATCTTCTCCGGTCAGAATCGTTGCGTAGTGCCCGGTGCAGACGGCGTCAAAACCAAGCGAAAGCGCCTTTTCTAGAAGTGCCGCAAATTTAATTCGTTCATTGCAACGCATACACGGGTTTGGCGTTCGTCCGGCCTGGTACTCAGCGATGAAGTCATCAACTACTTCTTCCTTGAACTTTTCGCTGAAGTCCCAGACGTAATAAGGAATACCGAGTTTGTTAGCGGCACGCTGCGCGTCCATGCTGTCTTCGATGGTGCAACAGCCACGCGAACCGGTGCGCAATGTGCCCGGCATTCGGCTAAGTGCAAGGTGAACGCCGACAACCTCGTGGCCAGCCTCAACCGCCCTGGCGGCAGCAACGGCAGAATCAACTCCACCTGACATTGCCGCTAGAACCTTCATGGTTCAAGTTTAAGCGCGGGCGGTGGCAACAACGCTTGGCAAGATCTCCAGGAGCTGGTCGATTTCGACTGCGGTAGTGTTTGCGCCAAGCGTGAACCTAAGCGTTCCATTGGCCTCAGCTTCGCTTCGCCCCATGGCAAGCAATACGTGACTGGGGCGAGCCACGCCAGCCTGACAGGCTGAGCCAGCTGATGCCGCAAAACCAGCCTGATCAAGCAGGAAGAGAAGGCTGTCTGATTTGGCACCTTCGAAAGTAAAGTGAGCGTTGTGCGACAAGCCAGGTTGGCCACCTCGTGAGAACTTCGCATTTGGAATGTTCACAGACACATGATTTTGAATTTTCTCAATCAACTTGCGAGTGTGCTGATTGTGTCCGTCCATGTTTTGTAAGGCAATCTTTGCGGCAAGAGAAAACGCTCGAGTGCCTGCAGCATTTAGTGTTCCAGATCTGATGCCACGCTCTTGGCCACCGCCTTGAATCAGCGATGTGATTTTGGTTGCTCTAGAAACCAGAAGCGCACCTACCCCAACTGGGCCACCTACCTTGTGAGCCGATATTGCCATTGTGGCCAAATTCAAGTCGGCGAAATCAATCGGTAGATATCCAAAGGCTGCTACCGCATCTGAGTGCGAAGGGATGCCAAGCTCTGCCGCTACTTCGGCAAACTTCTTAACGTCTGTGATCACTCCGGTTTCGTTGTTTGCCACCATGAAACTAACCAGTGCGATTTCTGTTTTGTGTTCGGAAATATAGTTTCGATACCAATCAAAATCGATTTCGCCATCGCTGTGCACCGGAACCCATACCGCCTCAGCACCTTCATGCTGTTCTAACCATTCGATGGTGTCGATTACAGCGTGGTGTTCGGTGTATACCGAAATAATTTTCTTGCGAGAAGCGTACTTGTTTCGCTCCCAGTACAAACCCTTGATTGCTAAGTTGTTGCCTTCGGTGCCGCCAGAAGTAAAGATGACCTCGTTGCGATCCGCGTGCACCGCGAGCGCGATGTCCTCGCGTGCCTGCTCAACCATTTGACGTGCGGCTTGGCCGAAACTGTGGATTGAAGATGGGTTACCAACTACCGCGAGCGCGTCGGTGTATGCAGCCAAGACTTCAGCGGACATAGGAACCGTCGCCGCATAGTCGAGATAGATGGCCATGCTTTCAAGCCTATTCCGCGCGGTTTGGCTAGGCTGTCTCCTATGTCAAATTCAGCCGCGGCTAACTCCTGCCTTGGAGTTAGTTTCCACGACGGCGTTGGCACCATCCGGGTTTACTCCGGCTCAGCCACCGATATTTGGTTAGTTATCTTCGATTCTGAGGATTCGAGCAAGATACTCAACGAGATTCCGCTGCATCCTGGCGAATATGACATTTGGTCACTAACCTCTCCGGAGATTACTAAGGGTATGACCTATGGCATCCGCGCCGATGGGCCAGTGGGTCCCAGGCATGGATTCAATAAGGACCTAGTCCTAATTGACCCATACGCTCGCGGGGTAAAGCGAATTAATGCACGTGATTACCATTCGGTAGCGACCTCAGATGAATTTGACTGGCAGGGCGTCAGCAAGCCAGCCATCCCAATGGATCAGACCATCATTTACGAGGCGCATGCCCGTGGGCTTACTCGAAATAACCCAGAACTCCCAGATGATCTTCGTGGCACCTATGCAGGATTGGCTCACCCCTCTACCATCGCGCACCTCAAGAAAATCGGTGTGACCTCGGTTGAGCTATTGCCGATTCACCAGCTAATTTCTGAGCCACACCTAATCAAGATGGGGCTCTACAACTACTGGGGCTACAACACCATCAATTACTTTGCACCTCACCACCGCTATGCGACCATTGCAGCTCAGAACGCAGGGCCACAGGCGATGATTGACGAACTCAAGACCGCTATTCGCGAACTTCATCGCGCCGGTATCGAGGTAATCCTCGACGTGGTTTACAACCACACTGCAGAGGGTGGTAGCCGCGGACTTACCTATAGCTACCGCGGACTCGATGCCAGCAACTACTACCGACAGGATGATGCCGGTAACTACCACGACACCACCGGTTGCGGAAACTCTCTCAACTTTGGCAACTCGCACGTTGTGGACTTGGTAATTGATTCACTTCGTTACTG
The DNA here is from genome assembly GCA_041179725.1 of Actinomycetota bacterium. Classification (GTDB taxonomy): domain Bacteria; phylum Actinomycetota; class Actinomycetes; order Actinomycetales; family Microbacteriaceae; genus Rhodoluna. The sequence continues at coordinate 1,365 of JBEGSY010000017.1, read as the reverse complement.
GGCCAATGAGATGCAGATTGATGGATTCCGTTTTGATTTAGCCACCACTCTGGCTCGAGACGAGTCCAATACTTTCGATCCGCATCACCCGTTACTTCGCCGAATCGTGGAAGACGAGACATTGTCTACTGCCAAGATGATTGCCGAACCATGGGATGTTGGACTTGGTGGCTGGCAGACCGGTGGATTCCCGGATCGCTTCAGCGAATGGAATGACCGATTCCGCGACACAGTTCGTCGATTCTGGCTAACCGATATCGCCAACGCTCGAAACAGTGGACAACATTGGAACGGTGTTGGTGAACTAGCTACTCGACTTTCTGGCTCACGCGATATTTTCGATGGTCCGAGTGGGCCGATGGGAACTATCAACTTCATCACCGCACATGATGGCTTTACGCTTCACGACTTAGTCAGTTACAACGTGAAGCACAATCAAGCCAACGGTGAAGGTAACCGCGACGGCACTACCAATAACTATTCGTTCAACCATGGCTTCGAAGGCGAAAATGCCGATGCCGAGACTATGGCTCAACGACGTAAATCTGCTCGCAATCTAATGGCAACGCTGCTTCTATCTGCTGGAGTGCCAATGATCACCGCCGGTGACGAGCGCCTCAAGACCCAAATGGGCAACAACAATGCTTATTGCCAAGACACCGTCATGAGTTGGGTTAACTGGGACCTAACCGCTCACCAGCGTGATTTCGAAGACACGATTTCTGCACTGATTCACTTACGTCGAAGCAATCCTGCTCTTCGTCCAACAGGTTTCAGTAACTTTGACGAAGCCACTGTCGATTCCGAACTGGCGCGCTGGTACAACTTGCAGGGCGAAATTATGCCGGAAGAGGATTGGAACAACTCGGAAACTCGAGTACTAACCAAGTACGGCAAAACTCTGAATCAAAATGGCACCACGAATGAAGTTTTGATTGTTTTCAACGGAGTAGAGGACGAACTCGAAGTCACCTTGCCTTTGGAGCACGCTGATCGAGTATTTAATCTGATTTGGAGTAGCTCGCTGGAGCGCCCACTGGATAAGCCACTTGCGACTAAGGGAAAAACCACGCTGGATGGGCCGTCAATCCAGCTGTTTACGCTTGCCTAACAAAGCGATAAAGGCCGTTTTCGCCGACTAAATCGCCGTTAGCCTTATTTGGTGAGCAAGATTTCTTACCGACACGATGAGCCGATTGGCCGTATCCCGATTACCAAGGTCAGGCCGGTTGTGGACGGTGGGCGCTGGCCAGCAAAAGCCTTTCAGGGCGAGGTACTCCCATTTAGTGCAGTTGTGTTCCGGGAAGGTCACGATGCCCTAGGTGTCGAACTGGTGCTTACCAGCCCAACCGAAAAAGTTTCGGT
>JBEGSY010000016.1:0-18192 GCA_041179725.1 Actinomycetota bacterium | reverse complement strand
GCACTTAAGTTTGCTCGCGAAAATAAAATTCCTACCCTAGGTTTATGTCTCGGTCTCCAGTGCATGGTTATCGAATACGCGCGCAACATGGCTGGACTCGCCGGCGCATCTTCAACCGAGTTTGATCCTGAGGCTCAATATCCAGTGATTGCAACCATGGCTGAGCAGGTAGATATTCTGGCTGCCGGAGACATGGGCGGAACCATGCGTCTTGGTCTTTACGAGGCAAAGCTAAAGCCTGGCTCCATCGTGTCCGAGGTCTATGGCTCGGAGATTTCACACGAACGCCACCGTCACCGCTATGAGGTCAACAACAAGTTCCGAGACCAAATCGCCGGTGCCGGCCTTGTGTTCTCTGGAACTTCGCCAGATGACCACCTGGTGGAGTACGTTGAGCTTCCTCGCGAGGTACACCCTTATTACGTGGCAACTCAGGCTCACCCTGAATTCAAGTCACGTCCAAACCTTGCTCATCCGCTGTTCCGTGGGTTAGTAGTTGCTGCTCTAGAACGTCAGGAAGCCAGCAAGCTATTTGAGGCAGAGGATGCCTAAAGACCAAGATTTTGTTGCCCCGGTAACGGAGCGCAAAACGGTCTTCTCAGGAATGATCTGGGATGTGGTCAGTGAAACATTCGATTTTGCTGGTCAACAACTTACCCGCGAATTTGTTAGTCATCCTGGTGCTGTCGCTGTACTTGCGGTGAATAATCGCGACGAAATCTTGATGATTAAGCAGTATCGACACCCAGTCAAACAGTTTCTTTGGGAAATCCCTGCTGGATTGTTGGACGTTGCCGGTGAAAGTTTGGAAACAGCGGCACTTCGAGAACTTAATGAAGAAACCGGCTATCACGCAAACCGCCTGACTCACTTGATTGATTTTTACACCACACCTGGCGGCAACAATGAAATGATTCGAATTTTCCTTGCTGAAGATTTGAGTTTTGCAGGAAGGCCTGAGGGCCTCGAGGGTGAAGAACGCGAGTTGGAGATTGAGTGGATCCCATTTGCATCCGCATTGAGTTCAGTTTTGGCCAGTGACATTAAAAGCCCGAGTGCGACCGTGGGAATACTCGCTGCTGCGCAAAAACTTAGGGGCTAGTTTTGCACATTCAGAAGGCGGTGGACGCATACCTTCGACATCTAGCAATTGAGCGTGGTGTTTCAAAAAATACGATTGCGGCGTATCGACGGGACCTAAATAATTACCTAGATTTCTTGGGGCACTCCAACATCAGCGAGGTATCGGCAGTAACAGAATTGGTTGTTTCCGATTTTGCGCAATCGCTTTCGCTCAAGCACGGCTTGGTTTCTAGTTCGATAGCCAGAACGATGGCTGCTGTTCGTGGATTACACAAGTACCTGCTTCAGGAGAACCAGCTCAGTCATGATGTTGCTGCCAATGTGAAACCACCTAAGGCAGCGCGACGATTGCCAAAGGCCATTACAGTCTCCCAGGTGGAGGCCTTGCTTTCCGCTTCAGGTCCAGACCCTGATGCATCCGATGCGGTTGCGTCCATACGGATTCGTGATCGAGCACTGCTAGAACTGCTTTATGCCACTGGTGCTCGAGTTAGTGAAATCGTCAACCTGGACCTGGATGACTTGGTGGATCCAACCCTGGTCCGTCTCTTTGGCAAGGGTTCCAAGGAAAGAATTGTTCCGGTCGGAAGCTTCGCCCAGCGAGCTCTTCAGGCTTATTTGGTTCGTACCAGGCCAGGCCTGGTTGGCTTAGGGAAGGGCACACCGGCCCTGTTCTTGAATCAGCGAGGGGGAAGGCTGAGTCGCCAAAGTGCCTGGCAAATAATTGCCGCTGCGGCGACCGAAGCGGGCTTAGGTTTCGAGGTTTCACCGCACACGATGCGACACTCCTTTGCCACCCACTTGCTTGAGGGCGGGGCTGACGTCCGTGTGGTCCAAGAGTTACTTGGCCATTCTTCGGTGGCAACCACCCAGATTTACACCTTGGTAACGGTTGATCGGCTCCGTGAGGTTTACTCGGAAGCCCACCCTAGGGCGCGGAAATAGGGCTCTACGGGGACGGGTAGGCTAGACCCGAAACTATATTCGGGAGGAATGAAGTGGCTTCAAAAAAGGCGTCAACTGACACTCGTTTTCCAACTCCCAAGAAATTAACCAGCCATGGACCAGCTCGCATCATTGCGATGTGTAATCAAAAAGGTGGCGTTGGCAAGACCACAACTGCAGTAAATATGGCAGCCGCGCTCGCGGATTACGGCCGTAAGGTTTTGGCAATTGACTTTGATCCACAGGGTGCGCTCAGCACCCACCTCGGCGTATTAGCGGTACCTGGGGAGATTCCAACTGTTTACGACTTACTCAAGGGCACCATCAAAGACCCACATGAGGTCATTCGCCAGTCGCCAATCAAAAATCTGGATTTGATGCCTGCGAATATCGATTTGTCTGCGGCTGAAATCGAACTCGTGAACGAAGTTGCCCGCGAGAGCATTCTCGCCAACATCCTGCGTAAGGTTTCGAACGAATACGACGTCATCATCATCGACTGTCAGCCATCGCTTGGTCTGCTAACTGTAAACGCCTTGACTGCTGCTCACGGAGTGCTAATTCCGATGGCGCCGGACTTCTTTGCACTTCGCGGTGTTGCTCTTCTCATTGAGCACGTGCACAAGGTGCAGGACCGTCTAAACCCAGCAATCAAACTTGATGGAATTATCGTGACAATGCACGATAAGACTCTGCACGCAAAAGAAGTTTTTGATCGCCTCTATGAAGCATTTGGGGATCAGGTATTCAAAACTCAAATCAATCGCACCGTAAAGTTCAAAGACGCTACCGCTGCGCAGCTGCCAATCACCGAATACGCTGCCAGCTCTGATGCCGCCGAGGCCTACCGCTCGGTAGCAAGAGAGTTAGTAAGCCGTGGCTGCGCCCCTTAAATCTGACTTGATTGACGGAGCCGACCGCAGTGCGGGCTTTGCGCTCAACATTGGAAACTTCGACGGACCGTTCGACCTACTTCTTTCCCTGATTTCCAAGCATGAGATGGACATCACCGAAGTCGCACTAAGCAAAGTAACTGACGAATTCATCAGTTACTTGAAGACGCTAGATGAAGCGCAGGAGCTCGAGCAGGCCACAGAGTTCCTGGTAATTGCAGCTACTCTTCTAGATTTGAAAATTGCTGGCTTGCTTCCTAAGGGCGAAGTTGTCGATGCCGAAGACGTAGCGCTCCTTGAAGCACGCGATCTACTATTTGCTCGACTGCTCCAATATCGCGCGTTCAAAGATGTTTCTGCTTGGTTTGCCGAATCGTTTGCTTCTGAACTAGGTCGCACACCTCGTGAGGTTCAGGTGGAAGAGCGTTTCCGCGAGCAAAAGCCAGAACTCAACTGGACACTGTCGTTGGATGAGTTCTCGAAATTAGCTGAGGAAGTGCTTACTCCTAAGCTAATTCCGAATGTTGGCTTGACGCACTTGCACGCGCCACGAGTCAGCATTAGGGAACAGGCTGCAGAGGTTATTTCGATACTTCGCCGTTCGCCGAAAGTCACTTTCCGTGAAGTTATTGCTTCCGTTAGCGACAGGGCAGTAGTGGTTGCTAGATTCCTAGCCGTGCTAGAGCTTTATCGGTACAACGCAATCGGATTTGAGCAAGAAAGTCCACTTGGTGACCTGCTGATCAGTTGGCGCGGAAACAATTTTGATGACGAACAACTAGCGGCTTTAGGAGCAGATTATGAATAGTGAAGAATTCGAAGTAAACGAATTGGATAATTTGGTCGAAAACGTTGTTGAGGCTAAGGTCGCGGAAGATGACCTTGAGTCAGCTGTGGAAGCCATCCTTATCGTCACTGATGTCCCGCTTTCCCTCGTTGCGCTGGCAACTGCGCTTGAGCGTCCGGTCAATGTGGTACGTGATGCTGTAATTGCGTTACAGGCGGAATACAACGGTTCAAATGGTTCACGCATCAGAGGTTTTGAACTTCGCGAAATCGGCGGAGGTTGGAGAATCTATGTCCGCCAGGATTACGACTGGGCAGTACGAATGTTCATCGCGAACGAAAACCCTACAAAACTTTCACAAGCTGCGCTTGAAACTTTGGCAGTGATCGCCTACAAGCAACCAATTTCTCGTGGGCAGGTCGCTTCAATTCGTGCTGTCAATGTTGACTCGGTGGTTAAGACTTTGCTAAGTCGCGGTTTAATTTCCGAGCTTTACACAGACAGTGAAACTGGGGCTATTAACTACGGGACCACTCCGCTACTTCTCGAGTTGCTTGGCATAAATAGCCTCGAAGAGCTGCCACTAATTAGCCCATATCTACCTGACGCAAGTTCTAATTTCGATGCAGAACTCTGATGCTGAAGGCGTCCGCCTTCAAAAAGTTTTAGCAGCAGCTGGCGTTGCTTCGCGTCGAGTATGCGAAGACCTAATCAGCCAGGGCAAAGTTGTGGTTAACGGTAAGCGAGTCACCGAACTCGGCACCCGAATCAATCCTGAAGTTGACCGAGTAATGGTCAACGGAACTCCGATTCAGTTGGATGCTTCGCGCGTTTATTTGGCGCTGAATAAACCGACTGGTGTGGTGAGCACGATGTCGGATGAAAATGGTCGACCAGATCTATCCCAATTCGTTATTGGCTATGACCGGGTATATAACGTTGGTCGCTTGGATGCAGAGACCAGCGGACTAATTATCATGACCAACGATGGTGAGTTGGCTCATAAATTGGCTCATCCAAAGTTTGGAGTGTCTAAGACTTACCTCGCTCGTGTACAAGGTCAGGTTGATGCCTCCATCATTCACAAGCTACTTAGTGGTTTCGAATTGGAAGATGGTTTTATCAAGGCCGATAAAGCCAAGCTGGTACAAACGGCATTAGATGAAAGCCTCATTGAACTGGTACTGCATTCCGGTCGAAACCGTATTGTGAGGCGAATGTTTGACCATCTTGGGCATCCAGTGGTGGGCTTGGTGCGTAAACAGTTTGGATCCGTCCAACTAGGGCCACTAAGGGTTGGGAAAATTAGGGAACTTAGTAAACTAGAGGTTGGCGCGTTGCTAAAAGCCGCGGAGGGCGGGACGTCCCAGCCAAGAAACAAAGAATCCAAACCAAAAAGGCGGTAGGTCATGGCAATTAGAGCCATCAGAGGCGCCATACAACTGGACGTTGATGAGCGCGAGCACCTACTCAAATCCACAGCGGAACTACTTTCCAAAGTTCTCCACGCCAACAACATTGACAATGCTTCGCTGATTTCTATACTTTTCACGGCAACTCCTGATGTCACCAGTGAATTTCCTGCGGTGGGAGCGCGTGAACTTGGCCTCGGGGATGTTCCGCTAATGTGCTTTGTCGAAATGAATGTGGCACACGCGCTACCTCGAGTAATTCGAATCATGGTTTACGCGGACATTCCTCAGCAGCGATCTGAGGTTCAGCATGTTTACCTGCGCGGTGCTACCGCACTACGTCAGGATCTTGCGCAGTGAATTCCCGAATCTCCGGCAGTATCCGAATTGTAGGTGCGGGACTGCTTGGCACCAGTATTGGCTTGGCGCTAACTAAGAACGGCGTCGATGTCATCATTTCGGACTCAGTTCCATCTGCAGAATCACTTGCCATTTCATATGGAGCTGGTCGCGCAGAGGCGAGTGGAGACTTGCCAATGCTAGTAGTAGTTTGTGTGCCGCCAGAACTAACCAGTGAAATCGTCATCGAGGAATTGCGCAAGAATCCACAGGCTATAGTCACTGATGTTGCCAGCGTGAAGAAGCAAATTTTGGATTCACTTGAGCACTCAGGGGCAGACTTGTCTCGCTATGTTGGTTCACATCCAATGGCTGGGCGCGAGCGGAGTGGTGCAATCGCTGGCCGCGCAGATTTATTTATTGGGCGCCCATGGGTAATTTCGCCAACTTCATCGAGCGAATCTGCAGCGATTACCCAGGTTGAAAATTTGGCCATTGAACTTGGCGCAGCACCGGTGAAAGTTACTGCGGACGAACACGATCGCGCAGTGGCCCTGGTTTCACACTTGCCTCAGGTGGTTGCAAGCTTGACAGCCGCCCAGCTTATCGGTGCGGTTCCAGAGGATGTTGCACTTGCTGGGCAAGGAATTAGAGACACCATTCGTATCGCATCAAGCGATCCGGAACTCTGGGTACAGATCCTCACGGCTAACTCAACTGAGGTCCTAGGTTTACTGGAGAAGTTGGACCGCAACCTGGATCAGCTCATCCATGCAATGCGCGATGTCACATCCGAATCCGGACAGACAGCACTGCGTGCTCTGTTGGAAAACGGCAATCTTGGCGCTGCTACGCTGCCTGGTAAGCATGGAGCTAAGGCCACGGAATACGCGGTAGTTACCGTAATCGTTGATGACAAGCCTGGAGAGTTGGCTAGGTTGCTTTTCGAAGTGGGAGACATCGGGGTCAACCTCGAAGAGTTGAAGCTGGAACACTCTCCAAGCAACCAGATTGGTTTAGCGGAACTATTTGTTTTGCCAAGTGCTGCAGAAAAGCTTTCTGCGGAACTGATTATTCGCGAATGGAGGCTGGTCAGTTAATGTCTAAACAAATTGTTGCAATTGATGGGCCAGCCGGCTCAGGTAAGTCGAGTGTTAGCAAACAACTGGCTCGCGAATTTGATTTTGGCTATTTGGATACTGGAGCTGCCTATCGTGCGCTTGCCTGGTTGGTTCTCGAAGGTCTTGAAAAGGACCAGCTCGAAACCGGTGATTTTGAAACAACCTTTGATTACAAGATTTCTACCGATCCTGATAATTTCTGGGTCAAAGTTGGAAACCATGATGTAACAGAAGCGATTCGGTCAACCGAAGTTTCTGAAGCTGTTAGTAAAGTTGCTCAGGTTTCGACAGTGCGCAGTTTTATGAAGCGAAAGACTCACGAAATTGCCGATAGTTGCGCAAAGGCCGGCATCGTCATTGAGGGCCGAGACATAACCACTGTCGTTTATCCGGAGGCGCAAAGCAGAATTTTGCTCACTGCATCTGAAGCAGTTCGACTTGCTCGACGTTCCAAAGAATTAGCCGAAGTAAAGAACATTCACGCGCAAGTAACTAAGCGCGATGCATCAGACTCAAAGGTTGTGAACTTCACCGAGGCAGCGCCTGGAGTCACACTGGTTGACTCCTCTGATTTAGATTTCGCTCAGACCGTTGCGGTCATGGTCGATCAAGTGAAAAAAGACCTAAAGGCGGCGCAAAATGTCTGATAACGAATACACCTTTGATGCGGTAGATCCTGAATTTATCGAAAAGCTTCGCGAAGTAAGTGATGAGGATGCCGAAGCAAAAGCGAATGCACTTCGTGCTGGCCTTGAAGATTATGATCTTGAGCCAGAAGACCTAGAGGTTCTAGCGGCTGAACTTGGGCTAGATGACGAACCTATTTATCTACCTGCGTTGCCAGTGTTGGCTATTGTTGGTCGCCCAAATGTCGGCAAGAGTGCACTGGTCAACCGAATTCTTGGCCGACGCGAAGCGGTTGTCGAAGATAAGCCCGGAGTAACGCGCGATCGAGTCTCATATAAGGCCGATTGGAATGGCAGAAAGTTCACCCTAGTTGATACTGGAGGATGGGAACCGGACGCTCGAGGCATTGACCGTTCAGTCGCGCTCCAGGCTGAGATTGCCATTGAACTAGCGGATGCGGTTTTGTTTGTGGTCGATGCCATGGTTGGCCCTACCTCGAGCGACGAGCGTGTGGTGACACTGCTCCGCAAGAGCGGAAAGCCAGTTATTTTGGTGGCTAACAAGATTGATGACATGAAGCAGGAGCCCGAAGCTGCTGCTCTTTGGTCATTAGGACTTGGTGAGCCTTATCCGGTATCTGCAGTTCACGGTCGTGGTGTGGCGGACATGCTCGATGCAGCTATGAAGGTTCTGCCAACTGAGTCAGCAGTGGCGAAACAGGAATTCGGCGGCCCTCGTCGTGTTGCTTTGATCGGACGGCCAAACGTCGGAAAGTCTTCCTTACTAAACAAGGCAGTTGGAAGCGAGCGTGCAGTTGTTAACGATTTGGCGGGAACAACCCGAGATCCAATCGATGAGCAAGTAGAGCTCGGTGGTCGGACCTGGCGTTTCGTTGATACGGCTGGTATTCGCAGGCGAATGCACTTGCAGCAGGGTGCAGACTTCTACGCGAGTTTGAGAACCGCGGCGGCACTTGAGCGAGCAGAAGTTGCCGTTGTGCTTTTCGATGTGACTGCGCCAATAAGCGAAGCGGACATTCGAATTGTTGATATGGCGCTTGAATCTGGCCGCGCTTTGGTGCTTGCGTTCAACAAGTGGGATGAACTTGACGATGAACGCCGTAAATATCTGGAACGAGAGATTGAACAGGACCTCGCGCACGTTGATTGGGCTCCACGTGTCAACATCTCTGCTAAGACAGGAAGACACCTCGAGAAGTTGGTTCCAGCTTTAGAGGTCGCTTTAGATGGTTGGGATACTCGAATTCCAACCGGTAAGTTCAACGCCTTCTTACAGGAACTAGTTATGGCTAATCCGCATCCGGTTCGAGGTGGAAAGCAGCCGAGAATTCTTTACGGTTCACAGGTGGCCACTCGTCCACCTAAGTTTGTTTTGTTCACCACGGAATTCTTAGATCCGGGATATCGTCGATTCATTCAGCGTCGTTTGCGTGAAACTTACGGTTTCGAAGGAAGTCCAATTGAAATTGGAATGCGTATTCGCGAGAAGCGCAAAAGATAGCGGGCTATAGCGCAGCTTGGTAGCGCACTTGTCTGGGGGACAAGGGGTCGCCGGTTCAAATCCGGCTAGCCCGACAAATGATTAGGATGAGGAAATGAACCTTTGGCAGCAGTGGCGAACAGTGCCAAACATGCTGAGCACACTGAGGTTGCTGTTGGTTCCGGTTTTTCTTTTGCTAATTCTCAATCACCAAAACTGGCAAGCGGTAGTTGTCTTGGTGGTTGCATCAATTACTGATTACCTCGACGGCTACTTTGCTAGAAAATTCAAACAGGTCACTCGTCTCGGCCAGCTCCTCGACCCTGCCGCGGATCGCCTCTACATATTTGCAACCTTGGTCGGACTTTCTGTCGTGGGCTACATTCCAAGCTGGCTTGCAATTGTGATTATTGCCCGCGACGCATTGATGCTTATCGGCTATCCGATTCTGGCGAATCATGGTTATGGACCATTGCCGGTTCATTATTTAGGCAAAGCTGGAACCTTTGCTTTGCTCTACGCATTTCCGCTCTTACTAATTGCGGCCGCCTTCCCAAATATCTCAGATTGGGTTTTGCCAATTGCATGGGCTTTCGCACTTTGGGGAGTTGGTCTCTACTGGTGGGCTGGCTTTGTGTATCTATTACAGGTGCGTAACATCGTGAAATCGAGGGGTTAACTAGGCATTAGGCTTGGCAACTGAGGACGAAATGGAATTTGCAGACTTTGACGGTGGGGGCTCTCGAGAAGAGTCTGATTCAACCCAACGATTCAGCGACGACCTACTCGCAAGCCAGGAACTTGGGCTTAGCTCAGAAGAACGTCAGGCAATCGAAGCCCTTCCGAGCGGCAGCGCATTACTGATCGTGCAACGTGGTCCAAATCAGGGATCTCGTTTTCTGCTAGACCAAGATGTCACAAGCGTCGGTAGACATCCGAACGCAGATATCTTTTTAGATGATGTAACAGTTTCGCGACGTCACTCAGAGTTTCGTCGTAACGGAAATAAGTTCATGATTCATGATCTTGCATCGTTAAATGGAACCTATTTCGATGGAGTTAGAATTGACTCTGCACTTCTCGATGATGGGGCAGAAGTGCAAATCGGTAAATTCAAATTAACATTTTTCGCTTCGCGTGCAGATCTTGGGGAATAAAGAATAATGTCACAACCAACGCCTATTTTTCAGGCAAGAAGCGCAAAGCTTTTCACAATCGGTCAAGTACTAAATGCGCTGACGGCGGAGTTCAGCGATCTAACCCAATCGAAATTACGTTTTCTGGAAGAGCACGGGCTAGTTACTCCTCAGCGAACTGATTCCGGATATCGCAAATTTAGTGAGCAAGATGTTGCTAGATTGCGTTTGATCTTGGAATTGCAACGTGACCGCTACCTTCCGCTAAAAGTTATTCGCCAGTATTTGAGTGACCTCGACGACGGAAAGCAGCCATCGCTGCCTGGTCAAGGGGATGCACCAAGTAGTCAAACACGTTTGACCAAGGCGAAAAAGATTTCCCGCATTGAACTCATTGCAGAGACATCAATTACCGATGCACTGATTATTGACGCCCAATCTGTCGGACTTATCTCAGATGAGCCATTTGATTCCAACACCATCGAGATTGCCCGTTCGATTATGCAACTTCAGAGATTTGGCATCACCCCGCGTCACCTGCGAGGAGTCAAGGCAGCTGCAGATCGAGAAATCGGAATTATTCAGGGAGTAATTGCCCCGGTATTGGGTAAAAAAGATTCAGCCAGCCGATCCAGGGCAGCGCACTTTGCTGGTGAGATTCAGGCGCACTTCGCCAACATCCGCAATGAGATGGTTATTTCAGAGATTTCAAAAATCGACGACTAAGGCGCGACACGCCGAACATTAAAATTAACCTCGGTAATGACACTGGGGCGGGAACAATTGCTTTAGGACTTAAACCTGTACTTGAACCTGAAGGAGGCTGGGAATGTTCTCATCAGACGAATCCGCTGGCCAGGGTTATGGGCAGGACATGCTTTTCACCGACGGAACCCCAAGCACTGACCCTAAGTTGGGCTATCGAGGCACGTCTGCGGCAACTGCAGCCGGCATCAGCTATCGACAGCTGGACTATTGGGACCGCACCGGCTTAGTGCAACCTTCAGTTAGAGGTGCAGCCGGATCTGGATCACAGCGCCTATATGCCTTCCGCGACATTTTGGTTCTTAAGCTAGTCAAGCGTCTTCTCGACACGGGAGTTTCCCTGCAGCAGATTCGCGTTGCTGTCGATCAGCTTCGTGCAGCCGGAATCAATGACTTAGCCAAGACAACACTGATGTCAGATGGTGTTCGAGTTTACCTTTGCACCACCGAGGATGAAGTTATAGACCTCTTGGGTCGCGGTCAGGGCGTGTTTGGAATTGCAGTAGGTAAAGTTCTGCGTGAGGTTGAGGCGAGTTTGCTTCACATTGACCCAAGTCACATTGACGAGGTTGACGAACTTTCAGCTCGACGTGCTAGCCGTAAAGCGGTCTAGTCGTCTTTTTTCTCGTCTTCAATTTCTAGCTTGAACGTCCAGTTTCCAGTATTGGTCGACAACTCAGGTTGTTCTTCGGCTGCAATCTCGTTGTCCTGCCAGGCTGGACTAGCCCAATCTTCCGTTGTGGAATCCTCGGCGACTATGTCTTCACCTAGGGTCTCAATGGCGGTATCCAAATCTAAGACCTGAGGTTTTTCTTTACCGCGCTTGTGACGTCTGAAAAACTTGCGCTTTTCTTTGGGCTCCGTGATTTGGGCTTCGTCATTGAACTCTTCAAATGATTTTTGTGCAGTAGAGAGAAGGTCTGTGAAGAAATCTGCGATCAATGCAGCTCCTTCGCCTGGCCAAGTGTGGATTGGGCGCGCCGCTCCTTGTGACTGCTGGAGATAGGCCTTCTCTTCGAGGTAGCCGTCGAGAATAGTTTCGCCAAACATTTCCCGAAGTTCATTTACTCGGAATTCTTGTTCTTTCGAAGCTGGGCGATAGCGATTCACCAAAATGCCCAGCGGTCGAACTCGTTTGGTGATTGCCACTCTGATTTCCTCGATCGCTCGCATGGCTCGATCGGCAGCGACAACCGAGAAAATGCCTGGCTCGGTCACAATAAGCACTCGGTCGCTGGCCACCCAGGCGGTACGGGTCAAGGCGTTGATCGAAGGTGGAGTATCGATAATTACTAGGTCGTAGTCCTTCTCAACGTGGTGCAATGCCTCTTCGAGCTTCCAGGTCTGGCGAACCGTTGGGTGTGGAGTGTCATGGTGAATACTGCGGGGACTGCCCAGCAGGATATCGACCAAACCGGTTCCCGCTTTGCCCCAGGCTGACGCTACGATGGACTTAGACACGACGTTGTGTTTGGGGTTTTTTAGAACACTCGCAACGGTGTACTCGAACTCTCCAACCGCGCCTAAACCGGTAGTGGCATCACATTGAGGGTCGAGATCGACAACCAAAGTCCTTAATCCTTGATGGAATGCAGCGGACGCCAAACCTAAGGCAACCGTGGTTTTGCCAACGCCCCCCTTGAGGGAGCTAACGCTTAGAACTCGCACCTAAATAGGCTACCTTTTTATTCACCGGGTCAAAAACCCGTATTCGTAATAACGACTGAAGGAACCGATGTTCAAGAAGATTTTGGTTGCCAACCGTGGCGAAATCGCTATCCGCGCCTTCCGAGCAGCCTATGAGCTAGGTGCCAAAACGGTTGCCGTCTACCCTTACGAAGACCGTAATTCAACGCATCGACTCAAAGCCGATGAGGCTTACCAAATCGGCTCAGTGGGCCACCCAGTGCGCGCCTACCTTGACGTTAGCGAAATCATCCGAGTTGCTAAAGAGTCGGGTGCCGACGCGATTTATCCAGGCTATGGATTCCTATCTGAAAATCCAGAACTTGCCGAAGCAGCCAAGTCTGAGGGAATCACTTTTATCGGCCCAAGCTCAGATGTATTGGAGATGGCTGGCAACAAGGTAATCGCCAAGGACGCCGCGATTCGCGCAAATGTTCCAGTATTGAAATCAACGCAGTCATCGGCAAACGTTGATGAACTAGTAGACCAGGCTGACGCTATCGGTTTCCCAATTTTCGTAAAGGCTGTTGCCGGTGGTGGCGGTCGCGGTATGCGTCGCGTGGCAGCAAAAGAAGACTTGCGCGCGGCTCTAGTTGAAGCATCTCGCGAAGCTGAAAGCGCCTTCGGAGATGCACGCGTATTTCTAGAGCAGGCCGTATTGCGTCCACGTCACATCGAAGTGCAGATTCTTGCGGATACTCATGGCAACGTTGTGCACCTTTTTGAACGCGACTGTTCTATCCAGCGTCGAAACCAAAAAGTTGTGGAGATCGCACCAGCGCCACTTATCGACGAAGACCTGCGAAACACTCTTTACCGCGATGCGGTTGCCTTTGCTGAGGCAATCGGTTATCAGAACGCCGGTACTGTCGAATTTTTGATAGACACTGTCGGGCCGAATGCGGGTAAGCACGTATTCATTGAGATGAATCCTCGCATTCAGGTGGAGCACACCGTCTCAGAAGAAATCACCGATATCGACCTTGTGCAGAGTCAGATGCGCATTGCCTCGGGTGAATCGCTAACGGATCTTGGTTTGTCTCAAGAGACTATCCAGCGACACGGCTTCGCGATTCAATGTCGCATTACTACAGAGGACCCGGCAGCAAACTTCCGTCCAGACACCGGCAAAATTACCACCTACCGCTCGCCAGGCGGTGCAGGAATTCGTTTAGATGGTGGAACAGTTTCCACTGGCGTCGAGGTCAGTCCGCATTTCGATTCAATGCTGGTGAAATTGATCGCAAAGGGCCGTGACTTCAAGTCCGCGGTAATTCGCGCTGAGCGTGCTCTAGCGGAATTCCGAATCCGAGGCGTATCCACCAACATCTCATTCCTTCAGGCGGTACTTGCCGATGAGACATTCCAGTCCGGCGATTTGAGCACCTCTTTTATCGATGAGAGACCGCAACTTTTTACCGCGGCACCATCTCAGGACCGCGGCACCAAGATTCTTTCCTGGCTTGCCGACGTCACCGTAAATCAACCAAATGGCCCACGCGGAGACCACTTCTCGCCAAGCACCAAGTTGCCTACTGTAGACCTAACCAAGCCTGCACCTGAGGGCTCTCGTCAACTTCTGCAGAAACTCGGCCCAGCAGGTTTTGCGAAGTCCTTGCGCGAGCAGCACCATGTTGCAATTACCGATACAACTTTCCGCGATGCTCACCAGTCTCTGCTTGCAACTCGAATTCGTGGGCGTGACTTGCAAATGATTGCTCCATATGTTTCTCGTCTAACCCCACAGTTGCTTTCAGTTGAAGCCTGGGGAGGTGCGACATACGACGTCGCACTTCGTTTCCTTGGGGAAGACCCTTGGGAGCGACTTGAGGTTCTTCGCGCCGAAATGCCTAACCTTTGCATTCAGATGTTGCTTCGCGGCCGCAATACCGTTGGCTACACGCCGTATCCAACGGAAGTAACCGAAGCATTCGTTTCTGAAGCGGCCGCCTCTGGTGTTGACATATTCCGTATCTTCGATGCTCTAAATGATGTGGAGCAAATGAAGCCGGCAATTTCTGCCGTGCTGAAGACCAACACCGCAGTAGCCGAGGTTGCACTCTGCTACACCGCAGATCTACTTGATCCAAACGAAAAGCTTTACACGCTTGATTATTATCTGAACCTGGCGCAGCAAATCGTTGATGCCGGAGCGCACATTATCGCGATCAAGGATATGGCCGGACTACTTAGACCTGCTGCTGCGGCAAAACTGGTCAGTGCTTTGCGCGAGAGATTCGAGCTGCCAGTTCACCTGCACACGCATGACACCGCTGGAGGACAACTTGCAACGCTCATGGCTGCGATCAACGCTGGGGTAGATGCGGTTGACGTTGCTAGCGCACCAATGGCTGGAACTACATCGCAACCATCAGCGTCAGCGCTGGTTGCTGCTCTGGCTCACACCGAACGAGATTCAGGCATTCCTTTGGAGTCTGTAACCAGCCTTGAACCTTATTGGGAGGCGGTTCGAAGCGTTTACGCACCTTTTGAGTCAGGATTGCCAGGACCAACCGGGCGCGTTTACAAACACGAGATTCCGGGTGGCCAGCTGTCGAACTTGCGCCAGCAAGCAATTGCACTGGGTCTGGGCGATCACTTCGAGCGTGTCGAGGATATGTATGCAGCTGCAAACGAAATTCTGGGACGCCCAACCAAAGTGACTCCGTCTTCGAAAGTCGTTGGTGATCTTGCGCTTCATCTAGTTGCAGCAAATGCCGACCCGAAAGACTTCGCCGAAAACCCACAAAATTACGATGTACCTGATTCTGTGGTTGGCTTCATGGCGGGTGAGCTTGGTGATCTTCCAGGTGGTTGGCCAGAGCCATTCCGTAGCAAAGTACTTCAGGGAAAGAATCTGAAATTTGGTATCACTCCAGTTGCAGAACAAGATCTACAAGTTCTAAACGGTGCTGATAAAGCTGCACGCCGAGCCACTCTTAACCGCCTTTTGTTTGCGGCTCCAACCAAGGAGTTTGAAAAGTTCCGTGAGACTTACGGACGACTTGATCAGGTCGACACCGTGGATTATTTATACGGTTTGCAAGCTGGGCACGAGCATGTCGTCGAAATATCAAAGGGAGTTCAGCTTTTCGTCGGGCTTGAAGCGATTGGCTCACCAGATGCTAAGGGTTATCGCACAGTGATGGCGACTTTGAACGGACAGCTCAGACCTATCAACATTCGCGATCGCAAAATTGCGTCTGATGTAGTTTCGGCAGAAAAAGCTGATGCGTCGAATCTTGGGCATGTAGCCGCTCCTTTTGCTGGAGTAGTCACGCTACAAACCGTTGAGGGCGCTCACGTCGAAATCGGTCAACCGGTGGCAACTATTGAGGCAATGAAGATGGAAGCAACTATCACCGCAAACGTTTCTGGTGTGGTCCGCAGACTGGCAATATCAAAGACCCAGGCTGTTGATGCTGGCGATTTGATAGTAGTTGTGGAGCCAGCCGCTTCGTAGTAATTGGTTAGACTAGTCCAGATATCGCGTAGGCGAACATTTTGGCTTAGGAGTAACCATGGCACCGTGGGATAAAAACACTGAGGGTGAGGATTTTCTCGCACCTCGTCCTACTGGGTCCGAGGAAGCTCCGATGCAGACGCATTCGCTAGCCGAACTTGCAGTGGACTCAGGCATTATCGATGTGACTCCAAGCACTCAGTCTGTGCCGATTGTTGCCGAAGATGAACGAGTAAGCAGAATAGTTGCGCCAACCACAGACCCAGTGGACCAGCCACTAACTCGTCGCTCTAACTATTCACGCCGTGATTCGCTTCGTGGTGAAACTTTTGATACTCCTGAGCCAGCTGCCATGCTCACCGCAGACCGCCTCATCGACACATCTTCTCGCAACCGTCCAGCTCCAGAGTCTGGTTTTAGAAAATTCTTTTATTATCTGACCTTAAAAACGGTCAACCTTGGAGATTCACTTAAGGTTAGGGAGCGTAAGGCACTCGATGCTCGAATCGGCGCAGCTTTGGATGGCGGCGCTCGATTTGTGCCGGTGCTAACCCGAAAAGGTGGGGTTGGTAAGACGACTGTTTCAACATTGTTGGGTATGGCATTGTCTCTTTCTCGAGAAGATCGTGTGATTGCAATTGATGCCAACCCGGACCGAGGAACTCTGGCTGAGCGCATCAGTAAGTCAACCCGATTTACTGTCCGCGACGTGGTAAATCGTGCTGCAGCTATAGATGGTTTTACGGATTTCTCAACCATGGTCTCGAGAGATGTAACTCGACTCGATGTCCTAGCCTCGGACAGCGACCCTATGCTGTCTGAAGCCTTCAACGAGGGGGACTACAACGTAGTAGCCGATATGGCCGCTCGTTACTACTCAATTGTTTTGACAGACTGCGGTACCGGTATCGTCCACTCAGTTATGCGTCCAACGCTTCAGCGAGCCAGTGGATTAGTAATCGTTTCGGGTGGTTCGGTTGACGAGGCTAGATTGGCGTCGGAGACTCTCACCTGGCTTGAGGCTAATGGATATGGGGATCTTGTGCGCAATGCAGTGGTGGCTCTAAACACTGCAACCCAAGCTACTCAACTCGTGAAGCTCGATGAGATTGAGCAGCACTTTAAGACTCGTGTGCGTGCCGTCGTTCGGGTTCCTTATGATGAGGCGCTGGCTGCTGGTTCTGTGATCAAGTTCAAAGAACTCAAAAAGGGTACCCAGCAGGCGGCCCGTGAGCTGGCGGCTCTAGTTGTTGACGGCCTCATCGCATAACCTGTGACCGTTAGAGAAA
This sequence comes from Actinomycetota bacterium, assembly GCA_041179725.1. Lineage (GTDB taxonomy): Bacteria > Actinomycetota > Actinomycetes > Actinomycetales > Microbacteriaceae > Rhodoluna. Next base: position 1,146 of record JBEGSY010000016.1, on the reverse strand, counting down.
TCCGCCTCTTTGGTGACCCAGTACTAAAGTCCAAATCTTTAGAGGTTACCGACTTCGGAAGTGGCACTAAGGCGCTAGTGGCAGATTTACTTGATACCACGGCGTTACCTGGTCGCGCAGGAGTCGCTGCGCCACAAATAGGAGTTAACCTTCGTGCATTCAGTTACAACGTCAATGGTCAAATCGGCTACTTGTTGAACCCGCAAATTACATCACTTAGTGGACAGCTCGAGTTAGTTGATGAAGGCTGTCTTTCGGTACCTGGCCTTTGGCATAAAACTCCGCGTTATGAAAACGCAACTGCAGTGGGTGTTGATCTTGAAGGTAATCAAGTTGAAATAAGTGGTTCAGGGTTGCTAGCTCAGGCTTTGCAGCACGAATGTGATCACTTGGATGGATTGCTATATCTGGATCGACTTGAGCCGGATGAGCGAAAACTCGCTATGCGAGCCTTGCGAGAGACCGATTGGTTTCTAAAAGGCTAGCGGTTGTAGATTTCGTCGATTGCAGCGACAAAATCAGTGACCACAACGTTGCGCTTTATTTTCAAGCTTGGCGTTAGGTGGCCACTGGCTTCACTAAGTTCACTATCGACGATGACAAACTTGCGAATTGATTCGGCTTTTGAAACATGTTCGTTCACGTCATCTACCGCTTGTTGCACCGCCGCGATAACCAATGGCAACTTCGCTGCCTGAGCAACGGTCATTGTGTTGTCTGCGCCATGATTCTTTAGCCAGATTGGTAACATTTCCGAATCCAGAGAAATCAGGGCACTAATGAATGGCAGATTGTCACCAATCACGACTGCCTGGCCAATAATCGGGTGAGAACGCAGCGGGTCTTCTAGCAGTGCTGGGGCTACATTTTTTCCGCCAGCGGTAACGATGAGTTCCTTTTTACGGCCTGTAATCGCCAGATAGCCATCTTCGTCCAAAGTTCCGATATCACCGGTGGCAAACCATTCGCCATCCATAACCTCGGCGGTTGCTTTTTCGTTGCGCCAATACCCGAGCATGGTGTTATGGCCACTGGTCCAAATTTCACCATCTGCTGCAATCTTTACCGCGGTTCCTGGCAGAGGCTGACCAACCTTGCCAATCTTTAGAGTCTGAGGCCTTGAGATGGTGGCTGGAGCTGTTGTTT
>JBEGSY010000015.1:0-20481 GCA_041179725.1 Actinomycetota bacterium | reverse complement strand
ACCAAGAGCAACCAGCAACACCAATCGTTTATTCACAGACTCCCCGCTGGCGATTGCACCAACGAGTTTTTCGCGTAGAAAGTTCACCCAAGCAAAATAAAACCGCCGAGGTGGTGTCCCGACGGTTTCAGCTGAATCTGTTTATAAGTATTTACTTTGTCGCTATGTTGACAAGTTTCGGCGCACGAATAATGACGTTGGCAACCTGCTTGTCACAAATTGCTCGATTCACGTTCTCAGAAGCAAAGGCTTTTTCGCGCAGCTCATCCTCGCTAATTGAGACCGATACCTCGAACTTGTCGCGAAGTTTTCCGTCGACCTGCACAACGGCTATCACGGTGCTTTGAACTAGTAGTGACTCATCGGCCTGCTGCAGTCCAGCCAGCGCCACTCCAGGCTGGTGCCCTAGTTTTGCCCACATGTCTTCGGCGGTGTAAGGAGCAAATAGCGAAATAGCCTTTGCTACTACCTCGGCAGCTTCACGCACTGCTGGATCAGCCGGCCCTGCATCGCCGTCGATTCCTTTGCGAAGTGCGTTTACCAGTTCCATGACTTTAGCAACACCGACATTGAATTTGAATGACTCAATCGCTGGTGCAAAATCGCGAAGGAAAGAATGTGTTGCTTTACGCAACTCTGCATTTCCAGTACTGAAGTCGACACCAGGCGCGGATGTCACGTCGTTAGCGGTACGCCATGCGCGAGCCAGGAACTTTGCCGATGCTGCTGGAGAAACGTCTGCCCAGTCGATGTCATCTTCTGGCGGACCAGCAAATGCCATGGTCAAACGAATTGCATCAACTCCATGCTCGTCAAGCTGATCGCTCAATGCCACCAAATTTCCGCGTGACTTTGACATCGCAGAACCGTTCATCAAAACCATTCCCTGGTTTAGCAAACGAGTGAACGGCTCTTCGAAGTTGACGTAACCAAGATCATGCAAGACCTTAGTGAAGAAACGTGCGTACAACAGGTGCAAAATTGCGTGGGTTACGCCACCCACATATTGGTCAACCGGTGCCCACTCGCGTGCCGCCTGCTGCGAGAAGGCCTCTTCAGTTGAATTCGGTGACAGGTAACGCAGGAAGTACCAAGATGAGTCGACAAAGGTATCCATGGTGTCCGTGTCGCGTTTTGCTGCCTGGCCACACTTTGGGCATGAAACGTTGACCCATGCCTCTGCGCCACCGAGTGGAGAGGTACCCTTCGGCGTCAGATCTAGACCCTCTGCGGATGGCAACTGAACCGGAAGTTGGTCGGCTGGCACTGGAACTTCACCACAGTTATCGCAGTGAATGATCGGAATTGGCGTACCCCAGTAGCGCTGGCGTGAAATCAACCAGTCACGAAGACGGAAGTTCTTAGCCGACTTGCCCTTACCTTGAGCCGATAGCAGCTCGATTGCCTTGGTAATCGCAGCATCCTTACTCAAGCCATTTAGCTCACCAGAGTTGACTAATACTCCATCACCAACAGTTGGCGCACCAAGCTCATTTGGGTCACCTTCTCCTGTGTCAACCACCATACGAACTGGAAGGTCAAAGGTTTTTGCGAATTCAAAGTCACGCTGGTCATGCGCTGGCACCGCCATGATGGCACCAGTTCCGTAATCGGCTAGTACATAATCTGCTGCCCACATTGGAATGCGCTCGCCATTAATCGGATTGATTGCGTAGACGCCTAGTTCAACACCAGTCTTTTTACGATCAGTTGCAAGACGTTCGATGTCGTTCGACTTCTTAACCTGCTCGAGGTAATCCTGGAAGGCTATTCGAACTTCAGGAGTTGCCATTGATGCCAACTCGGCAGCCAAGTCGCTGTCGGCTGCAACCACCATGAATGTTGCACCGAACAAAGTGTCTGGACGTGTTGTGTAAACCGTTATTGGTTCGCTGCGACCTTCAACTTGGAACTCGACTTCAGCTCCGGTCGAACGACCAATCCAGTTGCGTTGCATTGTCAAAACTTTTGCAGGCCAGTTTCCTTCGAGCGTGTCAAGGTCATCAAGTAGTCGATCGGCATAGTCGGTGACCTTGAAGTACCACTGTGTCAGAGCCTTCTTGGTTACTACGCTGTCGCATCGCTCACAAAGTCCGGCAACGACCTGCTCATTAGCCAAAACAGTCTGGCAACTCGGGCACCAGTTTACGTTTGAGTTCTTTCGGTATGCCAAGCCCTTGTTATAAAACTCCAGGAACAACCACTGGTTCCAGCGATAGTAAATCGGGTCGCTGGTAACGATTACACGATCCCAGTCGAAAGAGCAGGCATAGCGTCGCATCGAAGCTTTTTGCTGAGCGATGTTGTCGTAAGTCCAACCCTTTGGATCAAGCCCGCGCTTGATCGCCGCGTTCTCGGCTGGCAGACCAAATGAGTCCCAGCCAATCGGGTGCATTACGTTGAAACCCTTTTGCACCCAGTAACGAGAAATTACATCGCCAAGGGCATAAGCCTCGGCGTGACCCATGTGTAGGTCTCCCGAAGGGTAAGGGAACATGTCGAGTACATATTTCTTAGGGCGAGGATCGCCGTCAATGCCTGAATTGAATGGACGTAGCTCATCCCACACTGGTAACCAGCGGTCTTGAATGGCGAATACGTCGTACTCGGATTGGTTTTGTGGCTCAGACATTCTTATAAGGTTACCAATTGACCCAAGGATCGCGGGCCTGTAGCGCTCGTAAAAGCGCACCCGCCTTGACCTTGGTCTCTTGCAACTCTTCGGAAGGTACCGAATCAATCGTGATTCCGCCACCGACTCCGATGGTTGCCTTGCCGCCTGAGACCACCACGGTTCGAATCGTCATCCCGAATTCGGCAGCTCCACCGTGAGTCAGATAACCGATCACTCCCGAATATGCGCCTCGTGGACCTGCCTCGAGTTGGGCAATAATCTCCATGGCACGTTGCTTTGGCGCGCCAGTCATCGAACCACCAGGGAAAGCCGAAGAAAGCGCATTGACAGCATTTTGCCCTTCGGCGAGCTCCGCCCTAATCGTGCTAACTAGCTGATGAACCGTGGCATAAGTTTCAATCTCGAAAAGCTTTGGCACCTGCACCGAATCAACCTTTGCTACTCGACCAAAGTCGTTGCGCATCAAATCGACAATCATCAGATTCTCGGCACGTTCTTTTTCGTTGTGCTTAAGCTCAGCAGAAATTCGTTGATCTTCTGAATCATTTTCGCCGCGTGGTCGAGTTCCCTTAATCGGCTTGGACGAGATTGTGCCGTCGCGAGAAACTTTGAGAAACTGCTCAGGCGAACAGCAAATCACTGATTCATCGCGCTGTTTAAAGAACGCGGCATAGGGTGCTGGGTTAGTTTCGCGAAGTTGCAAGAAGGTCAGCAGCGCATCACCAGAAACATCCATCGAAATTTCATTGGTTAGACAAAGTTGATAGACATCGCCGGCGGCTATATGGCGCTGAGCTTCCTCGATTAGTGCAAGGTAGTTTTCCTCGCTGTGTCTTACATTCTCGTTCTTCGCAATCAACGGCGAGTGCTTAAGGCGATACATTGCCTGTTCGCCACCGCTTACGCCGATTCGAAGTAGCGCAGCATGATGCCAATATTCAAATTGCTCTGCGGATGAAAATTCACCAATGAAATAAATCTGGCCGCCATCGTGATCAAGCACCAGTGCACGATCGATGTGTAGAAAATCACTGCTGCCGTCGTAGTTGATCTTGCCGACGTAACCAGGTCGAAAATCGAAAGGCAGATCGAGATCTTCCTGAGACCCTATTTCCTTTGCAAGCCACTCAAAATCGAGTTGACTAACTACCTTCGCCGAAGCACCCATAACACTGAATCGCTCAGTCGGATGGCTCTGACGGTCCAGCCAAAAAGCATTGGCGTCGTTGGCGTGCAATCCAACGAAAAGGTCAGCCGGATGCACCCAACCCTTGAGCGTGGAAACGAAGAGTGGCACGCCTATTAGATTAGACAACAGACAGGGAGGTGAAGAATGGCCAATCAATTACTGCAATTCAGCGACGCTGGCTTCTTCGAAGTGCCTCCCAGCTTGGATACCGACCTTGCCATTGCCGACAGCTGGCTGGTTGAAGGAGGCCGCTGTCGCAGTCTGCAAGCCCATTTCGAGCGTTTCAGTCGCTGGACCGAGCTGCAATCCCCTGAATCTTTGAGCCAATTACCAGCCTTCTTTAAAGCGGTTTCCCAGACCATCCCACTAGACGGACGCTGGTTCCCTCGCATCGAACTTCACCGCGAACAGCCAATTGGTAAGCAACTTCACCTGAGGCTTCGCGAATCACCTGAGCAACTTGGCAATGCCATTCTCTGGACTTATGGCGAACCGGATCCGCGTTCTCAGGTGGACATCAAAGGTCCGGATCTGAGTATTGGTATGCAGCTTCGACGTCGAGCCAACATGATGGGCGCCGATGAAGCGGTGATCTTGGATAGCTCCGGCTACATATGCGAAGGTGCACTTTCTGCTCTGGTTTGGTGGCGTGGCGAAGTGCTTTGCGCTCCAAACTCGGAAACGGCTTGGCTCGATAGCATTACTCGCCGCGAAGTGTTTGCCATTGCCGAACAAATGGGGCTCACTACTCGAACTGAAAAAGTAAAGCCGGCAGATTTAGTTGAGACTGAAGTATGGATACTCTCTAGCTTGCAAGGAATCCGACCGGTAGTTAACTGGCTTGATCTTGGTGGACCGGTGGCCACTCCAACTCATGTTGATGCATTCAACAAACGACTTAGACTACTCAGCGCAACTATTCGCTAGATACTGATTATTCGATCAGCAAGTTTTGCAATTCTTGAATCATGAGTTATCAGCAAAATAGTCTTGGACGAATCTGCACTTGCGAAAATTTCTTGCACTAGTCGAACCGCTTGCGCCGAATCAACACTTGAAGTCGGCTCATCGAGGACGAGGAATTCGAAATTGGCGAGCAGCGCACGCGCCATTGAAAGTCGCTGCGCTTCCCCACCGGAAATTAGTACCCCGTTCTCCCCTAACTCAGTATCTAGACCCATTCGTGAATCAAACATTTTCCACAAATTCACACGTTGCAAGACATCGAACATGCCGGCATCATCTGCACTTTCGTTTGCCAGCCGCAAGTTATCCCTAACTGTTCCGGCAAAGATGGGCGTTTGCTGCTCCAAATAACCAACGCATTTCCTGAACGAATCTGCAGTCCAATTTGCAACCGATAATCCATTCACTTCGACATGTCCCCTTCTGGGGTTTAGTAAACCGGCAAGCAACAAAGCAACCGTAGATTTTCCTGAACCACTAGGCCCAATCAGAGCTACGGTTTCTCCGCGACTTATTGTGAGACTGATGCCCTTAATCGCGTCAGTTCTACCTGGATAACCGGCAGACACGTTTCTTAGAGAGATATTGTCGAACGCTTGCAGTTCACTAGACCCAAATCCAACATTTAAGTCATGAGGAATAGGCTCATCCTGAATGTTTATCAATCGTTGTGCGCTCGACTTGTACTTTCGCCAAGTGGAAACTGCGGAGTGGGATAAACCGGCTATCTCAAAGACTCCAAGCGGAAGTAAAGCGATTACAGCCAATAACACTGGCTCCAATTGACCTGAACCTATGGCCTGACCACCAAGAAACAATACTCCAAGTGCTCCTACGGTCGCAGAAAGAGAAAATACTCCCAAACTGACACCGGATGAGGTTGCTTGAAGGAGCCCGCGCTGTCCTAATCGTTTCTCTAAGACTTGGAAGTCGCCTAGTTCCTTATCTAGCCAGCCATATTGAGTGTAGATTTCAGAATTTTCAATAAGTTCCAAACTCTTTTCAGCTAACTGGCCACGAATATGCGCATTTTCACGATCAAAACGAGCTGAAAACTGATTAGAAATCGGAATTGCGATTAGTAGCGAGACAGTCAGCAAGACGGTGATGAGCAAAGCCGCATTAGGCAAAAGTAGGGCGAAGAACATAATCGATACAAAAGAAGCAGCCGCGGATTGCACAGTCGGCAAGATTACTCTCAGAGGTAAATTCAAGATTTCTTCTACATCTGCGGTGACTCGACTCCCGACATCACCCATCTTTAGTCGCCCGAACCCTGCTGGAGCAAGGGGAATTAGTTTTTGAAAAAGTTCGACTCTTAGTTTCCCTAATGACTTCAGTGCCGCATCGTGAGACAACCATCTTTCGCCATACCTTAATACTGCTTTCGCTAAAGCAAAGGTCCTGACGCCAACAATTGCAATCGATAGGTACATGAGAGGCGGTTGCTCCGAAGCTCGTGAAAGCAACCAAGCGGAACACGCAAGTAAAGCAATTGCTGAAATAGCTTGAAATATAGCCAATACGGATGCAATGAAGAATCTTGAATTTCTGGGAAATCCGAAAGTGAAAACTCTAAACACTCTTTACCTCGTGCACAATGTCAGCAATATCATAAAGTTCTTGTTGGTGGCTGACGATGACAACCGCTGCATCGCTTATCTTCATTCTCAACAAATTTGATGTAATGATTTCGATTCGAGCCGTATCTTGAGAGGAAGTTGGTTCGTCTAGTAAGAGCGTGTCCTTCTTTTGCGCCACAAATGAATAAATACTTCTGGCAAGTCCAATTCGCTGGAGCTGACCACCTGAAAGTGGTGCAGTTATTCCACCAACCATATTTTCTAGATCCAAATCATCAAGTGCACTGGTTTTCAGAGCCAAATCCAAGGCATTGTCGTCTATCACTTCACCTCTACCCACAATGTTTTGCAGCACAGTGCCAGAAAAAACACTGCTTCTCTGAGGCATCCAAGCGCTTTTCTCGGATCTCATGCTCTTGAGTAGACGAGTCTTTCCAGAGCCCGATTCTCCCTTGATGATGGTTATTGCACCTGGTTGCGGCTTAAAGGTTGAAGTCTTGTCATGTGAGTTTGAATCAGTATCAAAAAGATAAAACAGTCTCGTCAACGAAGCTATGCCATCCGCGGAGGCATGAAAATTAGCCCCTAGAGTCCTAAGCGGCAGGTAAACATCTGGCGCCAAGAGCAAAATGAATAGCCCTAATGAAAAAGCAATCTCGCCATTCAAAAGCCGAATTCCAATAGTCACCGCAACCAAAGCTACGGAAAGACTAGCAATTAATTCTAGAGCAAATCCTGACATGAATGAAAGTGATAGCACTTTCATGGTTCTCTCCCGATGGGTTTCACTCAAATTTGCCAGCCGATCAACTTGTCGGTTTGCCCGGTTGAATACTCGCAATGTAGTTAGACCTCTAACCACCTCAGAAAAATGCGTAGCAATACTTGTCATTGCCTCAAGTTGACTATTTTGCAACTTTTGAGTTGCCCAACCAATAAAAACCATGAACAGGGGAATTAGAGGGACAGTAATGGCAAGGATTATGGCGCTTAGGAAATCATTCACGAATGCAACAATCAAGAAGATTGGAATTGATAGCACCACATAAACCAATTGAGGTAGGTACTTTGAGAAATATGTGTCTAGCGCATCCAATCCCGTAGTTATTAGTAAATTAAGCTCACTTGTTTTCTGCTGATTTCTCCATGATTCGCCTAGGTATGCAAATTTTCTAAAAGATTTTGATCTAAGCTCAAATTTGACCTTTGACGCCGCTTGGGCTGCCAAGATTTCCTGCAATACGATACTGATTGCTTTAACCAAACCGGCAAAAGCAGCCACCTCAAAACTTCTACCTGTTTGGGAAGTTACTAAACCAGCCAACTCCCAAGCAAAAACTATTGTGGCTGTAGTTCCGAGCAAGGCAAGAGCGACCACACTGGCAATAAACCAGCGGGCCGCTCCTGCTTCTCGCAGTAATCGAGGATTTAGCGGCTTAATGCGAACCAGCCGGTATAGATTTGCGGCTTACGCGTTTCTTGAAAACCCAGTATGTCCAGCCTTGGTAGGCAAGAACCAATGGCAACATAATTCCTGCCACCCAGGTCATTACAGTCAGCGTGTAGTCGCTCGACTTGGCATTGTCCACCGTCAGGCTGTATGCAGCATCTGTCGTTGAAGGAAACACATTTGGGTATAGGGCCGCAAATAATGCGCCTACTGCGGTGATGATTGTCAAAACAATAAGGCTAAATGCCACGCCATCGCGACGCTTGACGTTAGCGATTTGACCTGCAATCAAACTCAAGGCGGCAACAGCTGTAAGAACCAAGCCAAGAAGACGGAAATGTGCGAAAAGTGTCCAGATCAAGAAACTTGCCGCAAGCACAGTGCACACAATTCCAACTTTTACCGCCAAAGACCTTGCTCTTACCTTAATGTCACCTTCAGTTTTTAGGGTGATGAAAATCAATCCGTGCAACCAAAATAAAGTCAGAGTAACCAGTCCACCTAATAATCCGTAAGGGTTTAGTAGCGTGAACAAATTGCCGGTGAAAATGTGCTTGTCATTTAGTGGCACACCCTGAACGATGTTTGCGAATGCAACACCCCAAAGCAATGCAGGTAATGCTGATCCAACGAAGATCATCCAGTCGAATCGGGATTTCCAAGCAAGCGAATCTCCTTTTCCTCGATACTCAAAAGAGACTCCTCGAAGAATAAGAGCGAGGAGTATGAGTAATAACGGGAGGTAGAAACCACTAAACAAAGAGGCATACCATTCCGGGAATGCTGCAAATAAGCTTGCACCGGCGACCAAAACCCAAGTTTCGTTCAGGTCCCAGACCGGACCAATGGTATTGATTAGAACTCGGCGGTCAAGGTCATCTTTACCTAAGAAAGGAAGTGAGATCCCTACCCCAAAATCAAAGCCGTCGAGAACAAAATATCCGATAAACAGGAAACCTACGATTAGGAACCAGATGTCTTGTAATTGCATTTTGAATATCTCCAAATTCCTAGTAAGCGACTGTCAATTTTTCGGAATCTTCTTTTTTCATAGAATCTTCCGGACCGGACTTGATTGCTTTGAGTAATAGCTTGAATTCCACAACAGCTAACACTCCATAAAGCAAGGTGAAGCTGATTAGTGAAATAAGAACGTCAACCCCGTTAATTCCAGGGGAAACTCCTGCCGAAGTTTTCATGAGACTAAATACAACCCAAGGTTGGCGTCCCATTTCAGTGAACATCCAGCCAATTGATATGGCGAGAACTGGAACTGGCGAGGCCCAAATTGCAACATTCCATGCCCAGGTTGGCAGACTTAGGTTTCCCTTTCGGGTCAGCCACAAACCGACGATTGCAACCAAGATCGAAAGTGCGCCCAAGCCAATCATCCAGCGGAATGCCCAATACGTGATCCAAATCACTGGCATGTAGTCCCCCGGCCCGAAGGCAGCGACATATTCGGCCTGCAGGTTATTAAGCCCCTCAACCTGTCCATCAAAGGTGTGAGTAGACAAGAACGAAAGCAAGTCGGGAATACGGATAGAAAACAGCTCACTCTTGCCGTCTGGAGTTCCCCAAGTGAAGATTGAAAAACTAGCGTTATTAGTTGTGTTGTAAAGCGCTTCCGCAGCCGCCATCTTCATTGGTTGTGTTTGAACCATAGCCAAACCCAAACCATCACCTGAAATTACGGTACCAACCCCTCCGGCTATTACTGTCCACAAACCGAAGCGTAAACCAGTACGCATAGTTTCAACGAATTGCATCCGCTTAAGGTGATAGGCAGAAACGCCAACCATAACCGCACCCGCGAACATAAACGAAGCCGTTACTGTGTGCGGAAATTGATTCAGAGCAACAATGTTTGTGAGAACGGCGCCAATGTCAGTCAATTCTGCGCGATTCAATTTTTCATTCATCGTGTAACCAACTGGGTTTTGCATGAACGAATTTGCAGCCAAAATGAAATATGCGGATAGCACAACACCCACCGCTGTCAACCAAATTGTTGCCAGGTGAACTTTTTTAGAAAGCCGATCCCACCCGAAAATCCATAGTCCAATAAATGTTGCTTCGAAGAAAAAAGCGAGCAAACCCTCCATTGCTAGAGGTGCGCCGAAAATATCCCCAACAAATCTTGAGTAATCAGACCAGTTCATCCCAAATTGGAACTCCTGAACTATTCCAGTAACTACTCCCATCGCAAAATTTATTAGGAAAATCTTGCCAAAAAGCTTGGTGAGTTTTAGCCACTTTTCAGCTCCGGTTTTTGTCCAAACGGTCTGCATAATTGCGACCAGGAACACCATTCCAATGGTGAGCGGCACGAAAAGAAAGTGGTAGACAGTCGTCAAACCAAACTGCCATCGTGATAAGTCCAACACGCTAAGTTCGGTAAGCACCTGTGATATGGGCATTCTGTTTTCTCCTACTGAAGGGGAATTCCCTTCAATTCCGGTCTAATGTAACGATTTGATAAAGGCAACTAAGGTGCACCTAAGGTGTCGGACTTAGGAATTGATTCAAGCCATAAAAATGCCCCTGAAATCTAGGTTTTTGGCCAATATTTATTCTTTTTTGAAGATTCATCGATAGGTATGGTTCATAAATTTCTATAGTTGAATCAACGGCAAATTACCTGACCAGAAAGTAGCTCCAAATTGTGTGGTCGATTCGTAGTTGCTAAGACTTCAACCGAGATCATGAAGATCTTCGAAGTAGACGAAATTGTTGGCGAGCAGCCTGGACTTAGCTACAACGTTGCACCAACTCATCAAATTTCCATCATCGTTGAACGCCCCGATGAAAAAGCGCAAGATGGTTCACCGTTGGGTGAACTGCATCGCGAAATGTATTCGGCTCGCTGGGGCTTAGTGCCGCGCTGGAGTAAGGATGGCCCGGCTAATTCTTCCCCTTTGATTAACGGTCGAATCGAAAGCATCCTCGAAAAGCCATCGTTCAAGGAATCAGTTGCACGTAGAAGATGCGTAATTCCGGCATCGGGTTATTACGAATGGCATGTTGCTGAAGATGGCACCAAACAGCCGTTCTACATTTCGGCTGGTCCGGATGGCATGCTCGCTTTGGCTGGACTTTATGAATGGTGGCGCGATCCGAGCAAAGCCGAAAACGACCCATCGCGTTGGCTACTTTCGGCAACTACCTTGACCAAAAACACTGCTCCAGAGCTTGCCCACATTCACGACCGTAATCCGGTGCTGCTCACCCCGGAAACGTTGGATGCCTGGATCGACCCAAATCATCTTGGCAACCTTGACCTTCTCAAGGCCGTGGCCAGCGAGAGTGATTTGGTGGCCGGCGAAGTGGAGTTTCACAAGGTCAATACCGCGGTCGGTTCGGTCAAGAACAACAGCCCAGAGCTGATTCTGCCGCTCTAAATCAACCATCTGGCCAACCTTCAACTAATGGTTGAGCTCGCCACGCCGTAGCAATTTGCTTTGTCGGTGGTGACTCCTACATTCTTAACATTCGAACATTTGTTCGAATGTTTTTCAGGGTGGGAAGGAGTCAGTAATGACTCGAATCGATGAATTGGTAGAGGTTGTGGTCAACCCAACCGGTGAGCCAATTGGATTCAGCTGGCGCAATGGCGCCTACCTGGTGCTGAGCAAGCCGGTGCGCTGGTTTGCCAGACGAGAGTGGTGGGTCGAGTCAGCCAGAGTGCAACGCGGCATTGGAGCCGGTGTTCTTGAGGTGGAAATGTGGCGACTGGTGGCCTCCAAAGAAAATGAGAAAAACCAATTCGAGCTAATCCACAATATCGTCGACGATAAAAACGTCTGGAAGCTAAGCCGCATTTACTAATGTCATTCGTTCACTTACACGTGGCGTCTGCGTTTTCTTCTCACTACGGCGTCACTCGTCCAGAGTTACTAGCGGAAGCGGCATCCTCACTCGGCATGAACGCCTTAGCGATAACTGATCGCGACGGACTCTACGGGGCGGTAAAACATATCAGTGCTTGCCAAACCTTAGGCATCTCACCAATTGTTGGCGTCGAACTTTCTATAGTCGACGACGAAGGTGCACCACTCGCCCGCGCTGTAGTTATTGCACGAGGACACGATAACGGAATCGGTTGGTCAACGCTATGTTCAATTGTTTCGGCAGCACACGGCTACAACATCAAAGCTGCGCTTAGCAACCGCGGACGAAAACAAGATCGCATCGCGATTAGACGAGGTGAATTGGCAAAAATTATTGGCGAAAGTCTTGGTGCCTGCACGGTACTACTCGGCAACGACAGCGATGTTGGTAGAAGCGTTTTACAAGGCACTCGTGAAGAAGCGATGCAGTTACTAAAACCATGGCAAGAACTATTTGCAATTCCAAATTCACTAGCGATTGAAATAACTACCCTGCTAACCGAACCGGGTAGTGAGCATTCGGCAATGCAAGCCAGTCGCATGCTGCAGTTAGCCGATGTCTCCGGTTTACCAGCGGTGCTCACCAATGCGGTGCGTTATCTAACCCCCGATGATGCTGTGACAGCCGATGTTCTCGATGCGGCCAGATTCTTGGAGCCACTCGGCTTTTTTCAAACCCAACCCAACGCCCAAGCCTGGCTAAAACCGGCAAAACTCATGGAATCAGTGGCTCTAGAAGTCACCGGCGACAGCACCAGGGCGAGACAACTGATCGAAGACACAGAAATGTTGTCCAATCGTTTTCGACTGGAGCCAGTCTCTGACTGCGGTTGGGGTAAACCAAAGACCCCCGAGAAGGCTTCACTCGGCATCGAAGGCAACCCCTTCGAGGTGCTCTGGCAGAAAGCCGAGGCCGGAATTGGCTGGCGCTACCCCGGCGTGACCGCCAAGGAACTAAGCAAGATTCAACATCGACTCAACCAAGAGCTGATCACGATTAACCAGCTCGGTTTCGCCACGTATTTTTTGACCGTCGCCGATGTCGCCCAGATGATCCGAGATATGAACATTCGCATCGCGGCCAGAGGTTCGGGTGCCGGTTCGCTGGTCAACTACCTGCTCGGCATCAGCGGGGTCGACCCCATCGAACACGATTTGCTGTTTGAGCGTTTCTTGAGTACCGAACGCTCAAGCCTGCCAGATATCGACATCGATGTTGAATCGGCAAGACGTCATGACATCTACCGGAATATCTTTAAGCGATACGGCAGTAATCGCGTCACACTGCTATCGATGCAGAGCACCTATCGCGGGCGAGGTGCAGTGCGAGACAGTGGCTTGGCCCTCGGCATTGACGAAGATGAAATTGACCAGATTGCCAAAAGTGTGTGGCGATTTAGCGCCGGCAGCTTTCGCAATGCCACCAAACAAAAACCAGAGCTCGGCATGATTGCTCAGGCATTGGAGACCGATCGCAAGATGAATCTCTTGGTAGACATTACCGAGCGACTCAATCGCCTTCCCCGACATATTTCAATGCATCCATGTGGAGTGATTCTCGGCGATAGCAATCTGCTCAAGGTAACGCCAATTGAACCAAGTGGCATGGGTTTACCGATGAGCCAGTTCGATAAAGACGACATGGACCCGATGGGGCTACTCAAGCTGGATGTACTCGGAGTACGCATGCAAAGCGCCATGGCATACGCGGTAAAAGAAATTCGCCGCACCGCCGATGAGCAATTCGACTTAGACGCAGTGGATCGCGCCGATGCCGAAACCTTTAAGAGCATCCGCACCACCAACACCCTCGGCATTTTTCAAATCGAGAGTCCTGGGCAACGTGAACTAACCGGAAAACATCAGCCAACGGTCTTCAACGACCTGACCATTCAGATTTCGCTATTTCGCCCAGGTCCAATGAAGGGCAACATGATTGCGCCGTACCTGGACGGCCGCCACGGCTTTGCCAGTGCAGACTTCATCCACAAAGACCTCGAACCGATTCTGCGTGAAACCTTTGGCGTGGTGATTTTTCACGAACACGTGCTTCGCATCCTGAATGTAATGACTGGCTGCAGCTTGGCGAGGGCCGACGAAATGCGTCGCTCACTCGAAGACCCGAGACTCAAACCAAAAATTGAAGAGTTTTTTAGAAGCAAAACCAAGGAACGCGGCTACACACCGGCTGTAATTCAGAGGGTCTGGGATATTCTCGAGGGCTTTTCCAGCTTCGGTTTCTGTAAAGCGCACGGAGCCGCCTTCGCGCTGCCCACCTATCAGAGCGCGTGGCTCAAAACCCACTACCCCGTTCAATTCATGGCCGGGTTATTTACCCATGATCCAGGGATGTACCCAAAGCGATTACTGCTGGCTGAAGCACGACGACTCGGAGTGCGCATGCTTCCGGTTGATGTGAATAAATCAACCGACGAATATCTGGTTGAGCAAACCCCAGATGGCTTAGCCGTGCGACTGGCAATTCACGAAATCGCCGGCATCAGCGAAGCCGAAGTTAGTCGCATCCTAAGTAACCGGCCGTATCAAGATGTTGGCGATTTTTACATGAAGGCGAAGCCAAGCAGACGCACCTTCGAACGCATCGCGCTGATTGGCGGATTGGACTCTCTCAAGCTCGGCGATTTCGGCCCCAAACATACCCGTGGCGATGTGCTAGCCAGAGTGCGCGAGCTGAACGCTGCAAAAAACAAAAAGTATCTCGACCCAAACCAACTGCAGTTTGACTTTGACGATATGCCGAGAGGTAACCCCGAGCCAAGCAATGCCGAGAAGGTGCGTGCCGAACTTTCAATCATGCACCTCGACTACACCGAGCATGCACTTGAGCAGTATCGCCCGATGCTCGATGAGATGGGCGTAATCCGTAGCGATGAGTTGGTAAATCTACGCAGTAAGACCGATGTTCTGATTGCCGGCGTGCGAGTGGCAACCCAGACCCCGCCGATGCGATCAGGTAAGCGCGTGGTGTTTGTGAGCCTGGATGACGGCTTCGGTTGCAGCGACAGCACCTTCTTCGACGATGCTCAGCAGCGTTGCAGTCACATCCTGTTCAACACCAAATTGATTCTGATTTCCGGCAAGACCAGACGCACCGGAGTGCGCGGAGTTTCGATAATGGCAGAGAACGCCTGGGATCTAAAAGAGCTGTGGCAACAGTGGAATGCTAAGAAACTTCGAACGAGCGCTTAGAAAGCCCCATGAAGTAGCCGTCAATTTTTGTTTGTACCGCTTGCTCTGGATTAAGCGAAGCACCGAGAGTGACGAATAGCGGAGTGAAGTGCTCAACCGTTGGGTGCGCGTATGGCATTCCAGGTGCAAGTGTCTTGTAGTTGATCAAACTT
Source organism: Actinomycetota bacterium (assembly GCA_041179725.1). Classification (GTDB taxonomy): domain Bacteria; phylum Actinomycetota; class Actinomycetes; order Actinomycetales; family Microbacteriaceae; genus Rhodoluna. Next base: position 5,406 of record JBEGSY010000015.1, on the reverse strand, counting down.
TCGATATCGCCACGATCGAGTGCTTCCTTTGCCCAAGCATCAAACTCTGCAGACCAACCTGGCGCGAGTGCATTAACACGCCAGTCTCGAATGTAAGGCAAGCCATGAGTCATAAAACCTGAACCAATAATTAGTACACCCTGATCACGAAGTGGACGTAGTCGACGTCCAAGCTCCATCAAACGCACCGGATCGTGCGTTGGCATTGAAAGTTGCACCACCGGAATACTGGCATCCGGATACATCACCTTGAGCGGCACCCAAGCTCCGTGATCCAGTCCACGAGAGGCATGGTGGTGAAGCGGTTCGGTATCTGGCATCAGTTTGGCAACCATCTCACCAAGCCAAGACGCATCCGGGGTTTCGTATTTCATGTTGTAAAACTTTGGAGCGAATCCGCCGAAATCGTAAATCAAAGGCGTCTTGGCGTCGGTAGAAGAAATGGCGACTGGTGCGCTCTCCCAGTGTGCCGAGACAATCAGTATCGCCTTTGGCTTCTCTAGTTCGCCCGACCACTGAGCTAATTGGTCCATCCAAAGCTGGTCATCCAGCAGCGGTGGAGCACCGTGCGAGATGTAGATGCTTGGCAGGGTCGTATTCATGACTTAAGTAAAGCACCCCTTGACAAGAAGTGCAAGCCTAGAGTGGTTGTGTGCGAATAACTGTTCAGGTGAAGCCGGGGTCGAAAAAAGGCCCGCTAGTGGAAACCACAGCGGACGGCAGCCTGACTGTTTTCATCAAGGAACGAGCGGTCGACGGCGCAGCCAATGACGGGCTGATTGCGGTTCTCGCCAAGCACTATGGCGTTTCAAAGTCTCAAATAAACATTGAAAGTGGCTTCACCTCTCGCATCAAACGAGTCAGTGTGCCAGATCGGAATGAATAATGCGCATTGCCATGGCTAGTGACCACGCCGGACTCGAACTCAAGCTAGAAATTGCAGCGGAACTTCGCTCGCAGGGGCACGAGATTGTGGACTTTGGCACTAACTCAAGTGAACCAGCCGATCTACCCGACCACGTCTACCCCGCCTCACTAGCCGTGTCCAATGGCGCAGTAGACCGCGGCATCTTCGTGGACGGGGTTGGCTATGGAAGCGCAATGATTGCCAACAAGGTGCCCGGAGTATTTGCCGCTGTCTGCCAAGATTCCTTTTGTGCCGAACTCGCCCGCTCCCACTCAGATACCAACGTGCTTTGCATCGGTGGGAAGATTATCGGCTCGGCAATAGCTCAGGAAATTGTTCGAGTCTGGATGTCTACCGAGTGGCTGGGACACTCGAACGAAAAGTATGCCCGCCGGGTGCAAAAGGTTGTCGAGATAGACACAAAACATCGTTAAACAAAAAATCCCTCGAATTCTCGAGGGTATTTTTTTGTGGACCTAAGGGGATTTGAACCCCTGACCCCCTGCATGCCATGCAGGTGCGCTACCAGCTGCGCCATAGGCCCGAATGTGTAACTTGGTCAGTTTAGCCGTTGTTTTGGGTGATTTCCAGTTTGACTACAGGGCTGTCTTTCCAAAGGCGCTCTAGTGAGTAATACATGCGATCCTCTTCGTGCATCACGTGACAAACCACATCACCAAAGTCGAGCAAAATCCAACGAGCCTGAGTCTTTCCCTCGCGACGCAACATTTTGTGCCCTGCCTCAAGCATTTTCTCTTCGATTTCATCCGCGATAGAAACCACCTGACGTTCATTGCGCCCTGAGGCTAGCAGGAATACGTCGGTCAGCGGCATCAATTCGGTGACATCGAGTGCGACGATATTCTCACCGAGCTTGTCGGCGGCTGCATTTGCAGCGATGTTGGTGAGCTTGATTGCATTTGCCGAAGCGGTCATTTGTTCCTTAGATGATGTTGAGCATGAAAGCGGCAACGGTCAGTACACCGATGGCGACCATGACTATCGCTGCGGTGAGTACGAGATATGGATGGTTCTTTCCGCGCTTGAGGTTGGTTGGAATTACGCGAAATTTCTTGGCAGCATTCACAATTCCAGTGACACGCATCGGAGCGATTGTATTAATAAATCCAGTTGCGTTATCTAGCGAAATGGCTTCATCAAGTTTTTCAGCTTCATTAATAACCGCTATCTCGCCAGTTTCAGTATCAATGTTGGTAAGAATTGGCAGTTGAATTGCTCCGGTAGTAAGTATTTCGCCTGTTTCGGTGACAGTCGCTGTGTAATTGGTGAGGTCTTGCACCTGATCAATCACTATCGAATTGGTTGTCGGCTCTACCAATAATCCGGGTGACGGGTTAAATAGCGCTTCGTTGTTGGTGTAGCTGATTGGCTCGACCAACGCCGGTTGCTCCTCTACCGCGGTCGGAATCTGTTCAGCTAGGTCAGAAGTGAACGGCAATTCCATCTCGTAGTCAGACTCAACCTCAACCACAAAATCGCTGCCGGTAAGTTTTTCCATCTCGCGCATCTGACGACGAGTCATAGGCTGCTCGGTGTCGATTGGAAGGTCTGATAGGTCAACGTGATAGCCATCTGGAGCCTGAAAGCTTGGGAATTCAGTTGGCAGTTCAATCGGTTCCGGCATCTTGATGCCTTCAGGCACTTTGAATGCCTCGACCGCAGCTGGTGCCGGTGCTGACGCAGGGGCTGAGCCAACCGGCTTTAATTCGAAGAACTTCGGTTTTTCGGAAATTACAGGTTCCATAGAGACCGGAGCAGCAACCTGAGCAACTACCGGCTTTGCAACGGGCGTTGGGTCGAAATCATCCGGATCAAAAAATTCGCTACTCATGTTTTCCGCCGTAAACATTGTGCTTGTTGATGTATTGCACCACGCCATCTGGCACCAGGTACCAAACCGGCTCTTTGCGTTCTGCGCGGCCGCGAATGTCCGTTGAAGAAATAGCCAGTGCAGGTATTTCAATCACTGTGATTGCGCCTTCTGGAGCACTTGCCGGCAGTTCCATTTTGAAACCAGGACGAGTAACCGCCACAAAATGTGCAAGCGGCCAGATTTGATCTACGTCTTTCCAGGTCAAAATTTGAGTAATTGCATCGGCTCCAGAGATGAAGAATAGTTCGGCATCTGGATACTCATTTTGAATATCTTTCAAGGTGTCGATTGTGTAAGTCAGGCCATCACGGTCGATGTCTACTCTGCTGACATTAAATCTCGGATTCGAGGCGGTCGCGATGACTGTCATAAGGTAACGATCTTCAGAATCGGAAACGTTAGCTTTCTGCCAAGGCATGCCAGTCGGTACGAAAATAACTTCGTCAAGTTTGAAATGAGCGGCTACTTCACTCGCCGCGACCAAGTGTCCGTGGTGAATCGGGTCGAAAGTTCCACCCATCACACCTAATCGAAGTTTGGTCATAAAAACCTAAAACGCCAAATGGCTTAGTGGTGACCCTTTGAGTCTGAATCTTTGTGGTCGTGACGGTTTGCTACATCGCGGTAACTCCAGGTCACGAATCCCAATAGTAGGAACACTGCCATTGCGATAACGCCGAAAACAACTCCAGGAAACGGTAGCGGGTTTACGACCTCAGCCTCAGCAAGAATGCGAATCATGGTTCTCCTAATAACTCCTAGAAAAGACTACCTTAGGCGCGGGTTTGGCCGGCTCCACGAACCAGCCATTTGGTGCTGGTTAGTTCCAAAATACCCATCGGACCGCGGGCGTGGAGCTTCTGGGTTGAAATTCCAACCTCGGCGCCAAAGCCAAATTCGCCGCCATCGGTAAAGCGAGTTGAAGCGTTAACCATCACGGTCGAGGCATCAACCTCGTTTAGGAAACGCTCCGCGTGCTCCACGTTTTCGGTGATGATTGATTCGGTGTGCTTGGTGCCGTACTTGGCAATGTGGTCAAGCGCCTCTTCTAGATCTTTGACAATCTTCACCGCAAGGTCTAGGTCGTGGTACTCAGCTTTCCAGTCCTCTTCGGTTGCCGGCACTACCCCATCACCTAGTTTTGCGGTTTCGCTGTCGCCGTGAATTGTGACATTGGCTGCAGTCAAGTTTTTTAGCACTGCAGGAAGAATGCGCTCTGCGGCTTTCTCATGGACGAGGAGGGTTTCAACCGCGTTACAAACCGAAGGTCGCTGAACCTTGGCATTGTGGATGATGTCAACCGACCAATCGAGGCGAGCTGATTCATCAACAAAGATGTGAACCACGCCGTCGCCGGTCTGAATAACAGGGACCTTTGATTCCTCAACTACGGCCTGAATTAAGCCTGCCGAACCGCGCGGAATCAAAACATCGATGAGACCAACAGCCTTCATCATCTCGACACCACCTTCGCGTCCAAATTCGTCGAGAGTATGCACTGAATCTGCCGACAGTCCAGCTTGCGCCAACGCATCTTGAAGCAGCTTCACCAGTATTTCGTTACTGCTCTGAGCGTCGCGACCACCGCGCAGCACAACGGCGTTTCCACTCTTGATGGCAAGCACGGCAATGTCGATGGTTACGTTCGGACGTGCCTCGTAAATTACGCCGACTACTCCAAGAGGTACGCGAATCTGAGTCAACTTCAAGCCATTTGGCAAAGTCATTCCTCGAAGAACGTCACCTAGCGGATCGGGCAAAGTTGTGATCTTGGTTACCGACTCTGAAATTGCACGGATACGCTTTTCGTCTAGTCGAATACGGTCTTGAGTGCTTACGGTCATGTCGTTGGCCTGACCACGCTCAATATCTATTGCATTCGCGGCCATAATTTCCGTCGTACGCTCAATCAACAACTTGGCAATATTGCGCAAAGCATCCGCGCGCTGCTGAGGAGTGGCATTTGCCAAACCAACTGATGCATTCTTGACTAAACGCATCTTGTCTAATGCTGTTGCCATTCCCAACTAACCTTTCGCCGCAAACCATGTGCCAATATTCGCACCTGACAAAGCTTCGTTAACTAAATCTGCACTAGTCAAAAGAACTGCCGCACCGGCATCATTTGCGATCTTGGCTGCCGAGACCTTGGTAACTGCCCCGCCGGTACCGACAGACGTTCCAGTGCCGCCTATTTCAATGTCCGACATGTCTTGCCCGTACTCGATACGCTCGATTCGTTTGGCACCTGGCTTAGTCGGCGGCATGTTGTAAAGCGCATCGACATCGCTCAACATGATGAGCGCATCCGCCTTAATCAGCGCCGCCACTAAAGCTCCAAGTCGGTCGTTGTCGCCGAATCGAATTTCTGCGGTTGCTACGGTGTCATTTTCGTTCACGATAGGAATTACGCGAAGTTCGAGCAATCGCTCCATAGCGCGCTGAGCATTGTTAGTGGTCTCTTCACCTTCGAGGTCCTGTGCTGTGAGAAGCACCTGTCCGGCAATTATCCCGTAGCGCTCGAGACTCTGCTGGTAGCGAGAAATCAATCGCCCCTGACCAACCGAAGCGAGAGCCTGTGAAGTTGCTAAGTCGCCAGGCTTAA
>JBEGSY010000014.1:0-14200 GCA_041179725.1 Actinomycetota bacterium | reverse complement strand
ATTCGAAGATGGTCATCACCGGAGACATTACGCAGATTGACTTACCGGTAGGCACCTCAGGTTTACACACTGCAATACAGGTACTAAGCAAAGTCGATGGCATGTCATTCAAGTACTTGACGTCAGACGACGTTGTTCGGCACTCACTGGTGGCAAAGATTGTCGACGCCTATTCGAAGTTTGAGGAAAAGAAAGCGGTTAAGAAGGTTGCTGTAACCAAGCGAGTCAAATTATGAGTATCGAAATAAATAACGAGACTGATTTCAACATCGATCACGAGCGAGTGTTGCGATTGGCTGAATTTGCGCTCGATCAGCTACACATTCATCCAGCTGCCGAACTAGCAATTCAATTCGTCGGGGAAGAGCCGATGTCCCTATTGCACGAGCAATGGATGGATGAACCCGGTCCAACCGATGTTCTCAGTTTTCCGATGGATGAATTGCGACCAGGCACCGATGACGAACAGACTCCAGCCGGATTGCTAGGAGACATTGTTGTTTGTCCGGCATATGCAGAAGGGCAGGCCGAAAAGGCCGGGCATCCGCTCATCAATGAAGTTCTGCTGCTCATCACTCATGGAATTTTGCACTTACTCGGTTACGACCATGCTGAGCCAGATGAAGAGCGCGAGATGTTTGGCTTGCAAAAAGAGATTCTTGAGCTCTTTTATGCAAGTGAGAAAGCTGCTTAGTTGCTCATCGTTGCTTTTTGGGTCGCTCTGTTACTCGCCGGATTAACCACCTTGGCTGCCGTGGTGAAGGCCGCACTCGAGGTTGACGAAGAAAATTCAGCCAAAGCTGAAACTCTTAGTTTCTTGCGCATGACATTCACTGGAATATTTGGGGTTACTCTAGGGCAATCTCTTGTTCCGCTTGGTTGGTCATGGTGGCTTACGGCGGTCTTATCGATTTTGGTAATGATTTTGCTTTTGTTGGGCTCGCAAATCGCTGCTCGAAAATTTGGCCATCGACGCATTGGAACTGTTTTAGCGCAAAGGCTAGGTTCAGTCATAAATTCATTGCATCTATTGTTCACACCGCTTTCACTGCCAAAAGTTGATGAACCCGAGGAATTTGAGCAGGAACTCATTGAGTCGGTTGAAGAATTCGGTGAAACCCTGGTGCGCGAGATTATGGTTCCTCGCGTCGACATGGCCACCATTTCCAGTGAAGCAAGCCTGAGCGAAGCGATGGAATTTTTCCTCAAGAGCGGGTTCTCAAGACTTCCGGTTGTTGGTGGCTCGATTGATGAGATCAAGGGCATTCTGTACCTCAAGGATCTGACCCGCATATTGCACGAGGGGTCAAAGTCCACCGGTAAATCCAAGGCTAACGCCGCGCTGCGCAAAGTGGTCTTTATCCCTGAATCGATGCCGGTTGATGACCTGCTCAAAGCCATGCAAGCTAATGCAACCCATATTGCTATGGTGGTGGATGAGTACGGCGGAGTTGCAGGCTTGGTAACGCTTGAGGACATTATTGAAGAACTCGTTGGCGAAATTGCTGATGAGTACGACGATGCCGAACTCGAAGTGGTGTCACTTGATGATGGCGGCTACAGAGTTGCGGCTCGTTACTCACTTTTCGAGCTGGGTGAGCTATTTGAAATTGAACTTGAGGACGAAGATGTCGACAGCGTTGGTGGTTTGTTAGCAAAAGAACTGGGACGTCTACCGGTACGTGGCGATGAAGTTAAGTATTCAGGTCTAATTTTTCGTGCTGACCGAGTGGAAGGTAGGCGAAAGCGCTTGGTCTCCGTGCTAGTAAGCAAAGACGAAGAGCTTTCCGACGCACAAGCAGCTTTTGGAGATGCGGATGAGTAAGTCATATCGAGCGGGTTTTGTTTCCTTCGTTGGAAGGCCAAACGTAGGAAAATCAACGTTAACGAACGCTCTAGTTGGTGAAAAGGTTGCAATAACCAGCTCGAAGCCGCAGACCACTCGGCGAGCAATTCGCGGAATTGTTCATCGTGATTCGGGTCAACTAATTGTGGTAGACACTCCGGGTCTGCACAGGCCTCGCACATTACTTGGACAGCGTTTGAATGATCTAGTGGAATCAACGCTTTCTGATGTAGACGTAATCGGATTTTGTTTGCCGGCCAATGAGAAAATTGGCACGGGAGACATGTTCATCAATGAGCAACTCGGAGAGTTTCGTCGAGCCAAATTGATTGCCGTAGTTACCAAGAGTGAACTTGTAGACAAAAAAGTGCTGGCAGAGAAGCTACTTGAAGTTCAAAAGATTCGTGATTGGCACGCCATCATTCCAGTTTCGGCGCTGGGTAATCAGCAGCTGGAAGAGCTGACTCAGCTTCTCATTAGTGAAATGCCAGAATCCGAGCAGCTATATCCCGATGAAATCATCACAGAAGAAACGCTGGAGATGCGAATTTGTGAATTGGTTCGTGAAGCTGCGCTCGAAGGTGTTCGTGATGAACTGCCGCATTCTCTCGCGGTTACCCTTGATGAGATGGGGCCACGCGAAGGTAAAAACCTGTTTGACATCCACGTCAACGTATGGGTCGAACGCGACAGTCAAAAGTCCATAATTATTGGCCACCGCGGAAGCCGTCTCAGTGATGTTGGAAAGCGTGCTCGATTAGAAATTGAGAAATTATTAGGTCAGCCGGTATTTCTATCAATTCGAGTCAAGGTCGCACCCGACTGGCAGCGGGATCCCAAGCTATTAGGGCGTCTAGGTTTTTAGTGCCCGCTGGGTTAGTCTTATTCGGTGTTCTTCGGTCTACTACTTAGCAGCCGCGACGAGGCAAAGCTCCTCGGCGCGGAGTAGCTGCTAACCCAAAATTTTTAGCCCCAGCCTTTTAGAAACGGCGGGCACAGGAGATCAAAAATGAAAAACACGCAAAAGCCATCGGGAATGCCAGTACACAAGTACGTTCCATTCCATGAGCAAATCAAAGTAGACCTTCCAGATCGCACCTGGCCAACCAAGCGCATATCTGAAGCGCCACGCTGGTGTGCTGTTGACCTTCGCGACGGAAATCAGGCACTTATCGATCCTATGAGTCCTGAACGCAAGCTAAAGATGTTCCGCTTACTTGTAAAAATGGGCTACAAGGAAATCGAGGTTGGCTTTCCATCGGCAAGTCAAACCGATTTCGATTTCGTTCGACTACTAATCGAGCAAAACGAGATTCCTGACGATGTGACGATTCAGGTTCTAACCCAGGCTAGAAATGAACTAATTGAGCGAACTTTTGAATCACTCAAGGGTTCGAAGCAAGCAATAGTCCACTTTTACAATTCGACTTCAGTGCTGCAGCGTCGAGTGGTATTCAACCAGGATAAAGCGGGGATTCTCAACATTGCTCTAAATGGCGCTCGTAAGTGCAAGGAACTTGAGTCGATGGTTCCGGGTACAAAGATTTTCTACGAGTACTCTCCAGAGTCATACACCGGTACAGAGCTTGAGTATGCGGTTGAGGTTTGCAACGCCGTTATCGAGGTGATTCAACCGACTCCGGATCACAAGATGGTAATCAACCTTCCGGCAACAGTTGAGATGATCACACCTAATATTTACGCAGACTCAATCGAGTGGATGAACCGCAATCTTGCAAAACGCGACAGTATCTTGCTGTCTCTTCACCCGCACAACGATCGCGGCACTGCAGTGGCAGCCGCAGAGCTTGGTTACTTGGCCGGAGCTGATCGCATAGAAGGTTGCCTCTTTGGCAATGGCGAGCGCACAGGAAACGTGGATCTCATCACACTTGGATTGAACCTTTTCAGTCAAGGTATTGATCCTCATATCGACTTCAGTGACCTCGATGAAATCAAACGAACTGTTGAGTATTGCAACCAGCTACCCGTTCACGAGCGCAGCCCTTATGGCGGTGATTTGGTGTACACGGCCTTCAGTGGCTCGCACCAAGATGCCATCAAGAAGGGATTCGAGTTAATGCACAAGGAGTCGCAAGACAAAGGCGTGCACATAGACGAGTTGGTTTGGGCTGTGCCTTACCTTCCAATCGACCCAAAGGATGTCGGCCGTTCATACGAGGCAGTTATTCGTGTGAATTCTCAGTCTGGCAAGGGCGGAGTGGCTTACCTTTTGAAGTCGGACCACAATCTAGATTTGCCTCGCAAATTGCAGATTGAATTCTCTCGAGTGGTGCAAAATGTCACCGATGCATCTGGTCGCGAAATTTCGAGTGAAGAAATTTGGAACATCTTCACGGATGAGTATCTTCCCGCATCAGTCGAAGATCAAAAGTGGGGTCGTTTCGAGCTCAAGCGCATGCGAACCGCGAGTGATATGGACGGCGTGGTTAACCTCGATGTTGTACTCCGAGATGGTTCAGGCGAAGTTTCAGCGCAGGGAAGTGGAAATGGTCCAATCTCCGCCTTCCTCGATATCTTGACTCAACAGGGCGTCCAGGCGCGACTGCTCGATTACGTTGAACACACGCTAAGCGCAGGTGGTGATGCTCAGGCTGCTGCGTACATTGAAATGGAAGTCGCCGGTCGCACTCTTTGGGGAGTCGGTATTGACGGCGACATTGCTACGGCATCACTTAAGGCCATTATTTCAGCAGTAAATCGAGCCATTCGCTAACCGAGACGGTTCTTACTAGATACTGGTAGCGTGCCAACCTATCGAGATGAAGCGGTAATACTTCGCACCCACAAACTGGGCGAAGCCGATCGCATCGTCACTTTGCTAACTCGATATCATGGTCAGGTTCGTGCTGTGGCTAAAGGCGTTCGTCGAACCGCTTCCAAATTTGGTTCCCGTCTCGAGCCGTTCATGGTTGCCGATATTCAGTTTTACGAGGGGCGCAATTTAGATACCGTGAATCAAGCCGAAAGCCTTGGTGCATACGGTAAAGAAATCATCGAGGATTACGCAAGCTACACAGCTGCTACAGCGATGGTCGAGACAGCCGAGCGACTTACTGGGGAGATGTCCACGCCGCAGCAGTACCTGCTCTTAGTTGGCGGCTTGCGTTCATTGGCTAGTCGTGAACATCGCCCAGCGCACGTGCTTGATAGTTATCTCTTGCGTGCCTTATCTATCGCAGGTTGGGCACCGAACTTCTTCGACTGTGCTCGATGCGAAGCTCCAGGTCCGCATCTTTCGTTCGTAATGCAAGTAGGTGGCGTAGCTTGCGAAAATTGCAGACCGATGGGTGCGGCGGTAATTGATTTGGAGACCTCTAAACTCTTGGCAGCACTCCTAACTGGTGACTGGGAAGTAATCGATCAGTCATCGGAGAAGAGCACCCTTTCAGCTTCCGGAATTGTATCGGCTTACTCGCAGTGGCATATCGAACGCGGGCTGAAATCGCTACAACATGTGGAGCGTGCATGAATTCAATTCCTAATCACATTGCAATCGTCATGGACGGAAACGGACGTTGGGCAAATCAACGGGGCCTCACGCGGGTTGAGGGTCACAAAGCCGGTGAAGCGGCGTTACTTGACGTGGTTGCCGGAGCAATCGATGCAGGGGTTAAGTACCTAACTGTCTACGCGTTCTCTACTGAAAATTGGAAGCGGTCTCCAGATGAGGTCAAATTCCTTATGGGCTTTAATCGCGACGTCCTGCAACGCCGACGAGACCAGCTTCACGAGTGGGGAGTGCGTGTTCGATGGGCGGGCCGACGTCCTAAGCTTTGGAAAACGGTCATTGACGACCTCCAGGCTGCAGAGGAACTAACCGCTAAGAACAAGACTTTAACCTTGACTATGTGTATCAACTACGGGTCACGTATCGAGATTACGGATGCAATGAATCAAATTGCAGCTGAGGTTGAAGCTGGTCGGTTGAAGCCAGGTTCAATCACTGAGAAAACAGTGGCCAAACACCTGCAGAGCAACTGGCTTCCGGATGTAGACCTCTTTGTACGTTCATCTGGCGAGCAACGCGCATCAAACTTCATGCTATGGCAATCGGCCTACGCCGAATTCGTATTTCTGGACACACTTTGGCCCGATTTCAACCGGGACAGTTTGAATGAGGCAATCGACCATTTCCAAGGCAGAAATCGTAGATTTGGCGGGGCAGTCGACCAGCCCAAGCGTGCCAAGGGCAAGTAAACTTAATACTTCGCGCCTAACCAGCACTGCATCCAGCAGCGCCTCGAGATTGGGCGCCAGAATATGGAGTGCTCGTGGCTACCCCAAATCGCTTAGATTCAGTCATTTCCCTAGCAAAACGCCGTGGCTTTGTTTTTCAAGCCGGCGAGATCTACGGCGGTAGCCGCTCCGCCTGGGACTATGGACCACTCGGTGTGGAGCTAAAAGAGAACATCAAGAAGCAGTGGTGGCGCACAATTGTGCAAAGTCGCGAGGACATCGTAGGACTCGACTCTTCTGTAATTCTTCCTCGCAAAGTCTGGGAAGCATCTGGGCACGTTCGAGAATTCTCTGATCCTCTAATCGAGTGCACAGCCTGTCACAAGCGTTTTCGTCAGGATCACCTTGAAGAAGCCTTTGAGGAAAAGAAGGGCCGTGCTCCTGAGTCGATGAACGACATTGCCTGCCCTAACTGTGGCAGTAAAAATACTTGGACAGAGCCGAAAGCATTCAACGGCTTGCTGCAAACTTTTCTTGGACCGGTAGCGGCAGAAGAAGGGCTTCACTACCTTCGACCAGAAACAGCTCAGGGTATCTTCGTCAACTTCGCAAACGTCCTCGGTGCAGCGCGAATGAAGCCACCATTCGGAATTGGCCAAATCGGAAAGTCTTTCCGAAACGAGATCACGCCGGGTAACTTCATTTTCCGCACCCGCGAGTTTGAACAGATGGAAATGGAATTCTTTGTCGAGCCTGGTACCGACGAAGAGTGGCATGACTACTGGATTGAACAACGCATGAACTGGTACACCGATCTTGGAATCAAGCCAGAAAACTTGCGACTTTTCGAACACCCGAAGGAAAAACTTTCACACTACTCAAAGCGAACTGTAGACATCGAGTACAAGTTCGGCTTCCCGGGCAGTGAATTCGGTGAACTTGAAGGTATTGCGAACCGAACCGATTTTGATTTGAGCACACATTCTCGCGAGTCTGGCACTGACTTGAGTTACTTTGATCAGGCAAAAGGTGAGCGTTGGACTCCATTCGTTATCGAGCCTGCGGCTGGACTCACTCGTTCGTTGATGGCATTCCTGGTTGATGCGTATCACGAAGACGAAGCACCAAACACTAAGGGTGGCGTAGACGTCCGTACCGTATTGCGCCTCGATTATCGCCTAGCGCCGGTAAAGGCTGCAGTTCTTCCGCTGTCTCGCAACGAGGATCTCTCTCCGCTTGCTCGTAACCTAGCGCAAGACCTTCGCGGTCACTGGAACATCGACTTTGATGATTCTGGTGCTATTGGGCGTCGTTACCGCAGACAGGACGAAATCGGTACCCCATTCTGTATAACAGTTGATTTTGAGTCGCTTGAGGACCAAGCGGTAACGGTTCGAGAGCGCGACACCATGGCTCAGGAACGCGTATCGCTGGACAAACTCAAGGGATATCTAGCTGAAAAGTTGGTTGGCTAAAACAACATGCCACTTAAATACGGCAAGTTGGAAATCGATACGCCTGTGGTGCTCGCACCGATGGCTGGCATTACCAACACCGCATTTCGTAGATTGTGTCGTGAATTTGGCGGCGGACTCTACGTTTCGGAGATGGTGACTTCTCGAGCTCTCGTAGAACAGACCGAAGGGTCTATGAGAATCATTGGGCATCACCCATCTGAAGAGATTCGAAGTGTTCAGTTGTACGGAGTGGATCCCGTAACTATTTCAAATGCCATCAAGCTTTTGGTTGATAACGATAAAGCAGATCACATCGACCTTAATTTTGGTTGTCCTGTGCCGAAAGTAACGCGCAAAGGTGGCGGAGCGGCCTTACCCTGGAAGCGGGACCTGTTCGAATCAATTGTTAAATCAGCGGTGAAATCGGCGGGCGACATCCCGCTCACTGTGAAGATGCGTAAGGGAATCGACAGCGAGCATCTCACTTTCTTGGATTCTGGAAAAGTTGCACGCGATGCTGGGGTTACAGCTATTGCACTGCATGGCCGAACTGCAAGCGATTATTATTCGGGAACCGCAGATTGGAACGCTATTGCGGATTTGCGCGAATCTCTTCCCGATGTCCAGGTGCTTGGCAATGGCGATATTTGGTCAGCTGCGGATGCCATCCGGATGATGCGCGAAACTGGCGTCGACGGAGTTGTGGTTGGTAGAGGGTGTCTCGGACGTCCTTGGTTATTCGGCGATTTACAAAAAGCCTTTGATGAATTCAAGCGCGACCCTGATTCGAACAAGGCTATTGACTTGATACAACCAAATCTTGGTGAGGTCGCCGATGCATTCAAGAGACACGCAGAGCTGTTAGTTGAATATTTCGAATCTGAAGAACACGCTTGCCGTGACATTAGAAAGCACGTTGCTTGGTATTTCAAGGGGTACCCGGTCGGTGGGGAATTCCGGGCAAAATTGGCTCAAGTTGAATCGCTGGCTCACATGGATGAAATTTTGGGAGAGTTGGACCGCCAGCTTCCTTACCCGGGTGAGGGTGCCGAAGGTCCAAGAGGACGCCTCGGTGGAGTGAAGACCTGCTCGCTGCCGGATAAATGGCTAGAATCTCGTGAACTGGTGGGGGACGACCGCACTATGTTGTTAGAGGCTGAACTAAATGTGTCTGGGGGATAGATGAGCGACTACAGCGAATTCGATCGCGAACGCTTTGAACCTGAAGATCGAAAGAACAGCAGTCGTCGTGGCGAGTTTGCTCGCGACCGTGCCCGCGTTCTGCATTCGAGCGCCCTTCGTCGACTGGGGGCTAAGACGCAGGTACTTTCGCCGACAGCAGGGGATTTTGCCAGAACTCGTCTGACTCACTCCTTGGAAGTCGCGCAGGTTGGCCGAGAAATGGGTGCTGAACTTGGTTTGAACCCCGACATTGTCGACATGGCCTGCTTGGCTCACGATTTAGGTCATCCACCTTTCGGTCACAATGGTGAAACCGCCCTAAATAGTTGGGCAAAGGGCATTGGTGGTTTTGAAGGAAATGCTCAAACCCTGAGACTGCTTACCCGTATCGAACCTAAAGTGTTCAGCAGTTCCGGTGAACCACGCGGACTGAATCTAACCCGCGCAAGTCTTGACGCCACATGCAAGTATCCGTGGACCATCGATACCGCGGTCCGCGAGGTTGAGGCGACCAAGTCGGTTAAGTTTGGTGTTTATCAAGACGATCTTCCAGTTTTCAATTGGTTGCGCGACGGAGCCTTAGACCGCACCAAGTGCATTGAAGCTCAAGTAATGGATTTCGCTGATGACGTTGCATATTCGGTGCATGATTTTGAAGATGCTGTGGTCAGTGGCTTCATCGACCTAAAGCAGGTGGCCGATCGAGGTGTGCGAGCCGGACTAATCGACAAGATATCTATTTGGAATGGCGGCGTGCTTGATCGAGCTCAACTCGAAGAAGCTTTCACTATGTTGGAGCAAAATCAATTTTGGCTCCAGAGTTTCTCGGGCGAGCAGAAAGAGCTGGCAACGCTTAAGAACCTAAGCTCATCATTGATTGGCAACTTTGTCCTAGCCTCAACCGATCGAACCCTCGAATCGGCTCACGCAACAGAGGTAACTCGCTATCAATCGCAATTACTGGTGCCTGTTGAAATCCGTGCCCAGATCAGCGTGCTCAAGGGGTTAGTTTCTGCGTTCCTAATGTCAATTGATTCGCGTCAGGGTTTCTACGAGTACCAGCGTGCAATATTGACAGAGCTCGCTGATGCACTTTTTGCAGCCAACGGCAAGCATTTGGATACCTATGCAAGCTGGGCATGGTCCAGAGCTGCAGGCGAAGCCGAACAACGGCGTGTGGTTGTAGACCAGGTAGCCTGCCTAACCGACCAAAGTGCGATTAACCTGCACTATCAATTGGTTGGCTCGAAAATTCAGGGTAAATAGGATTATTGGCATGGCTGGCAAAATCAGGGCGAGAGACATCGAAGAGGTCAAGTCTCGCGTCAACATTGCCGATGTGGTTTCCGACTACGTTGCGCTAAAACCCGCCGGTGTTGGGTCTCTAAAAGGACTGTGTCCGTTTCACGATGAGAAATCACCTTCCTTTACGGTCAAACCGAATGATGGATTTTATAAGTGCTTCGGCTGTGGTGAGGGCGGCGATGTTTACAAATTCCTACAGCAACTAGATTCAATTTCTTTTTATGAGGCAGTGGAGAAGCTTGCATCGAGAATTGGCTTCACTCTCACCTACGAAGAGGGTAGTGGTCAGTCAAGTGACTATGCACAACGCAATCGAATCCTCGAAGCCAACCAAGCAGCTGCAGCCTTTTACCAATCTCAAATCATGTCCGAGGGAGCTGAAGATGCACGAGAATTCCTAAAGGGGAGAGGGTTCGACAAGGCGGCAGCAGATCTTTTCGGCTTGGGTTTTGCGCCGAAATCTTGGTCTGAGCTATATAACCACTTAAAATCGCTTGGCTTTACTGATGATGAACTTCTCGCGGCAGCGCTTGTAACCAAGGGTGACAAGGGTTTCTACGACAAATTCCGTGGTCGTCTGATTTGGCCGATCAAGGACGCCACCGGTCAGGTTATTGGATTTGGAGCCAGAAAACTTTTCGATGACGACAACGGTCCAAAGTATTTGAATTCAAGTGACACCTTGGTGTATCACAAGTCGCAAGTTCTGTACGGTATCGATTTAGCCAAGAAAAGCATTAGTAAACAGCAGCAGGTGGTTGTGGTTGAGGGTTATACCGATGTCATGGCCTGTCATTTGGCTGGAGTGACTACTGCCGTTGCTACTTGCGGAACCGCTTTTGGTGACGACCATATTCGTATTTTGAATCGAATGCTTTCGAATGAAATCGATTCTCCGGCAGAAGTTATTTTCACTTTCGATCCAGACGCTGCCGGACAAAAAGCGGCGATGCGTGCATACAACGATTCAAATAAGTTCAACGCACAAACTTTTGTTGCGGTAGGTCCAGATGGTCTTGATCCCTGCGACCTACGCAGCGCCAAAGGCGATGAAGCAGTAATCGAGATGATTGCCAACAGGAAGCCAATATTTGAATTTGCTATAAAACAGAAGATTTCAAAATTCGACCTCAATTCCCTTGAGGGCCGGGTAGCCGCCGCACGCGCTGCGGCGCCGGTAATTGCTGGGATCCGAGATGTGGCACTTCGACCGGCCTACGTAAGGGCACTAGCCGGCTGGGTCAGTCTGGAGGGCAATGAGGTTTCGGCTCTTGTTGATGTTGCAGTCAAACAGAGTAGAAATGAGGCCGTGGCAGACCTCAGACGCGATCAGCGGGCACCGGAGGCTCCGAACTTTGACCCTGAGGCGGAGCCGAGTGCTTACCCGACAATAAACCTTGCCGACCCAATAATGCGATTTGAACGTCAGCTTCTCGAGGTAATTCTGCAAGTTCAAGCTGCCTATACAACCGATCAATTGCGACGAATTGCCGGCAACGCGTTTTCGGCTCCAACTCACATTGCCATTGCCAACGCTGTTGAGGCTGCTTCGGCCTGGCATGGAAAACAGGAATTTTTGCCAACTATCGCTGGAGCAACTCCAGGCGAGTTGCAAGGAGTACTGCTGGAAATCGCTGGTCAAACATTGCCGGCAAATACCGATGAGCAGTTGATTCGTTACGGACAAGGTGTAATCGCAAGGGGATTGGCTGCTGTTGTGGCTAGAGAGAAAAACGAATTACTCGCGGCTTTGCGTCGCACCGACCAGGTCGCAGAACCTGTGGCCTATGCGGACATTCAACAAAAGCTGGTTGCTCTTGAAACTGAACGCAGAAAAATGCAGGCCTAGATTTGAAAAACAACAAAATCAGCATCTTGCCGAAAAGTTTCCCTGAGTATGAAAACGCAGTGATCAATGCAGGCGGAGATTTAGTCGAATTCGATGAGACCGTAGCTGCTGTTATCTGGACCGACTACTCAAAGCCAAATGATTTGCATGAATTACTCAAAACAAATCCTCAGGTCAGTTGGGTTCAGTTGCCTTTCGCCGGAGTTGATGCATTCTCTGAGGTTATTAGTCATCCGATTCGTTTCACGTCAGCAAAAGGGGCCTATCGCCAACCTGTAGCCGAACACGCAATGCTTTTGATGATGGCGCTTGGTCGAGTAATACCCGAAAGAGTATTAGCAAAGTCATGGGGTAAGAACTTTGCGGTGTCGCTCTATGACAGCCGCATTTTGATAGTTGGCGGTGGAGGCATCACAGAAGAGCTTCTCCTGTTGCTTGCTCCGTTCAATACGGAAGTAGCAGTGATTCGAAATCGCGACATACCTCTTGAAGGCGCAACCGTGACGCGTACTTTTGATGCGCTCGACGAAGAATTGGCTAAAGCCGACTTCGTGGTAATCGCGGCCGCGCTAACCGAGGAAACCCGAGGCCTATTTGATGCAAAAAAGTTTGCGCTCATGAAGTCCAGTGCTTACTTGGTAAATGTTGCCCGAGGACCACTCGTAGTTACGGGTGATTTGATAGTGGCACTCGAAAGCGGACAAATTGCCGGAGCTGCTACGGATGTAACTGATCCGGAACCGCTTCCAGATGGACACCCGCTTTGGAACGCTCCGAATATGTTGATTACTCCACACACGGCTGACACTCGGGTGCAGGTGGTTCCGCTCTTCTCCAGGAGAATTGATGCCAATGTCAGGGCTTATCTGGGACAAGGTGATTGGGTAGGGATAGTCGACCCAATCCTTGGTTATTAGCCGGTTTTGGGTCGAAACTTCAGAGTTTTTTTGGTAGTGTTAGAGGCTGCGAAAGCATTCCTCGGTAGCTCAATTGGCAGAGCAATCGGCTGTTAACCGATAGGTTCTTGGTTCGAGTCCAAGCCGGGGAGCCATTTTTTCAGGCGGTGTTCATGATTCGTTGGATCCAAAATCGCCCATGGCAATCAAGCATCTATCTGGCTTTGTTTATGCTCTGCCTTTTAGGTGGAATTGACGCCATTTCTATTGGTTTGACTTCAATCCTTGTTTCTTCCTGTAATGCTCTGGCAATTCTCTTAGCAAGATTCTTTGCCTGGCTGAGCATGCTGCTAATCGTGACCGGAACGGTTCTAGCCGCGGCACTTGATGTTAGACCAGGTTTTGCGGGAGCGATTGCACTCTTTGCGCTCATGGCGATTGCAGCTTTTGGCAACGTTTGGCAGCGAAACCTTTCACTACCAATAACCGTGTTTTCTGGTGCCGGTTTACTATGGGCAAGTATTTATCAAAGTAAAAATCTCCGAGTATTTGACATCGAAGTCACAAGCGAAATTGGAAAAATGAATTTTTTCCTTTTTGGTCTTCTAATCATCCTGAGTACATCGAGTTTGACTTGGCTTGCTGGCAGGTTGTTGATTACTCGTGACACGCACGTAGGCACCATTTTTGATCGCGCACTATCAGACAGAATTCAAGCGAAGCAGGCGCTTGAGATTGCGGAACAAAATGAAAGATTCGCAATCGCTAGAGACATAAGTGAATTAGTTATTCAACGTGTCTCTGCCAGTATCAGTTTGGCCGAGGGTGGTATTTACGCGACAAAATCAGACCCCCTGATTGCGCCGAGAGTGCTCGAGCAAGTGGTCGCTAGTGCTAGGTCTGGACACCAAGAGCTTCGTAGATTATTCGACATGTTGAATAACAAACATGAAATCAAGGCATCACCGCCGAGGATAGATGACCTTGAAGCGTTGGTTATCTCATTCAGGCAGAGTGGTTACAAAATTAATCTTCGACACGAGGGTGTCCGTTTTCCTGTGGATGAGGGAGCGGAGCTTGCGATTTATCGAATCGTTTTCGATGCACTTGAAAACATTAGAAAGCACACGCCCGTAGAAACCGATGCCACAGTGGATTTCTCATGGACCGAGGAAGGGTTGCAGATTCTAGTTAAGGACAATGGCGTCGAAATGCGCAATCGTGGCCTAAGTCTTGAAGATTTGGCTTACACAATAGAAGAAGATCGCCGCGCCCTCACGGAAACCATTTTGGGAGCTGGTCTAACCGCCATGTCTGAACGTGCACGCATTTATGGTGGCACCGTTGAGGCTTCAAGAGTGCCGGGGGTTGGCTTCACGGTTTCGGCAATTTTCCCTCACCTAAAGACATCTGCAAAGGGGTAGTCGTGCTGCGAATTGCGCTCATAGACGGCGATATTGCCAAC
>JBEGSY010000013.1:0-4484 GCA_041179725.1 Actinomycetota bacterium | reverse complement strand
GAAGACACCTTCGATGACAAAGAATTTGCGCACTACGAAGCGGTGATCGATGGCTGCATAAAGCGCGGACTAAAAGTAAACCTAACCATGAATCACTTTGCCTCGCCACACTGGTTTGCAGCGAAAGCGGGTTGGCTAAATCCGCAGGCTCCAGAGCTCTTCGCAAAATACTGTGCCGAAGTTGCAAAGCGCCTTGGTGAAAAAGTTGACTATATCGTCACCTTCAATGAGCCAAACATATCTCAGCTACTGGGGACCTTCAATCTGCCCGCGTTTGTTGCCGAAGCAAATGCTCGTACTTTAAATGGCGCGGCAGAAAAAGCCGGCGTCGAAACTTACCGATGCTCAAACGTAATGCTTGAAGAAGATTATGTTCCTTATGGCAAGGCAATGGAATTGGGGCACTCTGCAGCCGTAAAAGCTATAAAAGCAGTGCTTCCTAACAAACCGGTTGGTTTAAGTATTGCTATGTTGGACGACGTTTTGGAAACTCCTGAAACCGATCCAACCGTTCGCGATGCGAAACGTGAGTTCGTCTACGGACCTTGGCTGAGACTAGCCAAGCACGATGACTTCATGGGAGTTCAAAACTACGAACGCTTGGTCTACGACGCGAATGGCCCATTGCCAGCACCTGAGGGTGCACGTAAAACCGGTTTTGGTAATTTACTGGATGCAACATCACTGGCTAACTGCATCGAATACGCACACGGCATCACCGGCAAACCAATCATTGTCACCGAGCACGGAGTGAACTCAGAGGACGACAAAGATCGCGAGTGGATCATCACAGAATCACTCAAGCATGTTGCTGACTTGATAGAGAAGGGCGTACCGGTTTGGGGTTACACCCACTGGTCTTTTCTAGACAACTTCGAATGGATCTTCGGCTACGGACCAAAATTCGGTCTTTGCTCGGTGAACCGCGAGACCATGGAGCGCACCCGCAAGCCGAGCTCATACGTACTCGGCAAGATTGCCCAGACTAACGCCATCTAGCGCTTACTTGTTAGACTGGTAGGCGTTGTCGCAAGGCAGCGGTTGGGCCTCTAGCTCAGTTGGTTAGAGCAACGGACTTTTAATCCGTGGGTCGTCGGTTCGATCCCGACGGGGCCTACACGCAGAAAACCCCACTCGCAAGAGTGGGGTTTTCTGCTTAAAGATTGTCTACTGAACGCCAAGTAGGTCGATCACAAAGACCAGGGTGCGCCCAGAGAGGTGGTGTCCGCCACCAACTGGACCATAGGCATACTCCGGTGGGCAGATCAGGGTGCGGCGACCGCCGACCTGCATTCCAGGAATACCTTCTTGCCAGCCCTTGATTAGTCGACCAAGTGGGAATTCGATTGGCTGTTCACGACTCCATGAAGAGTCGAATTCTTCGCCGGTTTCATAGTCCACGCCAAGGTAGTGAACCTTAACTACGGCGCCAGCTGGGGCCGAAACACCGGTGCCGACCACGTCGTCCTTGATGGTCAAATTTGCTGGAGCTGGTTCGAGCATTGGCTCGATTTCTGGGCGTTGAAGATTTGTCATGCCACTACCCTAGCCGAGCATTTCTGCTCTGCCAGCGGTAGATGACTAAAACAACCCCACTTAGATAGAGGGTCTGTGCGACAGCAATTACTCTCTCTACGAATCCAACATTGGTGGCATTTGGATCTACCCAGACGGCCAAAAACCAAAGTGCAATTGCCGTCATAATCACCGTCGCGGTGATTGCTGCCGGTGGTCGGATCAACCAGTGATAATCGCGTTTGAATCGCATCGCCAAGAGCGGAAATGCGGTCATCAAGACAAACTGAAGGATGGCAAAAAAGCGATGCAGTTCTGACGAACTGGTCTGGCTTGGTGTTGGAAAAATTGTGAGTCCAACGGTGGCAATTGCCGAAATCAGTAATGCTGCACGCCCAGGCCAGGCGAAAGCCTTAGCTGAGAATGCGGCAATCAACCAGAGGCTTGCCCCGAACATGAAAAAAGCTGACTGCAACCAGAAGACAGAAGAATCGAGTGCGGCAAGGTCGCTAATTGGTTGCCGAATTGGATCGTAATTGTCGCCTCTGATTAGACCAGAAATAGTCCAACCGGCAATGGACTGAATCGGTCCGATTACGGCCGCTATCGCGGCGACCCTACCAATTTTTTGAACCATAACCTCAACCGCCACTCAGGAGTAATCTGAGTCTATGTCGCAGAGTGAAATCATTGAAGGACTCAATATCATCAAGACTCGCGGCAAGCCTCTTGCTCTAGTGACTGGCGCCACTGGCTACATCGGGGGAAGGCTCATTCCAGAACTGCTCAAGGCGGGCTATCGAGTGAGAGTTTTGGCAAGGAACGCTGAGCGGCTGAAGTATCAGTCGTGGCTTGAATCAGTAGAGGTTTTTGAGGGCGACGCTAATGACCCGAAAGCTGTTGCTGCAAGCTTGCAAAAAGTCGACGTTGCGTTTTACTTGCTTCATGCGCTCATGGCTAAAGACGATTTTGAATCGAAAGAAGCCACACTTGCAAAAATTTTCTCAGCTGCAGCTAAAGAGCAAAAAATTAAACGCATCGTTTATCTGGGCGGAATTATTTCGCAAACAAACGAACTGTCTCCTCACTTAAAATCACGCGCCGACACCGGAGATATCCTTCGGAACTCTGGAGTGCCAACCATTGAGCTGCGGGCCGGCGTAGTTATTGGATCGGGCTCGGCCTCATTCGAAATGCTGCGTTACCTTACCGAGCGCCTTCCTTTCATGATTACGCCCAAATGGCTCAACGTTCGTATTCAACCAATTGCCGTGCGCGATGTGCTTCGCTACCTTGTCGGTGCTGCCGCAATCGAAAGCAAAATTTCTGGAGCCTTTGATATCGGTGGCCCTGATGTATTTAGTTACAAAGAAATGATGCAGCGCTATGCGGCAGCAGCCGGGCTACGCAAACGCATTATTATTCCGGTTCCGGTGATGACCCCAAAACTTTCCAGTGGTTGGGTTGGGTTGGTTACCCCGGTTCCTTACACGCTGGCCAAGCGCCTGGTTTCGAGTCTGAAGAACGAGGTTGTGGCCTCCCCCTCGGAGATTCGCAGTCTCGTGCCTGACCCAAAAAATGGACTCACCGCATTTGATACCGCGGTCAAGTTGGCCTTGGTGAAAATCAAAGGCGCAAAAGTTGACACTCGTTGGAGTGATGCATCGGTGCCTGGCACCCCATCGGAACCACTTCCTACCGATCCGGACTGGGCTGGAGGAACCCTATACAAAGATGTTCGCATTCGACACAGTGCCGATTCGCTGGAAACTGTTTGGGCACGCATCGAAGCTATTGGCGGAGAAAACGGCTATTCCACGGCAACCTGGGCCTGGGAACTGCGTGGCTTGGCAGACAAGGTTTTTGGTGGCGTTGGACTCAGACGTGGGCGCCGAGACCCAAACAAATTGCAGGTTGGCGATGCTCTCGATTTTTGGCGAGTCGAGCACATTGAAAGGCAAAAAGTACTCAGGCTTCGAGCGGAAATGAAAATGCCAGGGCTAGCCTGGCTGGAATTTGGTATTGAGCCGGAGGGCGAAGGATGCGTTGTGACGCAAGTTGCCATTTACGCACCAAAAGGTTTACTTGGCCACGCTTATTGGTGGATGGTGTGGCCGATGCACGGGATTGTTTTTCCAAGCATGGTTAATAAGATGGCAAAAGGTTAACGATCTAGCCTGCTTCGGAAAGCTCTCATTGCAAGAGTTGCACTAAATGTGGTGATCAAAACGATGCCCAAGGTAATTTCTTTGACCCCAGAAATTGCTCCGCTAATCGCAACGGTACTTGCGATGATCATGGAAAACTCTCCGCGTGCCGTCAGGAAAGCGGCAATGCGTTTCCAACTCATGTTGTCGGTCAGGTCGCGCCCCAGCCACCAACCGAGCACAAACTTGCCAGCAATACCGATTACCGAAAACAGGGCTGAGATTGGAAGCACAGCGAGTAAGTCTTGAGCAGAAACGCTAAGCCCAAAGAATAGGAAGAAAATCGCAGAGAAGATTTCGCGTAACGGTGCAAAGCGGTGACGCAGAGACTCAGCTACCTCACCGGTTAGTAAAAGACCGAGCAAGAAAGCTGCGATGGCGCCAGAAAAACCAACCATATCGGCAAAGCCTGCAACTGCCAACGCACCACCGAAAACTAGCAGCAACAGCACACTGGAGTCATTGTGAGCTAGAGCCCTGAGGCCGGTTATCTCTCGCCCGCGTGAAATAAGAAAAATGAGTGAAGTAATTCCAAGCGCAACCGCGGTAGAAATAAGTCCGGTGATGGCTCCCAGCCCCAAAGCAGCAGAGGCAAGGATTGGCAGGTAAGGGGCAAGCAGGATGTCCTCGAAAACAAGGATGCCAGTTGCCCTGCTTGCCACTCGTGATTTAACCCAACCGGTCTCTCGAATCAATTGACTCGCAATTCCAGAGGATGAGACAAACATAATTCCGGCAAAAACCAAAGCGCCCAGCCAGCCG
>JBEGSY010000012.1:0-24873 GCA_041179725.1 Actinomycetota bacterium | reverse complement strand
TCTTTGTCGAACTTGGCGTGCAATCTAGGCAGAATGACTTTCTTCCAGACTGTGCCGTATAGCAGCCAGATTAGAACGACATCTTGGAAGATGGTCCAACCAAGTTCGGCCATGATGTGAGCCGGATCGATGAAAATCGACCATGCCTCTTCCCATACTGAAAGGTCTTCGTCGTGTGCTTGAGCCATAGTTACTTTCCTTTTTAGTCGAGCAGCAGGGCTGGCTCTTCGATAACCGAAGCAACATCCTGAACGAATCGAGATGCAACGTCACCGTCTACAACGCGGTGATCAAATGTTGCACCAATTGTGGTTACCTGGCGAATCACAATTTCGTTGTTAACCACCCATGGCTTTGGACGAATAGATCCAAGTGCCACGATGCCAACTTCGCCAGGATTCAAAATCGGGGTTCCGGTGTCAACACCAAATACACCGATGTTGGTGATGGTGATGGTTCCGTCTGCCATGTCGGCAGGTGTGGTTTTTCCTTCACGCGCAGTTGCGGCAAGTTGTTCAATCGCCTTGGCAAGTTCGAGCATCGACATCTTGTCTGCGTCTTTGATATTCGGCACAATGAGTCCGCGCGGAGTAGC
Source organism: Actinomycetota bacterium (assembly GCA_041179725.1). GTDB lineage: Bacteria > Actinomycetota > Actinomycetes > Actinomycetales > Microbacteriaceae > Rhodoluna. The sequence goes on along the minus strand of JBEGSY010000012.1, from coordinate 24,278 downwards.
AGCTGCGATTCCGAAGTTAACAAAGTTGTGCACGATGATTTCTTCATCTGTCCAAGTTGAGTTGACCGTTGGGTTTCTGCGCACCGCCCAAATCATTGCCTTCGCCATGATCAGTAGTGGAGTAACTTTCACTCCAGCGAAGTCGGTGCTCGCCTTTAGGCGCTTTACGTATTCCATTGTGCGAGTTGCATCGACGTCAACAAAGATGCTCACGTGTGGAGCGGTGAATGCAGAGCGAACCATTGCACTCGCGATTGCTTTGCGAACACCCTTAACCGGAATGCGTTCTTCGCGTTCGGTAGGTGCTTCAGGAGTGGTGAGGTTGCGGAAGACGCTAGCCTGCTGTGCTCCGCCGAGTACGTCTTCACGAGTAATCTCACCGGCGAGGCCGGTCGGCACCACGTTGTTGAGGTCAACGCCAAGATCCTTGGCGAGTTTTCGCACTGGTGGCTTGGCGATAACCGAGTTTTCTGGAGAGACCACTGAAATGAGTCCCGTGGCTGGAGCCCCCGCAATTACTGGAATTGCCGAGGTCATCGGGGCAACTACCGGCACCGGGTTGATGGCACGCTTGGCACGTCGTGATGAACCGTGAGCCGAGGCAACTCCATAGCCAACCAGTGGCTTCATCTCTTCAGAACCTTCGCTGCGGATGTCGGCGAGCGCCTCGTTTGCAGCTGCGGCAACTTCAGGTGAAATTACTGGGATAGAAGAAGTGGCAACTGCACCAACTGCGCCATCGGCAACCGTCGCCGCGATGATTGGCTTGCCAACCTCAACGGTCTCGCCTTCCTTGGCAAGCAGTTCGGTGACGATGCCTTCGAATGGGCATGGAAGTTCGACAAGTGATTTTGCGGTTTCGATTTCAACGATGACCTGGTTAACCGCTACGCGATCACCAACGTTAACTTTCCAAGAAACGATTTCCGCTTCGGTTAGACCTTCGCCAACGTCCGGCAAATTAAAGTACGCGACTTGACTCATGTTTGCTCCTAGAAGGCCAGTACTCGATCAACCGCATCAAGAATGCGATCGGCATCTGGCAAGAAAAGTTCTTCAAGCTTCGCCGGTGGATATGGAACGTCGAAACCACCAACACGAATGACAGGTGCCTCGAGGTGATAGAAAGCTAGCTCAGAAACTCGAGCTGCGATTTCTGATGAAACTGAAACGAAGGTGCTGTCTTCGTGAGCAACCACAAGTCGACCGGTCTTCTTAACCGACTCAATGATGGTTGCAAAATCAATTGGTGAAATTGAACGCATGTCGATCACTTCGATAGAGCGACCCTCTTCTTGTGCAAACTCTGCTGCCTGCAGAGCAACGGTAACCATCTGGCCGTATGCAACCAAAGTGACATCGGTGCCCTGACGAATTACTCGTGCCTGGTGAAGCGAACTCGATGCACCGTCCAAATTCACCGGACCTTTTTGCCAGTAGCGACGCTTTGGTTCGAAGAACAACACCGGGTCGGTTGACTCGATAGCCTGCTGGATCATCCAGTACGCATCGTTCGGGTTGCTCGGTGAAACCACACGCAAACCTGCGGTGTGTGCAAAGTATGCTTCCGGACTTTCGCTGTGGTGCTCAACCGCACCAATACCGCCACCAACCGGAACGCGAATTACCACCGGCATCTGCAAATAACCTTCGCTTCGGTTTTGCAGTTTTGCCAACTGGGTCACGATCTGGTTGAAGGCGGGAAAGATGAATCCGTCGAACTGGATTTCGGCAACCGGACGATATCCGCGCATCGCCAAACCAATTGAGGTTCCGATGATTCCAGATTCGGCGATTGGCGAATTCTGAACACGACCAGGACCGAATTCGGCGTGAAGCCCTTCGGTTACGCGGAATACTCCACCGAGCTCAGCGATGTCTTCACCGAAAAGCAGAACCTTAGGATCTTTGCGCATTGCCTCGCGAAGACCAGCGTTAATGGCTTTGGCGATTGGCAGTTCAACTGAGTTACTCATTACGCCTCACCACCAAATGATTCTTCATAGTTTTTCAACCACGCCATCTGCTCATCAATTAGCGGATGCTGCTGAGAGTAAACATGCTGGAACATAGTTTCGATCGGTGGGTTGCCGAGTGCGAAAGTTGCCTTACGAATTTCTTCGCTTAGTACTTCACCATCGTGGGCAACCTGATCGAAGAAGTCTTGGTTGATTCCATTTTTGCGCAAAAACTTTTCTAGGCGATCAAGTGGATCGCGTGCTTTCCAATATGCAACTTCTTCGTCATCGCGATACTTGGTTGGATCGTCCGAGGTTGTGTGAGCACCGATGCGATAGGTGAGCGCTTCAATCATGAATGGACCAGCGCCTTCGCGGGCATCGTTCATGTGCTTCTTGGTTACTGCGTAAGAAGCAAGGACGTCGTTGCCGTCGATGCGAATACCCGGCACACCAAAGCCAGCGCCGCGCTGATACAAAGGCACCTTGGTTTGGTTTGTCACGCGAGAAGAAATTGCCCACTGGTTGTTTTGACAGAAGAAAACAATTGGTGCGTGGTTGATAGCAGCGAACAAGAATGATTCGCTAACGTCACCTTCGGCAGTAGCTCCATCGCCGAAGTAAGAAATTACCGCGAGGTCTTCGTCAAGATTTCCAGTGCCAACTTTTCCGTCGAACTTAACTCCCATTGCGTAACCGGTGGCATGCAAAACCTGAGTTCCCAAAACAATTGCGTAAAGGTGGAATCGAGTTTCGTCCGGATTCCAACCGCCGTGATTAACACCGCGCAGCATTTTCAAAATCGACATCAAGTCAATGTCGTGTGTGATGGCTACTCCGTGTTCACGGTAGCTAGGAAAAATGTGATCGTTTGGGCCGACGGCAAAACCGGATCCGATTTGCGCTGCCTCCTGGCCAATGGCGGGAATCCAAAGTCCGAGCTGACCCTGACGCTGCAGCGCGGTGGCTTCGTTATCGAAGCGACGGCAGCGAGCCATTTCGCGATAGAACTTTAGGTAGTCGGCTTCGGTGAGTGACTTTAGGTGCTCGCCATATTCAGCCCACTGAGCAGGCACACGAACATCACCCTCCGGAGAGAGAAACTGAACCATAGGTTCGTTGGATTCGTGACTCACAGGGTCAAATCTACTTGCTTGTGGCACAATCTGAACATGGTTCGCTTCTTGCTCAACACTGCAATCAACGCAATCGGGCTCTGGTTAGTCACTTTGATTGTTCCCGCTATCAAGCTGGCGCCTTATGGCCGCGATGACTTTTGGATGACAGTGCTTTCATACTTGCTGGTTGCCTTGGTCTTTGGTCTTGTGCATGCTGTCATCGGACCAATCATCAAGGTGCTTTCGACACCGCTATACATTCTGACTTTTGGACTAATTAACCTCGTAATCAATGGCGCGCTATTGATTTTTGTGGCCTGGCTTTCGCAATTGATTGGTTCGCCGATCTTCAGCATTGACGGTTTTACTCACGAAGGACTGGCAGTCTCATCAATGGGATGGGCCATACTGGGTGCGCTGATTATGAGCGTGATCGGCTTTATCGGTCGCAAGCTGTTTAAAGCAGTTGCCTAACCGCGCAAATCCGGCCCCTGGCTCAGTTCGAAGTAACTAACATCGGCTTTTTCGTCACCAAGAGCGAAAATGTCTGGAAGCTTTCCGGCCTGGTCGATTTCTGCCGCAATTTGACAGTAACTCTCCATTAGGTGTGCCGAAATAGGGCTACCGGGCACTTCACCCTCCAAAGTTAGCCAATTTGAAGCCTTTGGATTGGCTTTTCCATCCAAAACAGGTACTAAATCGTATTTGTTCTCCACTGAAATGACTTCTGGCAGGCGGTTTGGATAATTTGACCCCACGGGGCTGCCAAAAGTAATCACTTTTTCCACTTTGTATGGAAAATCGGCTGTTCTTGAGTGCCCCGCAGCAGAGATGGCTACCAAACCACCCTGCGAATGACCAACCAGCAAAACCCGATCGCTTGCCTTCACGCCCGCCGCCGCGAGCGCCTTGCCTAGCCCTATTTCGACATTGCTGCGGCGACCACTGATTTGCTGCAAGTTGGTTTTCATGTCCATGGGATTGCTGGTCCAACCAAAGCTGCCGGACTGCGTGCCTGGGATATAGGCGATGGCAGCACTTCCGTACTTTTCTATTCGAATCGTTGGAGTGCGGCGCTTGTCGAGGTTCATCAAGCGTTCCGCGATAGTGCTGAGGGTGCCTGGTGCATTGGCTTTGCCGCCAATCAGTTTCGAGGCAAGACGCACCGGCGGATTCACCACCAACCCGGTGGTGAGCCCAATGTCCAGTGCCATGCCGGCTAGGAGGCGATTCTCAGTGGTCGCGATTCGATCAATCATGGTTTCGCAGGCAACAATTAGTCGCTTCAGTCGGGTAATTACCGCAGGCAAACGAATGGCTAAGTGGGCGAGCTTCAGTGGCGAGCCTTGAAGCACATCAACTACCAATTGAGCAGCCAGCACCTCGGCGGTGACAATAAGAGAATTGCGGATGCGCTCGATTTCCGAACGACTACTCAACAATGGAACTCAACCCGCCAACAATTGATCGCAAGTCATCGGCTAGCAGTTCTAATTCCCGGGCACAGGCAGCAGCAGCGGGACCAGTCCAGTGCAGAGGATTCGGTATTGCCAGCAGTAGATGAGTTGCAGCTCGAAAAATGATGTCTTCAAGTAAGTCCATGCCTGAATGATTACTCGACTGGTCGCATGAAAACCGGCTGCCCCGAAATCTGTGGAATAGATAGGGCAGAATATCCCTGTGAGTAATCTTTCAAACCAGCCCCTAAGTCCGCTCGATGGTCGCTATCAACCAGCGGTTGCCGGATTGGGCGAGTTTCTATCTGAAGCAGGTTTGAACAAGGCCCGCATCCACGTTGAAATCGAATGGCTAATTCACCTGGCTAATCGCAACTTGCTCAAGAACAATGCGCCATTGGACCTCACCGAGATTGATCGCCTACGAAATGTTGTCACAAACTTCTCAGATGACGATGTCGCCACCTTGGCGAAAACCGAAGCGGTGACCAAGCACGACGTCAAAGCCGTTGAGTATTTCGTTCGCGAAAAGCTAGCCGAAGTTGGCCGCGCAGACTTGGCCGAACTAACCCACTTTGCTTGCACCAGCGAAGACATCAACAATCTTTCTTACGCGGTAACAGTTCGCGATTCGATTCAGCAGGTTTGGTTGCCTCGCGCCGAGGCATTGCTGGTTAAGCTTCGCGAGCTTTCGGCAAAGTACGCAGAAGTTTCAATGTTGAGTCGCACCCACGGACAACCGGCAACGCCAACCACCATGGGCAAAGAACTCGCTGTTTTTGTCTACCGACTTGAGCGTCAACTCACTCGCATCCGAAACTCCGAGTACCTTGGAAAATTCTCTGGCGCAACCGGAACATTTTCCGCACACGTTGTTGCGGCACCAAACGTAAGTTGGGCAATCGAATCTGAAGCATTTGTAACTTCTCTCGGACTTAAGTGGAACCCGTTGACCACTCAAATTGAATCGCACGACTGGCAAGCAGAGTTGTATTCGAGCGTTGCTCTGTTCAACCGAATCTTGCACAACCTCTGCACTGACATTTGGACATACATCTCGCTGAACTACTTCAAGCAAATTCCTCAACCTGGTGCAACCGGTTCATCAACCATGCCGCACAAGATCAATCCGATTCGTTTTGAAAACGCGGAGTCGAACCTCGAACTTTCAAATGCAATTCTTGATTCACTCGCAGCAACTTTGGTCACCTCGCGTATGCAGCGCGACCTAACGGACTCATCATCACAGCGCAACATCGGTGTTGGTCTAGGTCACTCACTACTTGCCATCGACAACGCAACTCGTGGTCTTGGCGAAATCGAACTTTCACCTGCGGTGCTCGACGCAGATCTTTCAGAAAACTGGGAGGTCCTTGGCGAGGCTATTCAAACTGTCATTCGCGCGGAAGTTGCCGCCGGTCGCTCTTCGATTGAAGACCCCTACCAGTTGCTCAAGGAACTTACCCGTGGCAAGCGAATTGGCCACGATGAACTGGTTGCTTTTGTTAGTCAGCTAGACATTTCAGATGAAGCCAAGGATCGTCTCTTGGCGTTGCGCCCAAGTAGCTATGTGGGAATCGCAGCCGAACTAGCTAAGCGAATTAACTAAGTCGAGGCTTGTTTGGATCATCATCTTGATCCTTAACCGATAGCGCAAGCGTTGCGATGGTGACCAAGGCAACGATGAATGTGATGCCGGCCCAAATCAGTGCCTGAGTTACGTCCACGTAATGTGAAGACGCGAGAACCAGGATGCCAACAAATAGTGCAGCTACTAATGACAGCGTTAGGTAATTGCGCAGCGAGGTTTTCTGGTTAGCCATAGCTAAAGCCTACTTCTTGGTTGGGATTGTTTGTGGTGTGTAGGCGGCGATACCCAAGTGCACACCCGAAACAATCAGATAGGCGCCAAAAAATCCAACCGCCGAAACTATATCCATTGGAACCAAGGCAAACAGTGCTGCCAACAAACCTGCGAGCGTTGCACTAATCGAATCTCGATTTATGTAGTCGATTGCCGCCTGCGAAACCCCCCAAATCGCAACAAGCAAAATAAAAGTTGCATCAGAATTTTCTTGCAAACTTGTTGCTGCAAGAAAGGCAGTGATCAGCGCAATTACTGCAATTGGAAAATATTTTGGTGAACCAAAAAGGGTGCGAGCGCCATAGAGAATGGTGAACAAGGCGAGCGCCACTAAACCAACTGCTGCGTGATGCGACTGCCAAAAGGTGACGAATAAACCAACGGCAATGCTGGCTAGAGCTCGTAACGGTTTAATTCGGCGCACTAGATAAATCTAAATGCACTAAGCCTTTGGATCTTCGAATTTGCTGAATTGTCCTAGGAAGTTCACCACGATGGTTCCGGTTGGACCATTACGTTGCTTGGCCAAAATCAAATCTGCTTCGCCGGCTCGTGGGTGTTCGCGATCGAACATAGCCTCACGGTGCAGCAAGATCACTACGTCGGCATCCTGCTCAAGCGATCCAGATTCGCGTAGCTGCGAAATTTCCGGAACCTTATTGTCCGACTTCTCTGAGTTACGGTTCAGCTGCGAGATGGCCACCACCGGAACGTTAAGCTCCTTGGCTAGCAACTTGAGCGCACGAGAGAATTCCGAAACCTCTTGCTGACGCGATTCGACTTTTTTACCCGAGGTCATCAACTGGATGTAGTCGATAACAATCATCTCTAGGCCAACGCGCTGAGCCATACGACGGCACTTGGCGCGAATCTCTACCAGGGTTAGGTTCGGGCTGTCATCGATGTAAAGCGGTGCCGAGTTAATCTCGCCACGAACTCCCGCTAGACGCTGCCAGTCGTTATCAGTGAGCGAACCCTTACGCATGCTCTGCAGGTAGATACGAGATTCGGCAGATAGCAAACGCATCGCGATTTCGGCGCGACCCATTTCTAGAGAGAAGAAGATGACCGGCTTTTTGTGCTTGATGGCAGCGTTGCGAGCGAGGTCGAGAGCAAGGGTTGACTTACCAACCGCCGGACGAGCAGCCAGGATCACGAACTGACCACCGTGCAGACCATGAGTCATTTCATCAAGCTCACTGAACCCGGTTGGCACTCCAACCATGTCGCCGCCGCGGCTCTGCGCACGTTCCATTTCTTCAACCGCTGCTTCGATGGAATCAAACAGCGGAACGTAATCTTCACCAACACCGGCGCGAGTAACACCGTAGACGTCTTCCTGGGCTCGGTTAACCAGGTCTTCGATTTCGCCCTCGTTGGAGTAACCCATCTGAGCGATTCGAGTGCCAACCTCTACCAGGCGGCGAAGAGTTGCCTTTTCGGCGACGATCTGTGCGTAAAACGGTGCGTTGGCCGCAGTTGGCACAATCGAGGTGAGCTGGTGAAGGTAGTCGGCTCCTCCGGCTCGAACCAACTCGCCATTCTTGGTGAGTTCGTCGGTGACGGTAATAACGTCGGTTGGTTCACCCTTGCTGTACAAAGCCAGGATGGCGTTGAAAATAGTTTCGTGTTTAGGCGCGTAGAAGTCGTCGGCCTTAACAAATTCGAATACCTCGGCGATAGCCTCTTGAGAAAGAAGCATGCCACCAAGCGTGCTCTGCTCAGAAAGAAGATCGTTCGGAAGCACGCGGCCTTCGCCAATGCGGCTGGGTTCAATTGGCGGAACTGTTGCCAACGACATAAAAACCTCCGAACTTGCTTTGAGTGTATGTCTAGCATCGGCCACCGACAGACAACCTTCAACCTGGGTTGTGCACCGATATGTGGATAACCTGTGGAACACGCCCGAAAATTATCCCCAAAACTGTGGAAACGGCTGTGGAAACAACAGCGGTTGAGGGGCTAGAGATCGCCAGTTACAAGGTTTTTAGCCTGTGGATAAGAAAAGTTTAAAAACCCTAAACATATGGCTAAAGGTTGTGCATAACTCTCAACTTTTGGCTGAAGATATCCCCACTTATACACAAGTTATCCACAGTGTGAGTGTTTACCGCACGTTTATCCGTAGGTGTCCCGAGGGCCGCGACCCGGCACGGAACGTGGACCCTTTTTCCACGACGGTGCGTCGGGACCCAAAAACTTCAAACTGGAGATAGCCAGATCACCATAATTTTCAGTAATCTTTTCCAAAATCTGGATCTGCATTAGGCGCAATTGAGTTGCCCACGCCGTTGATTTACAGCGAATCGTCAAAACACCGCTCACCAAAGTCTCCGGTTGTGAATTCAATCCGTTGGCCTCGCCGACCAATTCGGTCCAGTTGTTAAACAGATCAGCCTCGACCAATCTGGCTTCCCAGCGAAAATCTTTCAAAATGCCATCGACGGATGAACCGGCAGTCACTGGATCGCGCCCCTTGTCGAAGGGCTGCGAGTTGCTCTTAGCCGCTTTGGCTTTAATCCTTTTGGCATCGCGTGATAGGCGGCCGGTAACTGCCTCACGCATCTTCCAGTAAAACTCCTGCGCAAAATCTTCAGCCAACTTCGATCACCCCCGCCTTCACATTGAAAACTTTAGCCTTGAGTTGGGATGGCACATCCTCAGCAACCGCTGCTGTGATTAGTACCTGTTCATTGTTCAAAACCAATTCGGCAAGGCGAGTGCGCCGCCCGGCATCGAGCTCCGCAAACACGTCATCCAAAATCAGAATCGGATCGCCGCTTCGAGTTTCGGCTTTCAACAATTCGATCGATGCGAGTCGAAGTGCCAATGCATACGACCAACTTTCGCCGTGGCTCGCGTATCCCTTAGCTGGCAAATTTGAAAGTAGCAAAACCAAATCGTCTCGATGTGGGCCAACCAGAGTTATTCCGCGTTCGAGTTCCTTGGCGCGCACATGTTCAAGCTTGCTGCGATAAAGTGCTGCGATTTCATTCACTTCAGCAGAGTCAATGTATTCGAGATCGTCAGCTTCTTCGCCATCTGGAATCAATGAACCAAGCAATGAACTCTTAACTTGAATACGCGGTTCGTTGTTTGCAATCGCGATTGCCTGATACGCGTTGTGCAGCAACGGACGAAGTCGCTCGACTAGTGCAACGCGAGCCGCAACTATTTCGCTTCCGAACTTAATCAGGCTTTCGTCCCAGGCATCAAGAGTACTGAGCGAAGTTCCCTTGGCTCCGGTTTGTCTTGCCGTGCGCAACAAAGTATTTCTTTGCTTAAGCACTCGCTCGTAATCGGTAAAGACTCCGGCAAATCTTGGAGTCACCTGCACCAAAAGTGTGTCGATGAAATCACGACGGTTACTTGGATCGCGCTTAACGATATCCAAATCTTCCGGTGCAAAAATCACTGTGTTTACGTAACCAAGAATTTCGCGCACGCGAGCAACTGGTGACTTGTTAACGCGACCTCGATTTTGTGAATCTCGATTGAGCTCGAGTTCAATCAACGCATCACGAGAATCGTGCGAAACCATTGCGCGAATAATTGCGCCAGGGATTTCTGGTTCAGCGTTTTTGATTAGTGGCAGATAACCAGCAACTCGGTGGCTGCGAAGCGTGGATAAATATCCGATGGCTTCGACAAGGTTGGTTTTACCCTGGCCGTTTGGGCCTACCAAAAGGTTGACACCTGGCGTGAGCTCTACTTCGGCAGTTGAGTAATTGCGAAAGTTGCTAAGCGACAGATGTTTTACAAACATCTCTTAGCGAAGGACTAGAAGATTCGGCTGCAGTAGGTAACGGTAGTTATCGGCCTTGTCTTTAGCACCATGGCTAGTTATCAAAACCGGGCTTGGCTTATTTGGATTGTCGGCGTTGCGGGTGAAACCGATCTTTACAAACTCGGTGTGCACTCCAGCGAGACCATCAATCAAATACTGCGGCTTCAAAGCTAGAACCGTATCTTCACCAGTTAGTTCGGCCGCGATATTTTCAGAAGCCTGTGCTGTTTCATTTCCCATTGATTCAAGCTCAATTGAGGTTTCACCGAAGGTGTACTTAAGTGCGTTGTCGCGCTGTACTACCAACATCACACGACGAGTAGATTCGAGAAGATCTGCTTTTGAAACTACGGTGTAGTTAGCCAGTTCAGTTGGGAACATCGACTTAATAGGCGGATAGTTTCCCTTAATCAATAACGCTGTAACCGAGCGGTTGTTTGCCTGGAATGCAATCATCTGACGCTCATCGTTATTGATTATCGATACCGAAATTTCACCCTGGTTAGCAAAAGTCTTTGCAACTTCCAACAGAGTACGAGCTGGAACTAGAACGCTTTGTCCTTCGGCTCCGGCGTTTGACTTCCATGGCAATTCGCAAAGCGCCATGCGGTACTTATCGGTAGCGAGAAGTGAAATTTCTGAACCAGTGGTCTCGATTTGAACTGCACTGTAAATCGGCTGAACATCATCCTTCATTGCTGCAATGGCAACCTGGTGAACAGCGGTAGCAAATGTTTCGCCAGCTACAGACCCAGAAATAACTGGAATTTCTGGAAGGGTTGGATAAGCCGCAACGTCCATGATGGCCAGAGCGAATTTGGTTGAACCACAGGTCACGTGAACTTTGGAACCATCTAGGTTGAATTCAACTGGAGCGTTTGGAAGTTTGCTAGCGATGTCGCTTAGAAGTCGACCAGAAACTAGTGCTCGTCCAGAGTTCTCAACCTTGGCTACGATTTCGGCCTGAGCTGATACTTCGTGATCAAAAACGGATAGGCGCAGTGCGTTGGCATCTGCTTCAATAAGAATTCCCCCGAGAATTGGGGTGCTGGTTCGCTGCGGTAGCAGTCGAACTGCAAATGAAACAGCTTCACTTAGAACGTCGCGGTTTACCTGAAACTTCAAGGGGTTGCCTAACTGGATTGGTTGGAAAACTAATCTTGGCACATAACCAAGGACAAAATGCTCAAGCAAATTTGTCGAAGGCTAAGCGTTATCGGATTCTCAAAATATCTTTTTAAATATAAAAACATTATTAACCACTGTGGAAACTGTGGAGAAATGCTTTTTGGCCAAACAAACACTGGAAACTACAACGGTGAAAGTTGTTTATACAGTTGTTGATAATTCTGTGGATAACTTAGTCACCTGTGGAATCAAATTTGAAATTGCACAGGCAAAGGCCAGTAATTCACTGAATATTGGTGATACTAACAGTTATCCACAGGTGTTTGAACATGGGTGAAACCGAAGGTGATTAGCGAGAAACCTTTACGCGGTTGATGATTTCGCTCACTTGGTTGTAAAGCTCGCGTCGATTTTTCATCTCATCAGCGATCTTGTTGTAGCCATACAAAACGGTGGTGTGGTCTCGATTTCCAAAGATTTGGCCAATCTTTGGGAGAGAGAGGTTGGTCTGGGTTCGGCAAAGGTAGAAAGCTATCTGACGAGCGGTGGCTACAGCCGAAGTTCTCGACTTTCCGTAGATCTCATCTGAGCTGATGCGGTAGTAGGCCGAAACAGCATTGACGATATCGACGGCGGTGACCACTGTGTCTTCACCCAAATTTGCGGTGTGCTTCAAAACCGTCTGAACCAGGGCCATGTCCACCGGGCTGCGGTTCAGGGCAGCGAATGCCGTCACCTGGATCAAAGCGCCTTCGAGCTCACGCACATTCTGGGAAACTCGGGTGGCCATGAACTCAAGCACATCCTCAGGGATGCGGAGCTTCTCGTTTTCGGCCTTCTTACGAAGAATCGCAATGCGGGTTTCTAGCTCGGGAGTGTGAATGTCCGTGCTTAGGCCTGATTCGAAGCGGCTGGTTAGGCGTTCCTCAAAGCCGGTGAGCATCTTCGGTGGTAGATCTGAGGTGATGACGACCTGCTTGTTGTGGTCGGTCAGGGTGTTGAAGGTGTGGAAGAACGCTTCCTGAGTTTGGTCTTTACCCTGCAAGAACTGGATGTCATCAATTAGAAGGATGTCCACTTCGCGGTATTCAGCCTGAAACTGAGCGGTTCGGTTGTTCTGAATCGCATTAATAAAATCGTTGGTGAACTCTTCACTCGAAACGTAGCGAACCTTGATCTTTGGATAAAGACTCATGGCATAGTGACCAATGGCGTGGAGCAGGTGAGTTTTACCTAATCCAGAGTTTCCATAGATGAATAGTGGGTTGTAGGCCTTGGCAGGGGTTTCGGCCACGGCAAAGGCAGCAGCGTTTGCGAAGCGGTTTGACGCTCCGGTCACGAAGTTATCGAAGTTGTACTTGGGGTTGAGTCGGGTCTCGTGGTTGCGTCCACCAACCGGAGTGGTCAGGTAGCTCGGAACATTTGCTGATACCTGAGCCGGCTCTTCGACAGGCTCAACTGCTGCCGGCACTGAAATCTCTGGGTTCACGAAAACGGCAAAATTGCCAGCGCCTTGGTTATCCACAGAGTTGTGAATGGCTTCGACAATGGCCGGACGAATGCGAGTGTCCAGCATTTGTCTGGTCAGTTCATTGGGAACCTCGATGTAGAGCGTGTCGCCGAGAACACCTTTTGGTTCAGCTAGGCCAAGGAATGCCAATACATTTCGTTCGAGACGATCGTCGGAATTTACCTTGTTAGTAATTTCTTGCCACAAATTCACGACGTCTTCAGCTGGTGCCATCGTCGCTCCTTTGCTTCCCCTAGATGACTGGGTTTCAGATAGTTTTACACAGGTTTTGCACACCGTGGATAACTTGTGGATAACTCTGAATTACCCCTGTGGAAAAAATCCACAAGTGCCATTTTGATTAACACCCTGTGGAAAAAGCAAATCGGCTCAGCGTGTCGAAAATTAAATTCTTAAAAAGCCCGAAAAAACTTGACCTTCAGGGGCAAAAGCCCCTAAGTTTAATAGGTTGTCTGCTTTGGAATCGGCGACAACTTTTCAGTCAACAGAGGTAAAAATCTAGCGACACCAACCACGGTTCTAAATCAGTTTTTCATTGGAGTAGATCTATGAGCAAGCGCACTTTCCAGCCAAACAACCGTCGTCGTGCCAAGACCCACGGTTTCCGTGAGCGTATGAAGACCCGTGCTGGTCGCGCTATCTTGGCTGCCCGCCGTCGCAAGGGCCGTTCAGAGCTTTCGGCTTAATCGAGACTTTCCATGCTGGCTCGCGAGAACCGGCTGATTTCAGCCGATGATTTTCGCTCGACCATGAGAACTGGTCGAAAAGTACCCAGCAACCACCTAGTCACCTACCTCAAAAAGGACCCAGCTCCAGGGCCGGTCCGATTCGGGTTCGTAGTGGCTAAATCGGTAGGGGGAGCGGTAAGTCGAAACCTGGTCAAACGCAGGCTTAGAGCCGTGGCCAGAGAACTACTAGCCGAAATCCCGTCAACCGAAAACATCTCGATCGTAGTCAGAGCCCTTGAGGGAGCCGCCGACGCCACTTTCGAGACGTTGAAATCAGAATTTCAGTCCTCGGTGCAAGCCGGAGTCAGGAAATTGGTCGGATGAGCTGGTTCCTTCAGACCATCTGGCTGGCACCAAGAAACGTAGAAATCTTGTTGCTGAAGGGTTATCGCAAGGTAATCTCGCCGCTTTACGGCGATGTTTGCCGCTATTACCCAAGCTGTTCCAGTTACGGACTGGGGCAGGTTCAGCAGCGGGGCTTAGTTTTAGGGTCATTGCTAGCGATTTGGCGAATCCTGCGTTGTAACCCGTGGGCTCAAGGTGGAGTCGACGAGGTTAAACCAGGATCGGGCAAGTTTCTAGTAACCGAGACCGGCTTTGTAGTACCGAGACCTAAGAAGGGTTAGTTCATGGACTTTTTGTATCCAATCAAGTGGGTCATTGAGGCAATTCTGGTGTTTTTCCACTGGGTGTTCTCAACCGTTGGAATGTCGCCTGATGCTGGTGCTACCTGGGTACTGTCAATCGTCGGCCTAGTGCTCGTAGTTCGAGCAGCACTAATTCCTGTCTTCGTGAAGCAGATCAAGTCACAGCGCAACATGATGATCATGCAGCCGGAGTTACAGAAACTCCAGAAAAAGTACAAGGGCAAGACTGATCGCGAATCCCGCGAGAAGTTCGCCAAAGAGCAGATGGAGCTTTACAAGCGAACCGGCTCAAACCCGATGAGCTCATGTTTGCCGCTACTTATTCAGATGCCAATCTTTGGTGGTCTGTTCTTCACCTTGAACGATGCTCAGCAGGACAAGGCCGGAGTTTTCTTCATGACTCAGGAATTGGCTGAATCTTTCAGTAGGTCAAACTTGTTCGGAGCCAAACTATCTGAGACTTTCCTAAGCGCTAGCTCAGTAAACGTGCAGGTTCTAGCCGCAATCATGGTTATCACCATGACCGTGACTCAGTTCATCACCCAGAAGCAGATCATGGCTAAGAACCAGAACCCTGACTCGATGAATAGCCAATACATGATGACCCAAAAAATCATGCTCTATGTTTTCCCGCTGATCTTTATGATCTCAGGTGTCTCATTCCCACTGGGCGTTATGTTCTACTGGCTAACCTCAAACTTCTGGACCATGGGTCAGCAGTTCATCGTTATCCGTAACATGCCAACCCCAGGATCTATTGCGCACAAGCAGCGCGAGGAGCGACTTGCCAAGAAGGGTAAATTGCCAAAGACCAACGACGAGCCAGAGGCCGTCGAAGAAGCCCCAACCAACACCCAGCGCCAGCAGCCAACCGGCAAGAAGCGCGCCAAGAAGAAGTAGACCATGTCAGACGAAATCAAGAATGAAGAAGTAGTTGAGACCGAGGCCGCTGAGGCTACCGAGGTTGACTCTAAAGACAGCATTAAGGCACTCGAAGAGGAAGGCGACATTGCCGCCGACTACCTAGAGGAACTGCTAGACATCTATGACCTAGACGGCGACATCGAGATCGACGTGCGCCAGGGTCGTGCCTACCTAGAGGTTTCGGCGTCAGACGACAGCAACCTCAAGCTGATTTCTGACCCTGAAACCGTGGAGGCCCTCCAGGAGCTGACCCGTCTAGCCGTTCAGGTAAAGACCAATTCGTTTAGTCGCCTAATCCTTGATGTTGGTGGCTCACGCCAGACTCGCGTCAACGACCTAACTCGCATTGTCAACAAACTAGTGGCCAAGGTCAAGGACACCGGCGAGGCCATCCCAATGAAGCCAATGAGTTCATACGAGCGCAAGATTGTGCACGATTTGGTGTCAGAAGCTGGGCTTAGCTCAGAGTCTGAGGGCGAGGGCAAAGAACGCCACATCGTCATCAAGCCTGCCTAATCGGGCAATTGTTTCACGCGAGCTCTGAGCGAGGACGAAGCTGTGCTGAGACTCGCTGAGCGAGACTTGGACGAGTAACTTAAGAAAAATTGTTTCACGTGAAACAATTTTGATCGGAGCCAAAAATGGACGAGTTTGCCCCTGAATTAGAGCCTGCGGAGGCTGCCGCCATCTTTGGCGCCGAGCTCGACCAAGCCAGGGGATACTTCAAGGCGCTGGTCCGGGACGCCGACCTTTTGGGGTTGCTTGGTCCTCGCGAAATGCCGAAGCTCTGGACCCGCCACATCCTTAATTCAGCTGTCGTGGCTGAATTGGTCCAGTCGGGACAGTCCGTTGCCGATGTCGGATCTGGGGCTGGATTGCCAGGAATTCCAATGGCTTTGGCCCAGCCGGATGCCCATTTCACCCTGATTGAACCGATGGAACGCCGTTCTGACTGGCTAAAGCAGATGGTTGATGAACTGGGGCTAAAGAACGTAACTGTCAATCGTGCCCGTGCCGAAGAGGTCGGGGACGTCTTCGACGTGGTTACCGCCAGGGCGGTTTCGGCACTGCCGAAACTGCTGAAGATGTGTGTACCGCTAACTCGTCACGGCGGTGAAATTATCGCCCTAAAGGGAAGTAAGGCTGGCGAGGAAATCGAAGAGTCGAAGAAGCTTCAAAAGAAGCTCGGCATCAAGAGTTTCGAAATTATCCGCTGTGGTCAACAATTTTTGGCTGAGCCGACTTTGGTGGTTCGGACTAAGTTAGTCTGAATTCCAGAATGAACGAGATTCCAGAAGCCGAAAAATCTTCGGTCACCAAAGCAACTGTGGTGGCCGGTTTGGGCTATCCAAATGGTCGTGAAGAAACTTCACCTGAGCCAACTGGCGAAGCCGGAGCACGGGGAATCTATGATTCAACGGGCTGGCTGAAGCTTGTGCGATCTACGGATTCTGACCTGGGGGATGTTTCACGTGAAACAAAAATTTCTTAAGTTACTCGTACAGGTCTCGCTCAGCGAGTCTCAGCACAGCTTCGTCCTCGCTAGGAGCTCGCGTGAAACTATTAAGTGACGCCTCGGGACTCACCGGAGGCTTTATGGATACACCGCTCGCTCGCGAGTTGAGCGAGAACAATCAGCGCCTTGCCAACGTAAAAGCGCTGCGTTTGCCTAAGCCAAACCGAACTCGTATCTTCACAATCTCGAACCAAAAGGGTGGCGTCGGTAAGACCACCACGGCGGTCAACCTGGCTGCAGCCCTTGCCAGTAAAGGCCTCCAGGTCCTCGTAATTGATTTGGACCCTCAAGGTAATGCTTCAACCGCGCTAAACATTGAACACCGATCTGGCACCAAGAGCATCTACGACGTGCTGTTGAACAACGTCACCATCGAAGAAGTTTTGCAGGTGAGCAGCGAAGCTCCCGGCCTCACTTGCGTGCCGGCAACTATCGATCTGGCCGGTGCCGAGCTCGAGTTAGTTTCGGTGGTTGCTCGTGAAACTCGTTTGAAAATGGCGCTCGAGACTTATATCAACACCTCGATGACTCCTCCGGACTATGTCTTCATCGACTGTCCTCCGAGCCTAGGGCTTTTGACAGTTAATGCTTTTGCCGCAGCCAACGAAGTATTAATTCCGATTCAGTGCGAGTACTACGCGCTTGAGGGTGTTAGCCAGCTGATCAACAACATTTCGTTGATTCGCCAGATGCTGAACCCATCGCTAGAGCTTTCGACCATATTGTTGACCATGTTTGACAGCAGAACCAAGCTCGCGCAGGGCGTGGCCGACGATGTGCGCGCTAACTTCCCAGCAATCACGCTCAATGCCGTAATTCCGCGTTCAGTAAAGGTATCCGAGGCACCTTCTTACTCTCAGACTGTGATCACCTATGACCACACATCGCCTGGAGCAATTTCTTATTTAGAGGCAGCAGCCGAGATCGCAAACCGAGGAGCAGCAAATGGCAAATAAAAAGGGTGGACTTGGACGCGGTATTGGCGCACTAATCCCAACTCCTGAAGCTGGCGCAGCTCGTCCGGTTGATGTGTTCTTCGGCGGAGCAACTCCAAAGGTTGAGGGACAGAATCTAGTTCAGGTGCCAGGCGCAAGCTTTGCGGTTTTGGATTTAGATCAGATTCAACCAAACCACAATCAGCCTCGAACCGAATTTGAACCAGCTGCGATGGAGGAACTAGTTCACTCGATTCGTGAATTCGGAGTGCTGCAGCCTATCGTTGTTCGTTCGCTACCGAACGAAACTGGCAAGTATGAATTGATCATGGGTGAGCGTCGTTGGCGGGCATCTCGTCTTGCCGGCAAGACCAACATCCCGGTAGTTATTCGTGAAACATCTGACGAGAACATGTTGCGCGATGCACTTCTCGAAAACTTGCACCGCAGCGATTTGAATCCACTTGAAGAAGCATCCGCCTATCAGCAGTTGATGGCTGACTTTGGAATCACTCAAGAAGTTCTATCTGCAAAAATCGGACGCTCACGTCCGCAGATTTCAAACACCATTCGTTTGCTTACTTTGCCAAAAGCTATTCAGTTAAAGGTTGCCGGTGGTGCACTGAGCGCAGGTCAAGCGCGTGCAATTCTTGCTGCAAAAACTGAAGAGCGAATGCAGCACTGGGCTAACAAAGCAATCAACGAAAACTTAACTGTGCGTAATTTGGAAGAGCAGATTGCTATCGATGTTGAAGGTGCAAAGCCGAAGGGTGGAACCATCAAACCTGGTGGTCGTCAGGACGCGCTCAAAGAATTAGCTCAGCGTTTGGGTGATGCACTTGATACCAAGGCGCACATTAAGTTGACTGCCAAAAAAGGTGAGATCAAAATCGAATTTGCTACCATGCAGGATTTGTTCCGCATCCTAGACAAGTTTGGAATCGAGCGAAACCTCTAAGCTCTGTTAGCGCTGACGATAGGCAGCTTCGGCAAGCGAGTAGTAAACATCCCCGAGGTTTGAACCCTCAGCAATTACCGCCTGCGGAAGTAGCGAAGTCTCGGTGAGCCCAGGCAAGACATTTGCCTCCAAGAACCAGACAGTTCCCTTGGCATCAACAATTACATCGATGCGTGAAAGGTGACGGAGTCCAAGCGCCTCGTGCGCAGACACGGCAACCTTGGCTGCGCGCCCCGCGATGGTTTGAGTCAATCGAGCTGGAACGTAGTAGTTGGTTTCGCCAGCGATGTAGCGTTCCTGATATCCATAGCGACCAGATACTGGCTCGATCTCAACCGCAGGAAGTGCAATAGGTCCGCTGCCCAAATCGATAACTGAGATGGCAAGCTCGGTGCCCTTTACAAATTTTTCAATGATGGCAACGTCGCAGTAAACGTAGGCGTCGATCATTGCGCGAGAAAGTTCATCGGCTTTGTTCACTACCGTGATGCCGAGAGCAGAACCACTTCGTGCAGGTTTCACAACCAACGGAAAACTAATTACCGAGGTAACTGCCTTGAGTACACCGTCTGCATCGAGTTCGCGGAAAGTATCTTTTGGCAAAGTGATTGAAGCTGGAGTTTGAATTCCGTTTTGCTCAACGATGATTTTGGCAATTGATTTGTCCCAGGCAAGACGAGCAGCACTTGCGGTAGCTCCAACAAATGGAACTCCGGTGAGCGAAAGAATGTCTCGCAGAGCGCCATCTTCACCAGAGGCTCCGTGCAGACATGGCCAGATTACGTCTGGCTTGTCCTTCTTGATGTTGCTCAGTAGTTTGTCGTCTGGTTCGCGAATGACTACTTCAGCGCCAATTTCTAGCAGTGCATCGGCCACTCGTCGACCTGACTTAAGTGAGATGTCGCGCTCATGCGAAATTCCACCAGCGAGAATTTGAATCTTCAGTTTGTTTTTTGCTTTGCCCTTGGAAATCATTTTTCTTTCCTTATTGATTGGACTATTTACTGAAAGTTTCGAGCAGTTCGGTTTGGTGATTAATCACGTTTGCCAGTCGCTTGATTCCCACCTTGATGTTCTCAGGAGTTGGGAAGCTGTAGCAAACGCGCAGGTAGTCGTGACCGGTGCCGTCCCCGAAGAACGCGGTGCCAGGGGTGTAGGCCACGAGTTCCTTCACGGCCACCGGCAGCATTGCCTTCGAGTCGATGCCCTTTGGCAACGTTAGCCAGAGGTAGAAACCGCCGTCCGGAGTGGTGGTCTTGACGTTAGGTAGGTACTCGCGAACCGCGCTGAGGGCGGCATCCTTACGTTCCTTATAAACACCGCGGAAGGTGTCGACCTGTTTGCGCCAGTCGGCCACTTCCAAGTATTCGCTGATCATCATCTGCGAGAACATCGATGGGCAAAGTAGCGCAGATTCCTGGGCTAGCACGATCTTGTCGCGCAGGGCCGGCGGAGCCAGGACATAGCCAACGCGGAAGCCAGGAGCCAAAATCTTTGAGAACGAGCCCAGGTAGATGACATTGTCGTCCATGCTGCGAAGGGCATCTGGCACTGGCTTGTCGAAGTAAAGCAAACCGTAAGGGTTGTCTTCGAGAATCAGGATGTGCTCACGCTGACAGATTTCGATGATCTTTGGGCGACGATCCTTGGCCAGAGTTACACCTGAAGGGTTAGCGAAGTTCGGCACCAGGTACAGGAACTTGATGCGGCGACCCTGTGCCTTCATGTTGTCGATGGCTTCCTGAAGTGCCTCAGGTGAAATTCCGTTGTCGTCGGTGTAAACGTGCTCGATGTGAGCTTCGTAGTGACGGAAGATTCCGATCGCGCCAACGTATGAAGGACCCTCGGCCAAAACCACGTCGCCCTTGTCGAGGAACAAACCGGCAACTAAATCCAGTGCGTGCTGTGATCCGGTGGTGACAACGACGTCATCAGGTGATGCGTGGATGCCTTCCATCGCCATGATGTCACGTAGCTGTTCGCGAAGATCTGCATCGCCCTGACCGCCACCGTATTGAATAGCGAGGTTTCCCTTTTTAGCCATCATGCCTTCGTATGCCTGTGACAAAAGTTCTTTTGGCAGTGCCTGTACGTATGGCATACCGCCGGCAAGTGAAACTACTTCAGGGCGAGAGACGACGGCAAAAAGTGCTCGTACTTCAGAAACAGAAAGTGTGTGTGCTCGATCCGCGTAGGCGTCTAGCCATCCGTCAAAATTATTTGAACGCGGAGTTTTGTTCTCGGGCATTAACCTAGCGTAGCCACTGAGCGAGGTCTTGCTCAAGCGCAAACTTTGGCTTGGCACCGACCATGGCCTTGACTAGCTGGCCGCCTTCGAAAACCTGAAGTGCAGGAATGCTGGTGATGCCGTACTGCTGAGCCAAGCTTGGCTCTTCGTCTACGTTCACCTTTACGATTTCAATCTTGTCGCCGTGCTCCGCTGAGATCTGGTCGAGGATTGGAGAAACCTGACGGCAAGGACCACACCACTCGGCCCAGAAGTCAACCAACACTGGCTTGGCGTTGCTGAGCACGTCTGCCTGAAAAGATGCGGTGGTTACGTTCTTGGCCATGATGATTTCCTTTGTTTTTGCTTAGTAATAATTTAGTGCGAGGTTAGGTAATGCTCTGCATCGAGTGCGGCGACACAACCCGAACCGGCAGCAGTAATTGCCTGTCGGTAGGTCGGGTCAATTACGTCACCGGCAGCGAATACTCCCGGCAGCGAAGTCTTTGATGAACGACCTTCAACCTGGATAAATTTCTCGGCGGTTAGGTCGAGCTGGTTTTCTACCAACCAGACTCTTGGGTCAGAACCGATTGCGATGAACAAACCGTCAACCGGAATTTCTGAAGTTGAACCATCAACGGTGTTCTTCAGCTTCAGGCCGGTCAAGTTAGTTTCGCCAAGTAGTTCGTCGACTGCGCTGTTGTAAATGATTTCAATCTTTGGATTGTTCATCACACGCTCTTGCATAGTCTTTGACGCCTTGAAGCTATCGCGACGGTGAATCAACTTAACGCTGCTTCCGAATCGTGAAAGGAACATCGCCTCTTCCATTGCGGAGTCGCCGCCGCCAACTACTGCGATCTGCTTTTCGCGGAAGAAGAATCCATCGCAGGTGGCACACCATGAAACACCGTGGCCGCTCAATTCCTTTTCACGTGGCAAACCAAGTTCGCGGTATGCGGCTCCGGTCGCCAAGATGACGGTCTTAGCTTCGAAAGTTTTTCCGTTTCCGGTTTTGACAACTTTGACGTCACCTTTGAGGTCAACTTCGATTACGTCGTCGAGCAGAATCTCGGTGCCGAAGCGCTCGGCCTGTGCTTGCATGTTTGCCATGAGTTCTGGACCCATTAGACCGTTAGGGAAGCCAGGAAAGTTTTCAATCTCGGTGGTCTTCATAAGCTCGCCACCGGCTTCAACCGATGAGGCAATTAGCAGTGGCTCGAGACCGGCACGAGCGGTGTAGATGGCGGCGGTGTACCCAGCCGGGCCAGAACCAACAATGATGACGTTGCGCAAGATTTCTCCAAACAAATGAGCGAGTGCTCGGTTATTAGAAGCAATTTTACCGGCGCAGTATTCCCCTAATTGACGCCAACGCGGACTCAATCTCACGAACTCTAAAAATCTTGAGTAACACCAGGTAAACAGCCAAAATCACGAAACCAACCATGACCGAGCCGAGCCCGGCGGTAAGTACCGACTTCACGGCAAAGGCTCCGCGTGAAACACCACCTATAACCTGAAGCATCACGTAACCGAGGAGTCCAGCCACCAGACCTGACATAACAAAGTAAAGGGTGCCGGTAAAGATGTGCTGACCCTTCAGGCTGCCGATCCGACGGCGAAGCAGACTGTAGGCAATGAGTGCCTGGATGGTGACCGTGGTGCTGGTCAGCAGGCTAAGCCCAACCACGAGCCACTCGTCTGGCATCACGAACGACATCGTGATTGAGCCCGTGATGTGAAGGGCAATTTGCACGCTAGTAAAGATGAACGGGGTGCGAGTGTCCTCCAGTGCGTAAAAGGCGCGCTGCATCATGAAAACAAAACTGAACGGAAGCAATCCGATGATCAGAGCTATCAACACATTGCCTAGTGCGACCATCGATGGATACTCGCCAACGAAGACACGCGCAATTGGATATGCCAAGACCAAAATTGCCGCGGTCGACAAAACTGAAATCAACGAAATAGTTCGTAGCCCAGCTGCCAAATCATTTTTCAAAAGATCAATTCGATCTTCCTGAACGTGATGTGACATCTTGGTGAAGTATGCGGTGGCAATCGAAACGGTCGCAATGCTGTGTGGAAGCATGAAAACCAACCACGCGATTCCAGCAGCTGCAACCGATGCAATTGCGATGTTGCTACTACGTGCACTCACCGCAGATGACGCAACTACGGTTTGCACTAGTCCACCAATTTGAGTAACCAGCACCATGGCCAGAGACCAAGATGCGGCCTTTAGTGCAGGACGTAATCCGAAACCACGCCACTTAAAGTTGAGTGAGAGTTTGATGCCAATCTTTCGCCAAGCGACAAAAAGAATTAGTGCTTGTGCAGCAACACCCGCAGTGGCAGATCCGGCTAGCAAAATAATCTGCGACGAGTTCCAAGATTCAATGCTCTGGGCACCGGTTGGATCACTGCCAAAAATTACGATGTATGCAATCAATCCGGCGAGAGAAACAACGTTGTTCAAAACCGGAGCCCACATGTACGGACCAAACTTGCTTCGCGCATTAAGCACTTCACCAAGAATCGAATACAAACCGTAGAAGAAAAGTTGTGGCAAGCACCAGTAAGCGAAAGCCGTTGCCAGAGCGAGCTGCGCTGGCGTCCAACCGGTTGTGTAAATCGAAACCAGCAGTGGAGCCGCGAGAGTGGTGACCACAGTGATGATTAGGAACACCGAAATGATGAAGGTGAGCAGGCGATCTACATAGCCTTTACCGCCATCTTTGTGGGCTAGGGCCTTGATAATCTGCGGCACCAGGATGGACTGAAGCACGCCACCGGCAACGATTGCGTAGACGTTATTCGGTAGTTGGTTGGCTACACCGAAGGCATCTGCGGCATTCGTGGTAACACCGAGGGCCATTGCCAAAATGATGGAACGACTAAAACCTAGAATTCGCGACAGCAAGGTGCCACCGGCCATGAGCATCGACGACTTTGCAACACTCATTAGTTGGCAACTCGTTCGCTTCGTTTACGCAATGTGCGCATCAAACCTAAAGTTCCGAGCACGCAAACAAATGCGGTAAACGCAATCAGGATCACATTCTCAGCATCGGCATTCACATTTACTTTTAGTTCAACTTGTTCGCCAACTCGAAGTCCGGAAAAAGTCTCTAACCAAACACTCAGGTTAACTTCTCCACTACCGATTGCTTTCACCGGTAACTGAGCATTCACTGCAGTATTTGCTGGAATTGATATCTCCACAGGAGTAGGAATCGAAAGTCGTCCATTTGAAGCTTCTGCATGAACGATGACTCTCAGGTCTGTTCCAAAATCGTTTTTCACACGTACTGGAATTTTTGCATCAGACGCAAGCAAGTTAATGTTTGAACCGGCGATGATGTGCACGCTTGGAATGTCGTTCGGCACCGAAGCACTTGCTACCTGCGGAATCAAAATCATGCTTGCCGCGATTAAGAATGCCAACGCTTTACGGATCATTCTTCCGCTCGAACCCACTCGACAACCTTGCG
>JBEGSY010000011.1:0-3150 GCA_041179725.1 Actinomycetota bacterium | reverse complement strand
GTTTGAAGAAGCCACGCTAAGTGCCTAGCCCTTTAGAAACTCTTGAATTTGCGCGGCAATCTCGCCGGCTGTGGCCTCAGAATCGGCCTCGACGGTGAGGGTTAGGGTCTCGCCGGTCTTGATTTTTAGGGCCATCAGACGAAGGGCTGAGTTTGCCTTGGCAAACTCCTCGCCAGGGCGGCCAATCTGCACGTCTAGTTCTGACTCTTTTACTAGCTTCACGATCTGGCCGGCTGGGCGGGCGTGCAGGCCGATTGGGTCTAGAACGGTGACTTCGTGGGTGAAAATGGCCATTTTGAGAGTCTTTCGAAGATTGCGGGCGTTTGTAGGCACAAGTTTGCCATTAAAACCGCCAGCCCCGCCAATTGAGTGGTTTGTAGAAATCCCACAAAAATTGGCCAAAAAACTGACCATGTTTTAGCCAAATGAACTGCGGATAGCCCCACACGGTCAGTAGTCTTTTCGATAACCAACGGCGGTTCACCCGTGAGGGCACAGAAATGAACCTGTAGTCAGAAGGAGTCATCTCTTGAGTCAGCCAATCACGACCACCGAAATCGTCATCGTAGATATCGATGCAAACACCAAAGAAGAAGCAACTCGCATGCTCGCGGAGCGTCTTGTAGCTGCCGGTCGAGTCACAGACATCGACGGATATTTGCAAGCGGTTGCAAAACGCGAAGAGCACTTTCCGACCGGCATTGAAGGCGGAATTGCTATTCCCCACGCACAAAGCGATTTGGTTACAACGCCTTCGGTTGCCGTTGCAACGTCAAAAACTGGAATCGATTTCGGTGCTGATGACGGCCCGTCAACTTTGATTTTTCTAATCGCGGCACCAGCATCTGGTGAAAGCGCACACCTCGAAATTCTCGGATCACTCGCGCGCAAAGTTATGCACGAAGATTTCTGCGACGCACTGCGCGCAGAGAAAGACCCTTCAGCAATCGCTGAAATCGTAACCAGAGAGGTACAGAAATAAATGGCAAAGATCGTTGCAGTCACTAGCTGCATTACTGGAATTGCACACACATACATGGCAGCCGAAGCTCTAGAGCAGGCTGGCAAAAAACTTGGTCACGAAGTAATCGTCGAGACCCAAGGCTCTGCCGGATCAAACCCAATCAAGCAAGACGTAATTGATTCAGCAGACGCAGTAATCTTCGCCGTCGATCTCGAAGTGAAAGACCGAGCTCGATTCAACGGCAAGCCGTATGTTCAGGTTGGAGTTGCGAAAGCCATGAAAGGCGCAGCCGACCTAATTACGGGAGTACTTGAAGCAGCAGCAGACGGAAGCGCCGCCCTGGTTGGCGACGGCAAGTCAGCTGCGCCCAAGAAAGATGAAACCCCGAAGGCAGAGAAGCCAGCGGGCGAGAAAAAGGGAGGTTTCTTTGCGAACCTCTTTGGTAACAAGTAACAACCCGAAAGCGAACGCGTTGCTTTTGGTTGATTCACAAATTGCAATAACTAACTAAGGAGAAACAAGTGGCAGGTACAGGTACCAAGATTCGCCAGTGGCTCATGACTGGTGTTTCTTACATGATTCCATTCGTTGCAGCCGGCGGTATTTTGATCGCTCTAGCATTCTTGCTAGCAAAGGCAGCAACTGGTGGCGAAACCCACATGGCGTGGGACACCGCTCTAATGAAGGTTCCAGCTGACGGTTCATTGAACCTAATGGAGCTTGGCAACTGGGCATTCCTCGTAATGTTCATCGGTAAGGCATTGTTTGCTTTGTTCGTGCCAGTGTTGGCTGCTTACATCGCTTATGCAATTGCTGACCGCCCAGGTCTTGCACCTGGTTTCGTAGCTGGTGCACTTGCATCAGGCCTCGACGGCAACCCACTAGGCACCGGCACCGGATTCCTTGGAGCAATCCTTGGTGGTCTTCTTGCTGGTTTCGTTTCACTATGGATCAGCCGTTGGAAGGTTGCATCATGGATTCGTCCGTTGATGCCAGTAGTAATCATTCCGTTGCTAGCTTCGATCGTTACCGGTTTCGCAATGGTTCTAGTTCTAAAGGCTCCAGTTGGCGCTCTAGTTACCGGTCTAACTTCATGGCTTGGTGGCCTAAGCGGCGGCAGCTTGATCGTTCTAGGTATCATCCTTGGCCTAATGATGGCATTCGACATGGGTGGCCCAGTTAACAAGGTTGCTTACACCTTCGCTGCAACCGGTCTAACCGCTGTTGCAACCACCGCTACCAGCGCACCTCAGTGGGCTGTTATGGCAATCGTTATGGCTGCAGGTATGACTCCTCCTCTAGGAATCGCGCTTGCAACTGCACTTCGCCCTAAGTTGTTCAGCGAGTCAGAAATCGAAAACGGTAAGGCTGCTTGGCTACTAGGTGCATCATTCATCTCAGAAGGTGCGATTCCTTTCGCAGCTGCTGACCCAATCCGCGTGATTCCTTCAATCATGATCGGTTCTGGTGTGACTGGTGCTCTAGTTGCTGCATTCGGCAACCAGCTTCAGGCTCCTCACGGTGGAATCTTCGTTGTTCCACTGATGGGCTCTGGCGCATTCACCTACCTATTGGCTATTGCTATCGGAACCGTTGTAACCGGTTTGCTAGTAATGGTTTCAAAGGGTCTAGGAAACCGTAGCTAATTAGCTAAAAGAGAAGGGCTCGGCAGAAATGCCGGGCCCTTTTTCTATGCGCAATGTTGCGCGATGCAGATTGCACGGATGCCGCGCTCGCGGCGATTACTTGATCGCAGCGGTGAGGTCGAAGCGCACGGCCTTGCGCCACATGTCGTCGACGAATTTGGCGTTCTTCACCTTGTTGAGCACCTGATCTTCTTTCGATTCGGTTAGGTGCCAAGTCATGCCCTCGAGAAAACGAAGCTTTACGTGCAGTTCGATGAGCTTGATGTCGCGTTCATTAAGTTTGTCGAGCCCGAAGTATTCGTCTAGGTAGGCACGAATCAGTTCGCGCTGCATGGCTTTTTTTTCGAGCAAGATAGCCTCGATGGTCACGCCAATGTCGTAATACTTTGATGCCCAGCCGGCTTCGGCCCAGTCAATTAGAACCGCGCGCTCTTGCTGATAGACGACATTCCAAAAATGCGCATCGCCGTGCACAAAGGTGATGTCTTCGCGAGAGAGCTCGTGGGTCTTTAGCTGCTTTGCAATTGAACGCGCAAACTT
>JBEGSY010000010.1:0-4869 GCA_041179725.1 Actinomycetota bacterium | reverse complement strand
CCGGTGAGTTTGAAGTGAGTTATACGGGCTCAAGTTAGGCTTTACGAGTGAGCAAGGCAAGGGTCGCAGATTGGCGCAAGGTAGCGCCATCGCCGGTAATACTCGCATTTGGCCCTGAGGAGTATCTCGTCTCGAGAGTATTGCGCTCGGTTCGAGAACAACTGCGGTTAGCCAACCCAGATTTGGAAGTAACCGACATCGAGGCCTCAGATTACGTTGGCGGGCAACTTATGGATTTGAGCGGACCGTCGCTATTTGCATCGCCTCGTTTGGTGATAATTCGCGGTGTCGAGCACTGCACCGACGAATTGATTGAAGATGGAATTGCCTATCTGTCGTCCATCGGGGATGAAACAACTTTGATTTTGCTGCACAACGGTTCATCCGTTAGAGGCAAGAAACTGCTTGAAGCTTTGCGCGCAGACGGCAATGTCACCGAGGTGCAATGTGCGAAATTGGCTAAAGAGGCTGAGCGCGCTGCATTCATTAGTGCGGAATTCGCCAGCGAGGGAAGACAAGTAACTCCGGGTGCGGTAAAGGCACTTCAGGAAGCATTTGAGAAAGACCTTTCTGAGTTGGCCGCCGCCTGTGCGCAGTTGATGCAGGATTATTCGTCGACCATAACTGAGGAACTGGTTGACAGTTATTACGGCGGGCGAGTGGAGACCTCGGTTTTCAAGGTTGCGGATGCCGCGATTGCTGGTCAATCAGCAAAGGCGCTCTCGCTATTGCGCCATCTACTTTCTTCTGGCGCAGATCCTGTGCAAATAGTTGCCGGTTTGGCAACCACAATGCGACGCTATGCCAAGGCCTTTGGTAATCGTTCAGTGACCGCAGGAGATTTAGGCGTGCAACCCTGGGTACTCGAGCAAATTCGTAGAAACCTAAATGGCTGGACCGACGAAGGTATGGCCCGCACGGTTATTTCGTTGGCAGACGCAGATGCGGCAGCAAAGGGTGAACAGCGCGACCCGGTTTATATTTTGGAACAGCTGATTCTGCTTATTTCTAAAAAAGGTGCCCGTTGAGTAAAAAACTTGTAGTACTTACTCTGATTGCGCTCTTTTTTATTACGTTGATTTTGCGTCCGCCGATTGCGCAAATTGGGCCACTTCTTCATGAGATCACCGGAGATTTGAAACTCGGACCAACCGAAGTTGGTTTGCTGGCTTCAGCTCCAGTATTCACTTTCGGCGCCGGTGCTTTTCTTGCACCTTGGTTACTGCGACGATTCGGCCTAAACCACGCGATTTTGCTAATGCTGGCAATTATCTTCGCTTCAATTGTTTTGCGAAGCTGGTTCGGTTATTCAGTTTTGCTGATAGGAACTCTGGTAATTGGTTTGGCAATTGCTATAACGAATGTACTGTTGCCAACGTTCTTGCGCGTAGATTTCCCAAAGCAAACCGTGATACTCACCAGCGGATACACCACGATGCTCGCCATCACCGCAAGTGTTGCTGCCGCAATCTCTGTGCCGGCCAGTGAAACTATGGGCGGTTGGGAATTGTCGCTACTAATTACGGCACCGCCAGCCTTGCTAGCCGTGTTGTTTTGGTATCCACGTATTCGTGAAGCCGAGCCTCACGTTCGAATTCCTGCACACTCGGCAAAAGCTGACACAAAGGCGGTTTACGGCTCGCTTATTGCTTGGTCTTCTTTGGCCTTCTTCGGAATTCAATCCATGAACTTCTACGTAGTTTTGAGTTGGCTGCCAACCATGCTTATTTCTATCGGCGTAGATCCCGGGGCAGCTGGCGGTTTTCTTGGTCTAGCAACGGCGATAGGAATCCCAACGGCGATGCTGCTCGCTCCGATTATGAATAGGCTCAAGTCGATTTCATGGCTCGCACTTGGATTTTCCGTTTTGTCGATGACCGGTTTCGCATCACTCAGTTTGTTCCTAGCTGCCGGTAATCCAAACAACACGCTCTGGTTAGTAATTAGTTGTGTGCTGGTATCAGTCGGCCAAACTGCAACCTTTCCTCTTTCGCTCACCATCATCTCGACTCGTGCTCATGGGCAGTCAAAGACCACGGTGCTTAGTGCAATGAGTCAGGGGTGGGGCTATTTGCTTTCTGGCGTGGGTGTTTTTGCAATTGGTGCGTTTGCTGTTTCGACCGGCAGTTGGGCCACCGGTGTAATGATTATTGTTTTCACTGGAGTGCTGCAAGCCGCAGCTGGTTTTTACGGCGGGCGCAACCGCTACATCGAATAAAAAAATCCCCGCCGAATTATCGACGGGGATTTTTGAAAGACTATTTACTTAAGGCCAGCTGACTTCTTAGCGATAGCTGACTTGCGGTTAGCGGCCTGGTTCTTGTGGATTACTCCCTTAGAAACAGCCTTGTCTAGCTTCTTTGAAGCAACTGCAACAGCTGCAGCAGCCTTGGTCTTGTCTCCAGCAGCAACGGCTTCCTTGGCAGCGCGGATAGCGGTCTTGAGCTCGCTCTTAACCGCCTTGTTGCGCTCGTTTGCCTTAGCGTTGGTGCCAATTCGCTTGATCTGCGACTTGATATTTGCCATGTTTCACTTTCTGATTCGAGCGCTCGTGCGAACACTCGTGAATTTGAGGTTTGGGGATTTGGAAGGAGACACTCTTCCGTATCTGGTTAAAGACTACCAGCGCAAGGCTTTTATGGGCAAGTATGCGACAATTAGAACTACCGAAATCGGTCCCTTTAATCCATCAAATCTGAGGTCAAATTGTCGCCACGCGCTAAAACCCGCCTAGAGCCGGCTAAGACCAACCCCGACCTCATCCGCAATTTCTGCATTATTGCCCACATTGACCACGGTAAGTCGACTCTGGCTGACCGCATGCTCCAGCTAACCGGAGTGGTTGACGACCGCTCAATGCGTGCTCAGTACCTAGACCGTATGGACATTGAACGCGAACGCGGCATCACCATCAAATCTCAGGCTGTTCGCATGCCTTGGGAAGTGGCCGGGCAGACCTATGCGTTGAACATGATTGACACACCGGGTCACGTTGACTTCACTTATGAAGTTTCTCGTTCACTGGCTGCCTGTGAAGGCGCAGTTTTGCTAGTTGATGCTGCACAGGGTATCGAAGCGCAAACCCTTGCCAATCTTTACCTAGCCATGGAGAACGATCTCGAAATTATTCCGGTCTTGAACAAGATCGATTTACCTGCCGCTCAGCCAGAAAAATACGCAGAAGAACTAGCCAACCTTATCGGCGGCAATCCAGAGGACTGTCTGCGAGTTTCGGGCAAGACCGGTGTTGGAGTAGACGTACTGCTCGACAAGATTGTGGCAACCATCCCAAATCCGGTAGGTGACCCAAACGCGCCAGCGCGAGCAATGATTTTTGACTCGGTTTACGACTCTTATCGTGGAGTGGTTACCTATGTGCGAATGATCGATGGAAGTCTTGCGCCCCGCGAGCGCATCCAAATGATGTCGACAAAGGCTGTCCATGAACTTCTTGAAATCGGAGTTTCGTCGCCAGAACCAGAACCAACCAAGGGTCTCGGTGTTGGCGAAGTGGGTTACCTCATTACCGGTGTGAAGGATGTTCGTCAGTCAAAAGTTGGTGACACTGTCACTAACGCACAGAAGCCAGCCACCGACGCGCTAAAGGGTTACAAGGATCCACTGCCGATGGTTTACTCGGGTATTTATCCGATTGACGGTTCGGACTATCCGAACCTTCGTGAAGCTCTGGACAAACTTAAGCTCAGTGACGCCGCGCTTGCATACGAACCAGAAACATCTGTCGCGCTTGGTTTTGGTTTCCGCTGCGGCTTCCTCGGTCTTCTGCACCTGGAAATTGTTACCGAACGATTAGAGCGCGAATTCGGTCTCGACCTAATCGCTACCGCACCTTCGGTGGTTTACGAAGTTACCATGGATGACGGTAAGGAAATTACAGTTACCAACCCGAGCGAGTTTCCGACCGGCAAAGTAAAAACAGTTCTCGAGCCAATTGTTAAAGCCACCATCTTGGCACCTAAGGACTACGTCGGTGTCATCATGGAGCTTTGTCAGGGTCGTCGCGGAGTAATGATCGACATGCAATACCTCGGTGAAGATCGCGTGCAGCTGCGCTACACCTTGCCGCTTGCAGAAATCGTTTTCGACTTCTTCGACCAACTCAAGAGCAAGACGCAGGGCTATGCATCTTTGGATTACGAAGAAGCTGGTTTAGCACAGGGTGATTTGGTAAAGGTCGACTTGTTGCTTCAGGGTGAGCAAGTTGATGCGTTCAGTGCAATTGTGCACAAGGATAAGGCTTACGCCTACGGAGTCATGATCACTGGCAAGCTACGCGAGCTTATCCCTCGTCAGCAGTTTGAAGTGCCTATTCAGGCCGCTATTGGCTCACGAATCATTGCCCGTGAGTCGATTCGAGCTATGCGCAAAGACGTTTTGGCGAAGTGTTACGGCGGTGACATCTCCCGTAAACGCAAACTTCTTGAGAAACAAAAAGAAGGTAAAAAGCGTATGAAGATGGTTGGTCGCGTTGAAGTGCCGCAAGAGGCATTTATCGCGGCGCTTTCTACCGATGGTGAGAAAAAAGGCGAGAAGAAGGGCAAGTAATGGCTGCCCTGCCAAGCGGAGATCCGGCTCCTGAAGATGGAGCGTTACCTGTTTCAGCGCTAGAAGGTGCAGACACCCGCACTTTCCACGCCTATCTGCACATACCTTTTTGTCGCGTGCGCTGCGGATACTGCGATTTCAATACCTACACATCGAATGAATTACGCGGTGTAACTCAAGAATCTTTTCTGGTCGACCTACGTAAAGAAATCGAAATGAGTAAGGTCGTTTTATCCAAAGCTCAACTGCCGGTGCGCAAACTTGAATCGGTATTTTTTGGCGGGGGAACGCCAACTCAACTTC
>JBEGSY010000009.1:0-2966 GCA_041179725.1 Actinomycetota bacterium | reverse complement strand
ATCGGAATGATGAATGGACTGATTGTCCAGACCGGTTTGAACCCACTAGCAGTAACCATCGGAACACTTTCAATCACCAGTGGTGCGGCCGCAATCGTAACCGACGGATTGCCACTGTTTGACAACATGATTCAGCTCGAATGGCTAGGAACCAGTATTTATTTTGGTATCCCATCGACCTTCTATGTGGTGGCAATTATTTTTGTGGCGGGAACAATATTCCTAACTAAAACTCGCGGTGGAGTTCGCTTTATGGCTGCTGGTGGAAACCCGGAAGCCCTACGTCGCGCGGGTGTTAACTCAAACGTTTACCGACTACTTGGCTTCACACTTTCAGGTTTGTTAGCAGCAGTTGGTGGTGTGGTGACTTCGGCATACACCGCGCAGGCAACGCCAGCGGCCCCAACTTCGGTTTTGTTCGATGGACTTACTGCCGTGGCACTTTCTGGACTGGCCCTCACCGGTGGTCGTGGAAGCTTCCCTAAGGTATGGGTTGGTTCGATGGTGGTTGCCGCAATCGGAAGTGGTCTTTTGATCAAGGGAATCCAGTCGTTCTGGACTACATCTATCACCGGAGCGCTACTTATTGGAGCCCTCGCTCTCGAACACGTCATTGGTAAAGCTGTTGCAAAGCAGGCGGTTGCCAAATCAAATGTTTCTGCTCACAAGGGCGTCAAGACAGCGGAGGCTAAGTAATCATGAGTAACAACACTCCAGCTCTAGAC
Source organism: Actinomycetota bacterium (assembly GCA_041179725.1). Lineage (GTDB taxonomy): Bacteria > Actinomycetota > Actinomycetes > Actinomycetales > Microbacteriaceae > Rhodoluna. The sequence continues at coordinate 2,241 of JBEGSY010000009.1, read as the reverse complement.
CTAAAAGGCATCGACCTGCACTACGGCTATGTAAAAGCACTGGATGGCGTCAATTTCCATGTCAATCAAGGCGAGGCAGTTGCTCTATTGGGTGATAACGGAGCCGGCAAGTCGACATTGTTGAAGTTGATGTCAGGTGTGCACAAGCAGACCCATGGCACTATTCGAGTGCACGGTGACGAAGTGCACTTTCACTCACCAAAGGATTCAGCCAAGGCTGGCATCGAGATGGTTTACCAGGATCTAGCCCTGGTAGATGCACTAGACAGCGCTACCAACTTGTTGCTTGGCCGAGAGATTCTTCGCAAGGGCCCATTGGGCTGGCTTGGCTTCATCGACAAGAAGCGCATGCTCGAGGAGGCGAATTCAGAGACCGAACGTCTTGGCGTGAAGATCGCCAACATGACCCGTCCGGTAGAAATGCTCTCTGGAGGTCAACGTCAGGGCGTGGCCTTGGCGCGTGCAGCGGTTCGCGTAACCGACAAACCAAATGGCATTCTGCTTCTGGATGAGCCAACCGCCGCGCTTGGCTACGAGCAAAAGGTGATGGTTGAGTCTTTGATCAAACGCTTGGCTGAGCATGGCATTGCTGTGGTAGTCGTTACTCACGATTTACCGCTGGCATTCTCGGCAACCTCACGCATGGTGGTTTTGAACCGCGGACGTAAGGTTTGTGACATCGAGACAAAGAAGACCACCTACGAGGAAATCGTTGGTTGGATTACCGGTGCAAAAGAGCCACAGAAAGACATGGACTAATACTCGGTATTAAGAAGTCTTATCAAACCCGCCTTACGAGGCGGGTTTGTTCTTTATAGGCTGTGCTCATGTTAGAGCGCGAATACATTCAATCCATCGGATTTCAAAATGTAGTTGAAGACGGAAAGACAATTGGCTTTCAGTTTTTGCTACGCATACCCTCGTATCGCGGAATGTGGGCGAGCTTGATTGAAGGATGTGCTGTCAAGATTGAAGGCATCGTAGATGTTGGTCACGATGTTCCGCTCTGGACACTTCAAGGAAATACTTACACCACCGAGCAACTCGATGCGTCTACCGATGTGCGCTGGCAATTAGAAGAACCTGCTGTGATTACTGTGCCGCTTGAAGGTGGATTGAAACCAGGCATCTACAACTTGGAAATCGATTTCAGATATCGAATGTCCTACATACCGATTGAGCACCAGCCGTCTACTTACAAAACTTCACGCAAGGTGGTAATCGTCAAATGAGTTTCAAATACGGAGTATCACTATTTAGTTTCACCAACGACTATGGCGTGGTGATGAATCTAGAAGATTCAATGCGTTACATCAACGACATTGGCGCCACCGGCATCGAGATTTTGGGTGAGGGACACATTCCGAATTACCCGAACCCATCCACTGAGTGGATCGACAATTGGTACCGCCTCCTGGATAAGTATCAACTTGAGGCCACTAACTACGGTTCGTGGATTGACACCCGTCTGCACAAGGGCAGCACTATCGATGCCGAAACTGGAGCGGCAATGCTCGAGCGTGACCTCAAGTTGGCTGCTCGTCTCGGCTTCAAGTTTGTGCGACCAAAGATTGGTGTTATATCGAGCGACCTAGCGCTAGACCCTGTCTGGGAAGAGTCGGTGCTGCGCAATCTGCAGCTGGCCCATGACCTAGATGTGATCATCTGTCCTGAGGTGCACGCGCCAACACCAATCAAGCACGAAGTGGTTGATGGTTACGTAGAGCTAATTCAGCGCACCGACACCAAGCACTTTGGCATTTTGATTGACACTGGAATTTTTCAGGATCGACCAATTCCACTTCGTCCTGGCGAGAAGAAGGAAACTCGCCCATCATTCTTGGATGGCTTGAACGTTAACCCACGTGACTTGCTTGGCATCAAAGATTACGTAGTTTTTGTGCAGGCAAAATTCAACAACATCAACGACGATTTTGAAGATGATCAGATTCCATGGCAGCCTGTACTGCAAGCATTCAAGGATTGCGGTTACACCGGCTACTTGTCGAGCGAATACGAGGGTGATCGTTCACCTTGGCGTTCGTTAGATCAGGTGCGACGTCAGCATGCGCTAATGCGCAAGGTTGAAGCTTCGCTCAACTAAGTCTTTGTGTATTTCGGTTTGAGTGAATGCTGAATTATCATTTAGCGAATCCCACTCATGCCCGCCCCACTCGCTGGTGAGATAGCCGTGGTAATTGTGTCGATAGAGATACTCGAGTAAACCTACGACTGCGGTTT
>JBEGSY010000008.1:0-14216 GCA_041179725.1 Actinomycetota bacterium | reverse complement strand
ACCGAATCGGCAAAGAAACCCTGTGGATCCTTTCGCTTGCCCTTGGGCAGATACATGCCGATCATGGTGATGTAGCCACCGAGCGGAATGGCCTTCAAGCCATATTCGGTTTCGCCACGCTTGCGCGAAAACAGGGTTGGGCCGAAGCCAATCATGTACTTGGGAACCTTGACGCCAAACCACTTGGCCGGCAGTAAGTGCCCTAGCTCGTGCCAGCCAATCGAGAAGCCGATGCCAAGCAGGATGAAAACGATACCCCCGACGTACCAAAGAAATTCACTCATGCGCAAACCATAAATCTCGCGGCTGACAATTTGCTTAGCAAGCGGTCACCATTTGAGCCACCGCACGATCGCGAGCCCACTTCTCAGCAGCCAGCACAGACTCGAGAGTCAACTCCCCCTGCGGTTCGTGCGCATTTACGGTGCGCTCAATGACATCGACAATCTGATTGAAGCCAATCTTGTTGCGGTGGAATGCCTCAACTGCTTCTTCGTTGGCAGCGTTGTAAACCGCAGGATAAGTGGAGCCAGCCTTCGCTACCTGACGCGCAAGTCTTACCGCACCAAAAACCATTTCGTTCAATGGTTCGAAAGTCCACTGCTGTGCCTGGGTGAAATCCAAAGCTGGAGCAACGTTAGGTACGCGCTCTGGCCAAGACATGCCAAGTGCAATCGGAAGCTTCATGTTTGGCGGCGAACACTGCGCCATGGTAGAACCGTCGACGAATTCAACCATCGAGTGCACAATCGATTGCGGGTGCACGGTGACATCGATCCGATCGATTGGAATATCAAAAAGTAAATGCGCCTCGATAAGTTCGAGACCTTTGTTGACCAATGTCGCTGAGTTGGTGGTCACCACTTTGCCCATGACCCAGGTCGGATGCGCAAGTGCCTGTTGCGGAGTAACCAGAGTCAGTTGTTCGCGGCTGTAACCACGGAATGGCCCACCTGATGCGGTCAAAATCAATTTGCGAACTTCGCGCTTTTCGCCGGCGAGCAAACACTGTGCCAGTGCCGAATGCTCGGAATCCACTGGAACAATTTGACCGGGTGAGGCAGCCTCGGTAACCAGACGTCCGCCGACAATCAGAGACTCTTTGTTAGCCAAAGCCAAAGTCTTACCGGAACGAAGTGTGGCAAGAGTCGGCTTCAAACCGATTGAACCGGTGATGCCGTTGACCACAACATCGGCATCGATGTCTTCAATCAACTTGGTGGCGGCATCTGCGCCTAGACCAATCTCGCCAACCCCAAATTCGCGAGCCTGCTGAACCAGCAATTCTTGGTTGGTGCCAGCCGCGAGCGCGACCACTTCGAAACGATCTGGGTTGGCCTTAACTACCTCGAGAGCCTGGGTTCCGATAGAACCGGTGGACCCGACAATAATTACTCGACGCATTCTTCAATCTTGCCAGCCCCAGCAAGTTTCTGAGGCTTAGGATGGATTTATGAGCGAGCTACAGGTGGCGCAAGAGCGCAAAATTGTCACTTCTATCCCGGGTCCAATTTCTCAAAAACTTCACGCAAAACGCCTTCAAGAGGTGTCGCACGGAGTTGGCGCACTGCTACCTATCTACATTGACCGTGCCCACGGCGCCATCATCGTTGACGTCGACGGCAACCAGTTCATCGACCTCGGTTCCGGTATCGGTGTAACCACCATCGGTCACACCAACGACGAGGTAGTCAAGGCAGTTCAGGAGCAGGTAGCCAAGCTCACCCACACACTCTTTACCCTCACCCCTTATGTTCCTTACGTACAGGTTTGCGAAATCATGAACCGCAATGCACCTGGCTCATTCGAGAAGCGCAGTGCACTATTCAACTCAGGCTCTGAGGCGGTAGAAAACGCCGTCAAGTACGCCCGCAAGTACACCGGCCGCGGCGAAATTGCGGTATTCGACCACGGCTACCACGGTCGAACCAACCTAACTATGGCTATGAACTTCAAGGCCATGCCATACGCGAGCGGCATGGGCCCATTCGCTCCTGGAGTTACCCACGTTCCAATGTCTTACCCATTCCGCGATGGTGGAATCTCTGGCGAAGACGCCGCAAAGCGCGCCATCACCTACATGGATAAGCGAATCGGAGGCGGCAATCTTGCCGGTATCGTAATCGAGCCAATCCAGGGTGAGGGTGGCTTCATGGTCCCAGCCCCTGGCTTCCTTCAGGCAATCGCCAAGTGGGCCAAGGAAAACGGCATCGTCATGATCGCCGACGAGGTTCAGTCGGGTATCGCCCGCACCGGAAAGTTCTTCGCCAGCCACTGGGAAGAAGGCTTTGAGCCAGACCTAATCACCTTTGCCAAGGGTATTGCTGGCGGTATGCCAATCTCAGGTGTGGTTGGCCGCGCCGAGATCATGGACTCAGTTCACGCCGGCGGTATCGGCGGCACCTTCGGTGGTAACCCAGTTTCAGCTGCTGCTGCTGTTGCGGTGCTCGGTCAGATCGAAGCCGGCGGAGTGCTCGAACGCGCTCAGCAAATCGGAGCAATCTTTGAATCACGCCTTGGCGGCATGAAGGCTAAGTACCCGGTAGTCGGCGATGTTCGCGGACGTGGCGCAATGATGGCAATCGAATTCGTTGAAGCCGGCACCATGAACCCAAATGCTCCAGCGGTAGACAGCATCGTCAAGCACTGTCACCTAAACGGAGTATTGGTTTTGAATGCCGGAACCTACGGAAACGTAATTCGCTTCCTACCTCCGCTAGCCATCACCGACGCTCAGTTGCACGAAGCTCTAGACATTCTCGAAGAGGGAATCTCTAAGCTTTAGTTGGCTGTAACTCAGTTACTTAACCAGTGCAAGGCGCTTGGCCTTACGTGAGCTTCTGACCTGAATGAACAGCACGATGGCAATTGCCAAGAAGAAAACGCTCATTCCAATTACGTTCGCTTCACCCGGAAGGCCCTTGGCCGCAGCGGTATAAACAAATTTAGGGAAAGTCTCAGTTGGGCCTGAGTTGAAATAGGTGATTATGAAATCGTCAAAACTCAGTGCAAATGACAACAGTGCAGCTGCCATAATTCCAGGCAACAGCAGTGGAAAGGTAATTTTCCAGAACACCTGCGACGGAGAGCCGTAAAGATCTCTGCCAGCCTCTTCGAGCGCTGGGTCTAGGCTGGCCACTCGAGCCTTTACCGTAACCACTACGAAACTAAGGCAAAACATGACGTGAGCAATCACGATTGTGCCAAAGCCCATCTCGGCACCTACGTTAAAGAATTGCGCTGCTAAGCCAGCCCCAAGCACCAGCTCTGGAGTAGCCATGGGTAGGAAAAGTAGCAGGCTGATAGCAGACCGGAACCTAAAGCGATAACGAACCAGCGCTATAGCGATCATTGTACCTAGAACAGTAGCTATAAAGGTTGAAATCAGGCCGATAGATACCGAAGTGCCGAAAGCCGCACACACGCCTTGGGCTTCACAAACACTCAGCCAGTTATCAAAAGTAAAGCCGCGCCATGAAATATTGCTTCGGCGATAGTCATTAAACGAAAAAATGAAGGTGTAGACAATAGGAATTAATAAGTAAATGAATGCTAGAACTGCATAAATCGGTAGCAGATATTTTCCGAAAGCAAGTTTCTTCACAGCAAATCATCCGTTCCGCTCTTGCGTACATAGAGTGTGACCAATAGCAAAATTGCGCCCATCAAAATTACCGAAAGAGCGGCAGCGGTCGGAAATTCGTAGCTTTTCAAGAATTTAGATTCCACCACGTTGCCCAGCATTGAAGTTTCAGTACTACCTAGGAACAAACCGCTGGCATTTACGTAGTCTCCCGCGATAGGGATAAAAGTGAGCAGGGTTCCTGAAACGATTCCCGGCATCGATAGAGGCAAAGTGATCTTTGTGAAAGTGCGGCGAGGATTTGCATAGAGGTCAGCTCCGGCCTCTAGGTATCGAATGTCTAAACGCTCGAGTGTCGTGTACAAAGGCAAGGTCATGAATGGAATGAAGTTATAGGTGAGACCAAAAATCACCATGAATGGCGTTCCCACCAGGTATTGATCAGGATTGAGAATTCCAATGGACTGCAGCGTAGTGACTATCCAAGATTCGCTCGAGAATATTTGCTTCCAGGCAAAAGTACGAAGCAAAAAAGAAATAAAAAATGGCGCAATTACCAGAGTTAGCATGAGGCCCTGCAAAAGGGGCCAGCGCCTTGCTTTGACCCCAATAAAGTAAGCCAGCGGATAGCTAATTACCAGTGCCGCCAAAGTAGCCACAAGTGCATAGAAGAACGAGCGAAATATCTGCGGACCGTACTGAGTTACCACTGAAACATAGTTACTAACTTCAAAGCCGTAACTGTAGATCGGGAAACCAGTCGAAACGTCCATGGTTTGCAGCGAGGTGGCTACCAGTGAAAGAAGCGGGGCAATAAAGAAAATGGCTAGGTAAAGCAGACCAGGGGCTAAAAGCAGTAGCGCAACCTTGGCGCTACCTTTGCTGGCACGATTCTTGGTGCCTTTAGATGATCCAGCGTGACCAAAAGCTGCAATAGCCATTACTGAACCGCTATTGACTCGGTAGCTGTGGAGATTGGCACATCGGACAAACCAAAGGAGTGCTCAACCTTCCAGCTCACCCACACCTTGGCCCCCAATTCGGTAACTGGGCTCTTGCCGATGTTTTGAGCAAACACGGTAATTTTGCCAATGTTGGGGATTTCGATGAGGTACTGGTTACTGACTCCGGTAAAACGAATGTCGATGATTTCACCGGGGCCAATTAGATTGTGGTCGGCACCAAGCTTTGGCTGCTCTTCATGGAAGAAAGCTTTTTCAGGTCGCACTCCGACGGCGATTGTCCCAGAGTGTTTTTCGGCACGGTTCTTTGGCACCGTGATTTTGTTTCCGGCGATGTCGATACTTACTGAATTCGAGTTGTCGCTTGAGACATTGCCCACAAAAAGATTCGACTGCCCCAGGAACTTCGAAACAAACACGGTCTTGGGTCTGTCATAAAGGGCTTCAGGGCTTCCCATTTGTTCGATACGACCAAGGTTCATCACGGCTACTGTGTCTGCCATATCCATGGCTTCTTCTTGATCGTGAGTCACATGCAAAAAAGTTAAACCCACTTCGATTTGAATTGCCTTCAACTCAATTTGCATTTGGCGACGTAACTTTAGGTCTAGTGCACCCAGTGGCTCATCGAGAAGTAACAGTGACGGGCGGTTAACTAGTGCTCGCGCTAACGCCACGCGCTGCTGTTGGCCACCAGAAAGTTGTGCCGGCCTTCTGGTGGCGAGGTGGCCGAGCTCCACTAGGTCTAATGCCGCTTGAGCTTTGGCCAGTGGATCATCAATTTTACGCTGGCGCAGACCGAACGCAACATTCTCAAGCACAGTCATGTGCGGGAAAAGTGCGTAAGACTGAAAAACTGTATTGACCGGACGTTGATAGGCCTTGGTGTCGGTGACATCTTTTCCACCGATAAGGATCTTGCCCTTGGTTGGCTGCTCTAGGCCTGCTACTAGACGCAGCGTAGTTGTTTTACCGCAGCCCGATGGTCCCAATAATGCAAAAAATTCGCCAGCGGGTATGTGCAGATCAAGATTTTCAATTGCAGTGAATCCTGGAAATTCTTTACGAATTCCAACCAGTTCTAAATCTGCACCTCGCGCAACGAAGTCGATTGCCAATCTGCCTATGCTCCCAAAAGTACGTCTTGGAACGCCTTAGAGAAGTTCACCGATTCTTCGCCACTAAGTGCGCGGAATTGGTGAGTGTTCTTTAGGAACTCTTCACTCGGGAAAATCAGTTGGTTCTCGGCTAGAGCAGGGTCGATTTTGATAGCTTCTTCTTTTGCTCCGACCACTGGGGTTACGTAGTTAACCCAGGCTGCCAATTCAGCAGCTACGGCTGGGTCGTAGTAGTAGTTGATTAGCTCTTCAACATTTCGCTTGTGAGTTGCACCCATCGGCACCACAAACGTGTCTGCCGAAATAGTAGTGCCACTTTCTGGAATAAAGAATCCGTACTTTTCGGTTTCTGCGCTGAGGTTGAGCTGAACGGTGTCTCCAGACCAGGCAATAGCAGCGATAGTGTCGCCATTCTCTAGGTCTTCTGAGTAGCTGTTTCCCTTAATGCGAGCAATTTGTCCGTCGGCAACTTTACCTGAGAAGAAGTCAATTGCGTTCATAAAGGCATCTTCGGTAAGGCTTGACTCGCTCTTGATGTCGATTCCCTGCGCCAACAAAATCAAACCAATGGTGTCACGCATTTCTGACAGCACTCCAACACGGCCCTTTAGCGCTGGGTCCCACAAATCTTCGAGACTAGTTGGGGCATCTTTGCCAGTTGCTTTTTTGAATTCGGCTTTGTTGTAGGTAATACCGGCCAAGATTCCTTGGTATGGCATTGAGAAGTCACGATTCGGATCGTGAGCAGCGCCTAAATATGCAGGAGCAAGGTTTGACTTGTTTGGAATATTTGCTGAGTCAAACTTTTGGGTATATCCGGCTTGAATCCAGCGAGCTGCCATCCACTCGGTTGGGCAAGAAACATCGGCACCGATGTCTTGCCCCTTAGCTAGTTGCTTCTGAACCTTGCTGAAGTAGGTGTCGTTGTCGTCAATCTCAATTTTGTAAGTGACGTTGATACCGGTCTTTTCAGTGAACTTTTGAAGGGTTGGATACTTTCCATCTTCGTCTTCGTCCATGTAAAGCGACCAGTTGTGCCAAATTAAAGTCTTTTCGCTGTCAGACAAATCTTTTGCTGCAGTCAGAGCAGTGTTTGTTGTGCCCCCAGGTGCACAAGCAGACAGAGCAACAGCCATAGCACCAACACCGGCGCCAGCAAGTGCAGTTCTTCGAGTCATGGTCGAATTTTTTGCCATGGCAACTAATTGCTTGAACATCGGATCTTGACGAATAGATTCGTTCACCTGGACTCCTTAATCAAAAGGGCAACAACGCCCTACCAACCGAGTGCACGCTAACACTGCGTTTACGCCAATAATGCCACAAAAAACTAACTGGATTGCCCTAATCGCTAAGTTTGCCTCGATTATGTCTCGATGCCAATTTTGCGGTCAATTATGGCTCAGCATTATGGTTAGAAGCGGGTGGCAATGGAGCACCCGGAAAAGAGAATCATGAAGGTCGCAGTACCTGCCGAAGTCAAAAACAATGAGTTCCGAGTGGCCATCACCCCAGCTGGAGTGCACGAGTTGGTTGCCGCTGGTCACCAGGTATTCATCCAGGCCGGTGCCGGAGTCGGTTCAGCCATCAACGACGACGAATACGTGGCTCAAGGTGCAACTATTTGCCCTGACGCCGCAGCAACCTGGGCTGCCGGTGACATGGTGCTCAAGGTCAAAGAACCGATTGCGAGCGAATACCAATACCTTCGTTCAGATCTAATTCTGTTCACCTACCTCCACCTTGCCGCTGATCGTCCACTTACCGATGCATTGATTGCAAACAACGTAACCGCGATTGCATACGAGACTGTTCAGCTTCCTAGCCGCTCACTTCCGCTACTGGCTCCGATGAGTGAGGTCGCTGGTCGACTTGCGCCTCAGGTTGGTGCCGAAACTTTGTTGCGTCACAACGGCGGTAACGGAGTTCTACTTTCTGGCGTGCCTGGAACTCGCCCGGCAAAGGTTGCAGTAATTGGTGCCGGAGTGGCTGGAGCGAACGCTGTGGTGATGGCAGCCGGGATGGGTGCCGATGTCACCGTACTCGACACCAACCTGTATCGCCTTCGCGAACTCGACGACCACTACAACGGTCGCGTGAAAACAATCGTGAGCAATACATTCGAATTGAACCGCGCAGTTGCCGAGGCAGACCTAGTAATCGGTGCGGTACTTATTCCTGGAGCAAAGGCACCAAAACTCGTCACTAATGAAATGGTGAAGAACATGAAGCCAGGCTCAGTGCTAGTAGACATCGCGATTGATCAGGGCGGATGTTTCGCAGACAGCCACCCGACGACTCACGCCGACCCAACTTTCAAAGTTCACAACAGCGTGTTCTACTGCGTAGCCAACATGCCTGGCGCAGTGCCTCACACTTCTACTTACGCGCTAACGAATGCGACCCTGCCTTACGTGCGAGCGCTAGCGAACCACGGCTGGCTCGCCGCCTGCCGTGCCGACGGTTCACTTGCCCTTGGCTTAAACGTTCACGCCGGTCAGGTAACCAATGCTGGTGTCGCCGAGGCTCACTCACTTCCGGAGCAGAAGTTGGCAGACGCTCTGGCCTAAAGCCAGTGAACCAGAACTGACGGCCTGGCTGGCCGTGTCCTATCAGCTGCGCTTGAGTGATTCGATAACCCACCTCTGGCGCGGTTTCCGGCTTAGCCAGTTGCCCCAGTAGTGCAGCATCCACCGGATCGTGTGGTCCGATCAGAATGCGCAGGCGCAGATTGGTGAGCAGAGCTCTTGGAATACCAACCAAATTTTGGTTGGTGACAATCAAGTGAATACGAGCAGACCTACCCCTTGCCGCGATACTCGACAGCACACTTTCGGCAACGCGGACCTCTTGAAGTAAATGAGTAAGTTCATCAACCACAACAATTAGCGGTTGCATACTTTCTCGATTTCGGAGTTGAGCTTTGAGATATTCGAAAGCTTCGTTCGCGGAATCTAAATTCAGATCGGTGACCAACTTGCTATTTTCATTTTCGAACTGCGACAGACCGGCACCACCCTTGAAATCAATCAGCAAGAATTCTGCGTTGTGAGTTGATTCGCGTAGCGAGCGAATCCAGCTTCGCAAAAACTCTGTTTTTCCACTTCCAGTAGCACCAATCAAAATGCCATGAGAGTTTTCATTACTCAAAGAGATTGAGACCAAATCTTCTCTATCGAAACCCACCACAGCCGACATACTTTTTGGTTTTGTGAAATTGCGAGATACGAATTTCTCAACCACCTCTGCAACCAACGAAGTTTGCGGTGCCAACTTTTGATAAACGAAATCAAATTGTTCGCGGGACCAAAACGCGCTGCCATTCGGTAGCCGATAATCATCGAGCCAAATACGTTTGCCAAGCACTCGCAGTTGCGTTTCTGGGCCGAGCTTCGGCTGCAGTGACATTCGCCAACGCACCAACAACATCAAGATTGCACTAATAAGAGTGCTGATCAAAAGGAGATAGCTACCGCTGGTGAAAGCCAGCATCACGCCGTAGGCAATGGACGGCAAGAACCAAAGCAGTTGCATGCCAAAAGCATGGCGAATTCAGCCGAGTCCGGCCGAACTACTCAACAGTTACCCAATAAAACTCATTACGTGCTTGATGCGGGTGTAGTCCTCGAAGCCATAGTTTGAGAGATCCTTGCCGTAACCCGAGTGACGGAAACCACCGTGCGGCATCTCGGCAGTTAGTGGGATGTGGGTGTTGATCCAGACGCAACCGAAGTTGAGCCCCTTGGCAAAGCGCATTGCGCGGCTGTGGTTGGTGGTCCAGACCGATGAAGCCAGTCCGTACTCAACGTCGTTAGCCCAGCGCATAGCTTCCTCGTCATCGCGGAATTTCTGCACGGTAATAACCGGGCCAAAGATTTCACTCTGGATGTGCTCGTCATTCTGCTTGAGCCCTGACAGAACAGTTGCCTGGAAGAAGTAGCCACCATTGTCCGAGATGCTAACGCCACCGGCCTCGATGTTGGCGTGGTCAGGTAGACGATCTACGAATCCCTTAACTCGCTCGAGTTGGTTGGCGTTGTTTACCGGACCAAACAAAATATCATCGCGGTTTGGCTGACCGGTTTGCGCGTTCGCCTTCACGTTGGCCGCAAGTTTCGCAACGAACTCGTCGTGGGCCGATTCGTGCACCAGCACACGAGTTGCCGCAGTGCAGTCCTGACCGGCATTGAAATAGCCAGCGATGGTGATTTGCTCAACTGCAGCATCAATGTCTGCATCTGCAAATACAAGGACTGGCGCCTTGCCGCCGAGTTCAAGGTGAACGCGCTTCAAATCACTTGATGCAGCCTTCGCAACTTCCATACCGGCACGCACCGAACCGGTAATCGAAACCATTTGCGGAATCTTGTTTTCGATGAGCGCTTTACCGGTGTCGCGATCTCCGGTGACTACGTTGAACACACCTTTGGGTAAAATGTCTTCTGTGATTTGCGCGAGCAACAGTGTTGAAACTGGAGTTGTGTCGCTCGGTTTGAGCACCACGGTGTTACCGGCGGCAATTGCCGGCGCAAACTTCCAAACCGCCATGTTTAGCGGATAGTTCCAAGGAGTTACCTGTCCAACTACTCCGATTGGTTCGCGACGGATAGAAGACGTGTGGTCTTTCAGATATTCGCCAGATGCAAGACCGGTTAGGTTTCGAGCGGCACCCGCGAAGAAACGAATCTGATCAATCGAAGGCATGATTTCGTAATCGACCAGGGTGCTGCGCGGCTTTCCGGTGTTCTGTGACTCGAGGTCTGCAAAGTGCTCAGCCTGAGCCTCCATGGCATCGGCAATTCGGAATAGGGCAAGCTGACGTTCGGATGGTGTGGTCTGGCCCCAGGTCTCAAAAGCTGCTGCGGCTGCCTTATAGGCGGCATCGACATCCTCGGCTCCTGAGTGCGGCGCCTGCAGGTAAACCTGTCCGTCGGCCGGGTTTACTACATCGGTGGTCTTGCCAGACTTGGCCTCTACCCACTCGCCATTGATGTAATTCTTCAGTTGCTTGGTCATTTCCTGCTCCTTTGCGGGGTTCTATGGAAATCTTATGCGCTCTGGATACGATGGAAGTACTGAGGCTGCCACTATGGTCGCCCAGAAAACCAAAAAAGAAGAGTGATATCACATGGCAATCAAGGAGAGCCTGGTGAGCAAACTTGTTGACGGAGTCAAATCTGTTTTCAAGCCGTCGAATGGGACGACCGATGCTAAAGCCGACCGCGCCACCCCACTTCTAGACGCACGAAAGAGCGGAAAAGAAGTAACCCCACAAATGCTGCAAGAGTCAGCGAAGGAAAACATGTTCCTTCACTTCACTCGACACAGCCCGTTCTACACCGCCAAGGGTGAGATTCCTATCATCACCAAGGCATCAGGACACCACTTCTGGGATCAAAACGGTAAGAAGTACTTCGATGGTATTTCTTCACTGTTCTCAGTAAACGCAGGACACGGACGAACTCGTCTAGCCGAAGCCGCAGCTAAGCAAATGAAAGAGCTGGATTACTTCCCGCTCTGGTCACATGCTCACAAGCCAGGCATCGAGCTATCTGAGCGTCTGCTTTCTTACGCACCTAAAAACCTTTCTCGTGTGTTCTTTACCACTGGCGGTGGAGAAGCAAACGAGACAGCATGGAAACTAGCGAAGCACTACTTCAAGTTGATCGGCAAGCCGACCAAGCACAAGGTATTGACTCGTTCAGTTGCCTACCACGGCACCAGTCACGGAGCACTTTCACTAACCGGTATTCCTTCGATGAAGAAGGCATATGAACCGCTAGTGCCAAGCACCTTCCGTGTGCCAAACACCAACTGGTACCGCGCGCAAGATGAGTTTGCAACCGAAGAAGAATTCGCACTTTGGGCAGCTAACCGAGTTGAAGAAATGATTCTGTTCGAAGACCCAGACACCGTTGCTGCGTTCTTCCTTGAACCAGTTCAAAACTCTGGTGGTTGCTTCACAGCACCGAAGATCTACTTCGATCGCGTTCGTGAAATCTGCGACAAGTACGACGTACTTATCGTGGCCGACGAAACCATCGACGGCTTTGGCCGCACCGGAACCATGTTTGCCAGCGAGCGTTACGGCTTTGAGCCAGACATGCTGGTTTGCGCCAAGGGGATGACCTCCGCCTACGCCCCAATCGGTGCGTTGATGGTTGCCGAGAAGTTGTTCGAACCGTTCAAGCACGGAACCACGATTTTCTCGCACGGTTACACCTACGGTGGTCACCCGGTTTCTTGCGCGGTTGCACTGGAGAACCTCGACATCTTTGACGAGGAAGACCTGGTTGGCAATGTTGCTCGCAACGAAACAGCGTTCAAGAACACACTCGAGAAGCTACGTGACCTACCGATCGTCGGAGACGTTCGCGGTATCGGTTACTTCTGGGCTATCGAGCTCGTCAAGGACAAGAACACCAAGGAAACCTTCAACGACGCAGAGTCAGAGAAGCTGCTCCGTGGCATCTTGTCACAGCGCATGTTTGAAGAGGGCTTGTACTGCCGCTCGGATGACCGCGGAGACCCTGTGGTTCAGCTTGCACCTCCTCTAACCATCGGACAGTCAGAGTTCGATGAGATGGAGCAGATCTTGCGTGGAGCACTAGACCACGCTTGGAAGCAAATGTAATCATCCACAACATAGGCAAAGGCCGAGTTCCAATTGGGACTCGGCCTTAGTCTTTCTCTATGACTTTCGCTCAAATCTGTTTCGACTCCCCTATCGGATGGATCACCATCCAAGCCGAAGGCGAAAAAATCACTTCACTTGTGATGTCCCACAAAGATTCAAATCTCGGCACCTCAAAAGTTCTAACCGAAGCCAAGAAGCAGGTGCTCGCTTTTTTAGCTGGCAAACTAACTAAGTTCGATCTACCTTTTCATCTGGAAGGCACCGAATTCCAAAAAGCGGTGTGGAAGGTAATTGCCAAAACCGGATTTGGCAAAACAGTTACCTATGGCGACATCGGCGAAAAAATTGGCAAGCCACTTGCCGCACGAGCTATTGGCGGCGCCGTTGGTGCCAATCCGGTGCCACTAATTATTGGTTGCCACCGCGTACTGGGCAGCAACAAAAAGATCACCGGCTACTCGGGTGGCGATGGCATTCCAACCAAGGAGTGGTTGCTCGAGCTCGAAGGCATCGAATACAAGTAATGGCACACACCCATCGCTTCGAAGACGGCCTGGTGCGCTGCAGTTGGCCGGGCAAGGATTCGCTTTACATCGAATACCACGACACCGAGTGGGGCGTGCCGCTAACCGGCGACCAGGAAATGTTCGAGCGCATTGCCCTCGAGGGCTTTCAGGCCGGGCTCTCCTGGATCACCATCCTGAAACGTCGCGACGGTTTCCGCAAAGCCTTCAAGAACTTCGACCTCAAGAAGGTGAGCAAGTTCACCGAAGCCGATGTCGAGAGATTGATGCAAGACGAAGGCATTATTCGCAATAGGGCCAAGATTCTGAGCACCATCAAAAACGCGCAGTTGATTTTGGAGTTACAAAAATCCGGAGTCAGTATCTCTGAAGTCGTTTGGAGTTTTGCACCGAACAAAAATACTCGAGCTGCCGCATCTTTCGATTGGATTGCCACAACCCCGGAATCCGAGGCGCTCAGCAAGCACTTGCGCAAACTCGGTTTCGGCTTTGTCGGTGCCACCACAATGTACGCCCTGATGCAAGCCACCGGCATGGTCAACGACCACGCCCCAGGTTGCTTTAGGCGTGCGCAACTATAAGCGTTAGTTCACGTCCGCTTTGCTCCAAGCCAAAGCCTGCCTTCTTGGCAATCTTGCGCAGATCAGAAATGGTCTTCGGCAGCACCTTGGAATTCAATACCGCGTGAATTAGCTCGCCCTTGGATTTCTTGTTGAAGTGGTTCATCGAACTCCGAGTGCCGTCGGCTGCTTCGAGTACCACATCAAGAAAGTAACTCTCTAGATCTTCGGGAATTGGGGCAAGCGCTCCATATTGCTTCGAACGCATGTCGATGATTATTCCATTTAGCCTGCGGAACACAACCTGATGGGGCTCAACCCAGATTGTCTTCAACTTTGGAGTCGCCGAAAACTTGTAGTCAGGAATCAACGCCGTGGCTGGAATTAATCCGAACAGTGCCGACTGGATAAGCACGATCTCTTTAGCTCTTGCCATCGCCGATTCACTGAGATGAGCAAACTCCGTTGGCGTTCCCTTGAGGCCTCGCCCGTGAACCGCTCCATAGAGCGTGCCGGTATAACGATCGATTGCCATCATGGTTGGCGCCTTGAAAATTTTTTGATCTGCCGCGAGTTTGGCAACCTTTGCTCGGGCTTGACCGAGCGAACCAAAGGCGAGTGCCACCTGACTAACACTCAGCGAGTTCTCCGCTGCTCCCGGATAAGGCTTTTTGGCCTTGGTCTCGGATGGTGGTAAAAGGAACAGCATTAGTCCAGCCTAGACTTGAGCCATGGTCAAACTCACCAAGATTTACACCCGCACTGGGGACGAGGGCATGACTGGCTTGAGCGATTTCTCGCGCACCCGGAAAACCGACCCGCGCATCGAGGC
>JBEGSY010000007.1:0-3007 GCA_041179725.1 Actinomycetota bacterium | reverse complement strand
AACGCTCAGTTCTTGCTTGAGAAGGCAATCAAGGACCTACAGTTGGATGTGCCACCACCGGTGCGTTACTTCAACTGGCTTATCGGCATTCTTGGGATCGGGGGAGCTGCTCCAACTTTTGGTCTAACAATTGAGGGTAGTGCCGTAATCGACATCATCGGCATGGCCATTCCAATCACCATCCGACTGGTAATCATTTCGACCATTCTTTCTATCGTTTTCGGTATCTCAATCGGAATCATCAGCGCGCTGCGCCAGTACAGCCGTTTTGACTACACGATCACTTTCATTGCTTTCTTGTTCTTCTCGCTCCCGATTTTCTGGGTGGCAGTGCTGCTCAAGCAGTTTGCCGCCATCGAGTTCAATAACTTCCTATACGACCCGGTTATCTCGACTAACTGGTTGGTAGGCATGTCCTTCGTTGGAGCCTTCATCTTTGCCGGCATCCTGGGGGGAGATCGAAAGCGGTTCTTCATTACCTTGGCTGGAGCGTTCGCTCTGAACTTTGCTGTGCTGTCCTACATCTCGGCAACCGGCTGGTTGCTCACCCCTTCACTAGGTCCGGTTATGATCACTGTGATGGCGTTTGGTATCGCACTTGGAATCACTCAGCTGTCAACCGGTATTTCTAACCGCCGTGTGCTTTGGATTTCACTTGGCCTAGCAGCCCTTACTCCAGTGTTCTACTTCGTGATGCAGCCAATCTTCACCGAGACCTTCGATGGTTCCATGATGTGGCTGTTGGCTGCGGCGACTATTGCCGTTGGTTACCTAGTTGGATTTGCATTCGGTGGCGATGACCGATCTGCTGCAGCTCGTACCGGAATGATTGTCGCCTTCCTGAGCGCTGGTCTTATCGTGCTGGACCGCTTCATGCAGAGCTGGGACGAGTACTACAACAACGAATGGATTTTCGGTCGCCCAATTGCCACTGTTGGTGACTCAATTCCAGAAATTGCGGGCGACTACTGGATTATGGGAGTCGACGGCTTTACTCACCTACTGTTGCCAACCGCAGCGCTGATGCTGGTTTCGGTGGCAGGTTACGTGCGCTACTCGAGAGCATCACTGCTTGAGGTTTTGAACCAGGATTACATTCGCACCGCCCGCGCCAAGGGACTAACCGAGCGCACCGTAATCATGCGTCACGCCTTCCGCAACGCGCTGATTCCATTGACCACCATCATGGCTTTCGACTTTGCCGGAATCCTAGGTGGCGCGATCATCACTGAGCAGGTCTTTGCTTGGCGCGGTATGGGAACGCTGTTCAACTCCGGTTTGGCAAAGTTCGACCTCAACCTTGTTATGGCCGTGGTTTTGATCACCAGCGTTTCGGCACTGTTGTTCAACTTGATTGCAGACCTGGTTTATTCGGCCCTAGACCCAAGAATTCGAGTGACTAAGTAAATGAGCGAAAAAGACATGAATCTAGACAACGAAGCCAAGGGCTCTGAGGACTCTCTAGAGCAGCGCGAAACCGCAGGCCTATCTCAGGGCCAGATTGTGCTGCGTCGCTTTGTAAGACACCGTGCAGCGATGATCTCGCTGTTCGTGCTGGTCTTCATCATTGTGTTTGTCTTTACCGCAGGTGGTTTGGCGCTCGGTTCCAGCGAGAACCCAATCCGCATCATGGGTTGGTGGAAGTGGGACTTTACTGACCTACCACCACTGCAAGGCATCATGGGTGAACCAACTCTTGACCTAATCCCTGCCTTTATCGACGGCACCGGCTTTAACATCGGTGATCACCCGTTTGGTCAGGACTCGATTGGCCAGGACTACTTTGCTCTGGTTATTCGCGGTGCACAGCAGTCCATCACAGTGATGTTTATCATCGGTGCGGTAGCTGCATTTATCGGAACCGTAATGGGTGCTATCTCCGGATTCTTTGGCAAGTGGATCGACCAGCTCATCATGAGATTTGTTGACTTGATCATCACCATCCCAACCTTGATCATCGGTGCCGTTATCGGTATTCAGATCGGAAACCTCGGCGTCTTCTTCCTCGCTTTGTTCCTGGGTCTGGTTTCCTGGACCGGCCTATCCCGCCTGGTGCGAGGAGAGTTCCTTTCGCTCCGTGAGCGCGAATTCGTTGACGCAGCGCGCGTTGCCGGTGCATCGAACCTGCGCATTATCTTCAAGCACATTCTGCCGAATGCCATCGGTGTGGTAATCGTTTCGGTATCGCTACTGATGTCCGGTGCGATCTTGCTGGAAACCGCCTTGAGCTACCTAGGCTTCGGCGTGGTTGCACCAGATACCTCGCTCGGTGCTTTGATTTCAACCAACCAGGACTCGTTCACCGTCTACCCATGGTTGTTCTGGTGGCCAGGTCTATTCATTGTCACCATTGCCTTGTGCATTAACTTCATTGGTGATGGACTGCGAGATGCATTTGACCCTCGTCAAAAGCGTCGAATCAGCCGCAAGGACCGCGCTACTGCAAGACTTTTTAAGAAGAAGTTCTAAATATGGGTCGCAACCAAAACCACAAGTGGAATGACCAAGCTTGCGACACCCAGCCAGTTGGGCTTGGTGCTCCAGCTGCGGTTATCGGTTTTACTTTCCTCGATGGCTCTTCTGATTTGGTAGGCGAAAGAGCCGGAAATCGAGCTGGGGAGATCGCCAGGTCGAACCGACTCACCGCTTCTAAGGCCAAGAAACTTGAAATCCTCGGGCGAGGCGCTGCGGTGTCTGTGTCGGCCGGGAGCCGGTGCTGCCCAAGCGCTGACCGCCTTGCCGTCGCCGACAAGTTTCAAAGCGAAGCGAGTGTCAACATCTTCGATAGCTCCAAAGCCGATATCGCTTTTGGTAAGTGGGTTAGTGATGATTACCTGGTCGGGCTTGAGCTCAACCTTTGGGAAGACGTAGTAAGTCCAAATAAGTCCCAGCAGAAACAGCACAATGCTGCCGGTTTTGACACCGTTTTGCTGATCGAACCAAATCGCCTGAACCATGGCCAGTCCGGCCAAAACCAGGCTCGCTATGGCAATTACGTAGCTAGAAG
>JBEGSY010000006.1:0-10460 GCA_041179725.1 Actinomycetota bacterium | reverse complement strand
ACAACTTTTTGCACGAAGGCTTTAACCTCGGTGTTACCGAGTTTGGTTTTGGTCTGACCCTCGAATTGTGGCTCAGCAATCTTTACAGAGATGACGGCAGTTAATCCTTCGCGGCAGTCATCACCGGTTAGGTTTTCGTCTTTTTCTTTGAGCAAGTTTGTTTGACGTGCGTACTTATTAAGCAAACTAGTCAGCGCAGCACGGAAACCTTCTTCGTGAGTTCCACCTTCGTGAGTGTTGATGGTGTTTGCATAAGTGTGAACCGACTCGTTGTAGCTGGTGGTCCATTGCATTGCAATTTCAACGCTTAGGTTTTTCTCTTTGGTTTCTGATTCGAAGCCGATGATTTCTGGGTTAACCACTTCGGTTTTCTTGGTTGAGTTAAGGTACTCAACGTAATCGGCCAAACCTTTTTCGTAGAGATAAGTGTCTTCGCGACCACTGCGCTCGTCGAGCAAGCTGATCTGCAATCCCTTGTTAAGGAAACACATCTGCTGGAAACGCTGACGCAATGTTTCGTAGTCGTATTCGACGGTTTCGAAAATATCTGGGTTAGCTAAGAATTCGATTACGGTTCCGGTGGTGTCAGACTTTGGACCCTGCTTAACATCTGCGGTTGGAACACCCATCTTGAACTGCTGAGTCCAGAGGTGACCATCACGTGCAACCACGGCACGTAGTTCGGTGGAAAGTGCGTTAACTACCGAAGCACCCACGCCGTGAAGTCCACCGGAGACTGCGTAACCGCCACCGCCGAATTTTCCACCAGCGTGCAAAACGGTGAGTACAACTTCGAGGGTGCTCTTACCCTCGGTTGGGTGAACAGCTACCGGGATTCCTCGGCCGTTGTCGGCAACGCGGATCCAGCCGTCTTTGGTGATGGTGACATCGATGGTGTCGCAGTAGCCCGCGAGCGCCTCGTCGACACAGTTATCTACGATTTCGTAAACCAGGTGGTGAAGGCCACGTGGACCAGTGGAGCCAATGTACATGCCCGGACGCTTGCGGACGGCTTCGAGGCCTTCCAGAACCTGGATATTTCCGGCGTCGTAGGTGTTGTCGGGTGCGTTCATTTGGTGCTCCTTTTACTGGATTAGGCCCACTGAAATGCACTCCTGGAGCGACTGATATTCGGGGTTGCTAACCCTCAAATTCTACCTCCGAAATGGGTCGTTTCCTGACAAATTACACGCTTGTAGTTTCCAGTGTTTATAAGGGTTCTAGGCCGATTGGGGGCCAGGGTTTGGCAGCAAAAAAGGACCCCATTTCTGGGGTCCTTTTCGCATTCAACGGAGAAGTAAGGGAACTTACAACTTAGCCAACAGTGATCGGGGCGATTAACTTCCCGTCAGTGCCAACTTCGCCGTTTACAGCGGTTCCGGAGACCTTGACCAGCTGAACAGTGAACTTGCCGGTGTGTAGGCCAGGAATTGTAACGGTCTGGGTGCCAGTGCCGGTAAGGGCAATAGCCTGGCTGCGAGCCTTAGGGGCTGGAAGTGCCTTGCCGTTAGCGTCGGTTGGTGGGGTTGCGCCAACTGGAAGAGTTGGAGCAGCCTCGGTGACTACAAGCATGTAGGTGCCGTCGGTCGGTACGTTTACGGTTACGGTCTGAGTGGTCATAGCGCCACCCTTCATGCCGTGACCACCCTTGCCGTGACCCTTACCGAAGGTAGGAGCGGTGGTTGAGGTGGTTGAACCGGTGCTGCTGTCAGTAACCGCTAGGGCAGGGCTAGCAATTGAAATACCGGCTAGGGCTACGATGCCAACTCCGGCTGCTGCAATCTTGGTGCTTAGTTTCTTATCCATTTGGTGGATCCTTTCGTTGGGGACAGGTTCAAAGTAAAGAAAGACCCTGCGAAAAAGCCTGTGAAACAGGGATTCTTGATGAACCTCCCAGCCAACTTGGAGGTTCGGGCTTTTTGGCTTGCGACTTAGGGGCAGGGTTTTCTTAGAGTTCACGGTTAAACTGGTTCGAAAGGCGGTGCTTCTTGGGTTTCTTAGAGAACTTTGAAAAGGGTTTAGAGCGCATTGTCACGGGCGCCTTTTCTAAAACCTTCAAAAGCGAGCTTCAGCCAATCGAAATTGCCTCGGCCATTCGTGCCGAGATGGATGCCAAGGCCAGCATCGTTAGCCGTGATCGCATCTTGGCCCCAAACACGTTTGTAGTTCGACTTTCTGCTGCCGACTTCGCTCGAATGCGAGCACTAGGTGCCAATTTGGTTTCGGAGCTTACTGACCTAACTCAAAAACACGCACAGAAGCAGGGTTTTCAGTTTGGAGCCGCGCTCGATATCAAGTTGATCGAAGATGGAAGTCTGCCACTCGGGCAGGTCTCGGTTACTTCAACCACCGAGGAGATCGAAGTTACCTGGGCTCCGGCACTCGAAGTTGCCGGTCGTCGCTACCTATTGACCGGTGCTCGCACCTCTATCGGACGTGATGCGGCTGCGGACATACAAATCGATGACTCAGGACTTTCTCGCAAGCATTTTGAAATTTTGTGGGACGGTTCGAAAGCTGGAGTTCGCGACCTCGGTTCGACCAACGGAACCAAACTTAATGGTCAATCAATTTCGGAAAGTCCGCTTCAGAACGATTCGGTTATTTCAGCAGGACGAAGCGATTTCGTTTTTCGCGTAGTGGCAAACAAGGTGAGCAATGAGTGAGTTAGCGCTATTTATTGTTCGCATTGCGTTTCTTGTAGTTCTGTGGACTTTCATTTTCACGATTATTTCTGTAATTCGTGCAGACCTATTCGGACAAAAAGTTGTTTCGCGAGTTGCTGAAGCAAATGCTCCACAGCGTGTTTCGCAGCCGGTTATTCCATCAGCTCCATCCAATTCGTTAACCGAAGCGCTGATGAGTGAACCGAGCGGAAGTAGCGCAACAAAAGTTTTAGTCACCGATGGTCCACGTAAAGGTACCGAAGTGCGATTGGTTGGTCGTGAGCTAACTATTGGTCGCGCGGAAAATAGCGATCTGGTGATTGACGACGAGTATGCATCCACCCAGCACGCCAAATTGGTTTTGATCAATAATGATTGGCTGATTCAGGATTTGAATTCAACCAACGGAACTTACATCGGGGAAAACCGAATTGGCACGCCAGCAGTGGTGAAAGTTGGACAGTCAATTCGAATTGGTAAAACCATTTTTGAATTGCGAGCGTAACCTGCAATGACGGTGCAAGCCTTTGCGGCCAGCAATATCGGCAAGGTTCGTAAGAGCAACCAGGACTCCGGTTATGCCGGCTATAACTTCTTCTTTGTGGCCGACGGCATGGGTGGGCACGCCGGTGGAGACATCGCATCGGCAATGGTTTCGCAGGCCGTGGCTGGCGTAGACCAGCACTACGAGTCGCCTAAGCAAGCAATCAATGTAATTGATTCGGCGTTGGTTGCTGCCAACGAAAAGTTGAGCAGGACAGTTGCCGACCACCAAGAGCTTCGCGGAATGGGAACCACGTTCTCCGGCCTAATGGTTGTCGACAACAAGATTGCTCTTTCGCACATCGGTGACTCGCGAATTTATCGAGTAACCGAAGGCAAGCTAAAGCAAGTTTCTAAGGATCACACTTTTGTTCAACGACTGGTGGATACCGGTCGCATCACCGAAGAAGAAGCACTCGTGCATCCACGTCGAAATGTATTGATGCGTGTTCTTGGCGATGTCGAAATTGAACTTGAAATTGATTCTGAGATTCATGATGCAATTCCTGGTGATCGCTGGTTGCTTTGCAGTGATGGACTTTCAGGTGTCGTTCCAGAAGATGTAATTTCGCAAATTGTTTTAAACAAGACTGTCGATGTTGAAGAGGCCGCTGAACTTCTCGTTTATGAAGCACTTGAACACGGAGCTCCTGACAACGTCACCGTCGTAGTTGTGGACGTACTCTCGCCAAATGTTCAGTTAACTGCAGCACCAACTCCAATTTTTGTTGGCTCAGCTGAAAATGATGTCGTAATTGCGGAGCACAAGGGTCGCCGCATAGTTGAAATTTTCAACCCGCGCATTATCCGAGACCTACTTACTCGTCAACCAGCAGATGCAGAGTTTGCAGTTGAGTCCGAAGAACTACTCGAAAAAATTCTCAACGAAACTCGTGCCAAGGTGCGCTGGCGCAAAATTCGCAGTGCGACGTTGGTACTGATTCTGATTGCATTTGTTGTAATTCTGTTGAACTCGCTTTACAACTACACCCAGACACGCTTCTACATCGGCGAGCAAGATGGTTACGTCGCGATTTTCAAAGGTATTCGCGAAGCATTTGGTCCTTTGCGTTTCAGCACTTTGTATGAGCGCACCTCAACTTTGATTTCGGAACTAAATCCTTACCAAAAAGAACTGGTTGAACGAACCATCAGTGGTGATTCGATTATGGACATCCTGAACAAGTTGCAAACGCTTCTTAAATTGGGTGGTGAGTAATTGAGTACCCAAACTGCGGCGATAGACATCTCCAAGATCGTTCGAGTTGTGCCACGCAACCGAAACATTGAATTGATGTTGCTGCTATTTGCCATGGGTATCAATGCGTTTGAGCTGGCTCAGATTCAGCTATCGACTATCGAGATTCTCACCTGGGACATCTTGGTTTACTGGGCTCCGCTGGCAGTGGCCAGCTTGTTGCTGCACCTGCTGCTCAGATTGAAGGCTAGGGAAGCCGACTCGCTGATTTTGCCCGCGGCCATGCTGCTAAACGGACTGGGTGTCGCCGAAATTTACCGACTCGACCTTGCTGCAATCGCCAATGGCGGCTCCGAACTGTTTGGCGTTAAGCAAGTGATTTGGACGGTAGTGGCGATTGTGGCTGCTGGTCTGGTGATTTGGTTCATCCCAAGCCACCTGTTCCTGCGCCGATACGTGTACATCTCTATGGTGATCGGTCTGGCGCTACTAATCTCCCCAATGCTGCCCTTCATCGGCAAGACCATCAACGGCGCACACCTCTGGCTTTCGATTGGCGGCCTGACCTTCCAACCAGGTGAGCTAGCCAAGATTGCGCTGACCGTATTTTTTGCCGGTTACCTGGTGACCCGTCGCGAGTCACTGGCATTGGTTGGTCCGAAGTTCCTCGGGTTGCAGTTGCCTCGCGCCCGCGAGCTAGGCCCGATTTTGGCCATCTGGGCCGTAAGCCTCTTGGTTTTGGTTGGAGAACGCGACCTCGGTACCTCACTCTTGTACTTCGGATTGTTCCTAGTGATGATCTACGTGGCAACCGGTCGAGCAATTTACGTTGTGGTTGGCCTAGGAATGTTTTTCACTTCTGCGTTTCTTGCATCACGTTTGATGGATTACGTTTCTGGTCGATTCAATGCTTGGCTGAATCCCTTCGATCCGACGCACTACGACGCAGTTGGTGGCAGCTATCAGCTGGTGCAGGGCATTTTTGGAATGGCACACGGCAGCGTGATTGGCACCGGACTTGGTGGCGGTGTTCCGCAACTAGTTCCACTCGCAGAGAGTGACTTCATCATTGCATCCCTCGGTGAAGAACTTGGACTTGCCGGCATTTTTGCAATTCTTGCAATTTACCTTTTGATTGTTGCACGTGGAGCTCGCATCGCTTTCAATCACAACGACGACTTCAGCAAGCTGCTTGCAATCGGTTTAAGTTTTGTAATTGCACTGCAAACTTTCATCGTTATCGGTGGTGTTACTCGAGTTGTTCCACTTACCGGTTTAACCACACCACTGCTCGCCGCCGGTGGTTCATCTCTTCTTGCTAACTGGATCATCATCGGTCTACTGCTGCGCATCTCAGACAGCGCTAAGGCAGGAGGTGCACGATGAATCGCGAACTCAAAAGAGTAGTTGCAGTAATCATCGCGATGTTCGCTGCGCTACTTGTATCATCTTCAACTATTCAAGTTTTGAGTGCAGATTCACTTGCACAAGATCCTCGGAATGTGCGGTCGGTTTACGACTCATACAAAACGCAACGCGGAGCGATTTTGGTTGATGGAGAACCAATCGCCTACTCAAAAAATTCGGACGATAACTTCCACTACACCCGCGTTTACTCGAGCTCGATGTACTCGGCAATCACTGGATTCTTTAGCTTTTATCAGGGAGCTACCGGTCTTGAATCGGCGATGAACAGCTATCTCACCGGCAAGAACTCAACTCAGTTCTTTGAGCAAATCAACGCCTTACTTAGTGGCAACCCTTTGACCGGTGCTGCGGTAGAACTAACCATCGATCCCGTGGTGCAGAAGGCCGCCTGGGATGCCATGGGTAACCTCAAGGGTGCCGTGGTTGCTATTGAGCCAAACACCGGAAACATTCTGGCCATGGTCTCCAAGCCCGGCTTCGATGCCAACCTTCTTGCAGTGCATAACGGCACCAGCTCGGGTGAGAGCTACGCACGCCTTTTGAACGACAAGAGTTCGCCGTTGGTCAACAAGGCGATTAGCGGAACTCTTTACGCACCCGGTTCGGTATTCAAAATTTTGGTGGCCTCTGCAGCATTTGAGTCTGGCAAGTACACTCCGGAATCAACGTTGCCTAACCCGGTTAAGTTCCAGCTGCCCGGCACCAACACCTACATTCAAAATTCTGGTGAAGGTAAGTGCGGTGGCAAAAGCACAGTGACTATTGCAGACGCACTAAAACTTTCTTGCAACATTCCATTTGCTCAACTCGGAATTGCTCTCGGCCAAGATGCAATTCGTGCACAGGCAGAGAAATTCGGTTTTGGAAAAGCAATTGAAACTCCGTTGCGTTCCACAGCAAGTACTTATCCGGAAAATATGGACGATGCGCAACTTGGACTTTCTTCGTTCGGACAATTTGATGACCGCGTAACTCCGTTGCAAATTGCAATGATCTCTGCTGCCATTGCCAACGGTGGAAAGCTAATGAAACCTAATTTGATTGAGAACGTTCAGTCAGCAAACTTGTCATCGTTGTTTGCACCTTCACCTTCCGAATTTTCGACTCCGGTTTCCTCTGCAACCGCAGACCAGGTTAAGAAAATGATGATTGCGGCAGTGGCAAGTGGAGTGAGTTCAAACGGAGCAATCAAAGGTGTCTCCGTTGCTGGAAAAACTGGAACTGCGCAAAACGGTAAAGGTGAGCCGTACACACTTTGGTTCACCGGATTTGCTCCGGCAAATAATCCGAAAGTTGCAATCGCAGTTGTAATTGAAGATGGGGGAGGCATGGGGCAAGCAGGTCGTGGAAACACACTCGCGGCTCCGGTTGCTGCAAAGGTTATGCAGGCGGTGTTGCGCAAATGAAGCCAGAGGTAGGGCAGCTATACGGCGGCCGATACAAACTAATCAGCCGCATCGCCATTGGCGGCATGGGCGAGGTTTGGCAGGCCCACGACGAAGTTATCGCCCGCGATGTTGCCATCAAGATCCTGAAGCCCGAATACCTCGGCGACCCGGGCTTTATCGAGCGTTTTCGCACCGAGGCCCGTCACGCTGCCATGGTTACCCACGACGGCATTGCGAGCGTCTTCGACTACGGAGAGGACGCCGGTAGCGCCTACCTGGTCATGGAGCTGGTCCCTGGTGAATCCTTAGCTAAGCTCCTGGAGCGCGAAAAGACTTTGACCAGCGACAAGGTGCTGGACATCGTCTCTCAAACCGCGCGAGCCTTGCATGAAGCTCATATTGAAGGCTTAGTGCACCGCGATGTGAAGCCTGGAAACCTACTAATCACTCCAAACGGAGAAGTCAAAATAACCGACTTCGGAATTGCTCGCGTTGCCGACCAGGCACACCTGACTGCAACCGGACAGGTGATGGGAACTGTTCAGTATCTTGCACCGGAACAAGCAACTGGTAAACCGGCAAGCCCTTCAACCGACATCTACTCGCTCGGCATTGTTGCCTACGAGGCACTCGCCGGACACCGACCATTTGGTGGCGAAAACCAAATGGCAATTGCCATGGCGCAAATTAATGACGCACCACCGGCATTGCCGTCGGCAATCGATCAACGCGTGCGCAACTTGATCATGCTGTGCCTCGCAAAAAAGCCAAACCAGCGTCCAGCCTCTGCACTCGCATTAGCGGAACGCGCCGAATCGTTAATGAGTTATGCGCCAACTCGTTCGGCTGCCACCAAAGTTATTACACAAGCAAACTTGACCGACAAGACCACTGTGATTCCGGTGCAAGAAGTTAAGGCACCAAAGAAGCCAGTGGTCTGGCCTTGGATTGCAGTGCTCGCACTGCTGGGAGTTTCGGCAGTTGCAATCGTGGTTGCAATCGTGGTCGGAGCAATTTCGCAACACCAACCTGGACCAACTTTTACTCCATACACACCTAGCTCAACACCAACCGAAACCACTCCGGCATCAAACGATGTAGTTATTTTGAGTACCGATGTCATCGGATTGTCGGTGGAAGAAGTGATTACCCATCTTGAATCTCTTGGACTCGCGGTTGATGCACAAGCTGGCGATACTGTTCCGGATAATGATCCAAAACTGAACCAGGTTTACTCTGCATCGCCGATGGGAACAGTTCAGGTGGGTAGCACTATTCACGTGATCTTCTACGCACCGGCGTCTCAGGTTTCACCCAGCCCCGACGAAAACCAATAACTAGACTAAACAGGAACGACTGGAGAGAGATGAATCAGCGTCTGATTGCTGGCCGCTATGAGGTTGGCAGCCTAATTGGCCGCGGGGGAATGGCCGAAGTTTACGAAGGCACAGACACCCGACTCGGCCGCACGGTCGCAATCAAGCTACTCAAGCCAGACCTAGCCAACGACCCTTCTTTCGAAGACCGCTTCCGCAATGAAGCTCAGGCCTCTGCCAAGATTTCACACCCAACTATCGTGCGTGTTTACGATGCCGGAGAAGACATCGACACCGATGCTAACGGCAACCAGATTAAGCACCCGTTTATCATCATGGAATTTGTAAAGGGCAAACTACTTCGCGAAGTTTTGCACGAGCGTCGGTTGTCAATCGAAGAGGCCGTTAACTACGCTTCTGGAATTTTGACCGCACTCGAGTTTTCTCACAAGGCCGGAGTGATTCACCGAGACATTAAATCGGCGAACGTAATGATCACCGACAACGATCAAATCAAAGTGATGGACTTCGGAATCGCGCGCGCAGTTTCTGAATCTTCAGCAACCATGGCTAACACAGTTGGCATCATGGGCACCGCACAATATTTTTCACCAGAGCAAGCTAAAGGTGAAACGGTAGATGCACGAACCGATCTTTATTCAACCGGCGTACTACTCTACGAAATGCTCGCGGGCCGTCCTCCGTTCAAAGGGGACACTGCAGTTTCGGTTGCTTACCAGCACGTGAGCGAAGCAGTTACCCCTCCGTCGCAGTACAACTCAAACATCAGTGCCGAGCTTGATCAGGTTGTTCTTCACGGCTTGGCAAAAAATCGCAACGAACGTTTCCAAACTGCCGAAGATTTCCGTGAGCACTTGATTGCCGCTGCCAATGGTTCACCTATTGCACTTTCAGTCGCTCCCGCAAAGGAACAGCCAGCTGCCGAACCAGTAGTGCACACCACTTCGTGGTCACTCGACGATGCCGATTCTCACGATGCGGGTCCAGCGACGGTTTTTGCTGAACTACTAAATGGTCCAGCGACAGAAGAAAACGAAGTGGTTGAACACCCGATCACTGTCGAGCCGCTCCCAACGCAGGTTCTAGTGCCAACTGAGGTTCAGCCAAGCTTCGACGACTCGGTGCCAAACACCAATCCTTTTGCCGCACTCGGCGTTGACCTCAGCGCTCCGGTCACTACGAGCATTGGCAGCGTAAAGAGTGGTCGCCCGAACGCCGGCGTGCTCTGGGGCGTAGGTACCGCGGTGGCTGTGGTCATTGTTGGCCTAATTGCCTTCCTAGGCATCTTCGGCAATCTGAACCTCAACATCACCCCCGGTAATGGCGGCATCGCGGTTACCGACGTGGTTGGCAAGACCTACGCCGACGGCTACAACGCGCTTACTCAGCAGAACCTGATAGTGCTCAAGGTATACGAGCCAAACGAAACCATTCCGCTAGATCAGATCATCAGCACCGATCCAATTGCCGGCACCAAGGTTCCAGAGAACACCAGCATCACCGTGAAGGTTTCTTCTGGTGCTGCATCTGTTCTGATGCCAGAACTCAAAGGTATGACCGAGCAGCAAGCTCGTGATGCACTTACCGCTGCGAAATTGACTCTTGGCACAATCACTCAAGAAAACTCTGCAACCGTAGTGATGGGTCAGGTAACCGCAAGTGATCCGATGGTTGGCTCGTCGGTTATTCCTGGCACCGTGGTTAATCTTGTAATTTCAAATGGCAAGGTCATGGTTCCGGATGTTAGAAATCTTTCTGTCAACGATGCACGCAATTCGCTAACGGCTCCAGCTGTTGGTTTGAGTGTCAACGTAACCACTAAGACTTCATGCGCAGGAACGCTAGGGAACGTTGTGTTGGAACAATCGATTCCTGCCGGGCTCGCTGCGCAGAAATCAGC
>JBEGSY010000005.1:0-4366 GCA_041179725.1 Actinomycetota bacterium | reverse complement strand
TGGCCACTGGTCCAAATTTCACCATCTGCTGCAATCTTTACCGCGGTTCCTGGCAGAGGCTGACCAACCTTGCCAATCTTTAGAGTCTGAGGCCTTGAGATGGTGGCTGGAGCTGTTGTTTCAGTAAGTCCGTAGCCTTCGAGAACAATTACGCCAATGGCACGGAAGAAATGTCCCAATCGAGTGCCTAGCGGAGCTCCACCTGAAATTACGTATTGAAGTTTGCCACCCATGGCTGAGCGAATTTTTTTATATACCAATTTGTCGAAAATGAAGTGCTGGAGTGCAAGTTTTACACTCGGACCTTTATTGGTATCTAGTGCCTCTGACCAAGCGATAGCGACCGCAGCTGCTTTTCTGAAGATCTCACCCTTGCCACCAGCTTCAGCTTTCTGCTCGGCAGAGTTATAAACCTTTTCGAAGACTCGGGGTACGGCCAAAATGAATTCCGGCTTGAATGACTCGAAAGTTGCCGCAACCTTCGTGGTATCTGGCTGGAAAGCCACTCGAATGCCGCCATGTACACAAAGAACT
The DNA here is from genome assembly GCA_041179725.1 of Actinomycetota bacterium. GTDB lineage: Bacteria > Actinomycetota > Actinomycetes > Actinomycetales > Microbacteriaceae > Rhodoluna. Next base: position 3,832 of record JBEGSY010000005.1, on the reverse strand, counting down.
TCTACAAAACGAGCAAAGACGTGTGCCAGTGGCAAGAACAAAACGGTGCTTCGACCGGCAACAACCACATCGCTAAGGTCTAGCGTTGCATTCTTGCTGAGTTCTACGAATCCTCTGTGGCTGAGTTCGCAGCCCTTTGGTTTTCCGGTGGTTCCGGATGTGTAGATAATTGTGGCAAGTTCGTTTAGCTTGGAAATTTTACGACGCTGCTCCACGGTTTCGTCTGAAATATCTTTCCCGCGCTTTTTTAATTCCGAAAGATCACCATTTTCAAAAGTCATCACTGTGCGGACTAGCGGGACGGCAGCCTTGATTTGTTCGAAACGTCGCACGTGCTCTTGGTTTTCAGTGAACAGTGCCACTGTGTCGCTATCGGAAAGAATCCATTCCATCTGTGATGCAGATGAAGTTTCGTAAATCGGAACGGTGACTCCACCGGCAAACCAGATTGCGAAATCCATCAGCGTCCACTCGTAACGAGTGCGGCTCATAATTGCTACACCTTGACTTGGCTGTATGCCAGAAGCGATGAGTCCCTTGGCCAATGATTTGACCTCATTTAGGAATTCTGTAGCGGTTACGTTTTGAAAGCCTGTTGCGGTGGACAGAGCAAAAAGTGGCAGGTTTGGAGTCTTGGCGACTCTATCTACTAAAAGATCAGTGATATTTGTATCAACGTCTGAGACCACCAGTGGCGGCAATTCAAAACTGTCCAAGGGGTTCCTTCCATGCTGCCGATTAGCCATAACTCTAACGGTATTCAGAGCCACGGGTAAACTGAAACGACATAGAAAGGCCCTCCATGCACGCAATTGGCATTGACATAGGTGGCACCAAAATTGCTGGTGCCCTAGTCGACAGCGAAGGCCAGATAATTCGCGAATCTCGAGTGCCAACACCAGCGAAAGACATCGATGCTTTGGTAGCCGCAGTGGTTGGCTTGATCACGGAGTTGTCCGAGGGGCATAAGGTGCTTGGCGCTGGAGTGGCCGCCGCCGGCTTTGTTGATGCTGAGCAAGCGAACGTTATTTATGCCACAAATTTGACCGGGCGAAATGAACCGCTGAAGGCAAAACTTGAGGCTTTGATGGATATTCCGGTCATAATCGAGAATGACGCCAATGCTGCTGCCTGGGCGGAGTATCGCTATGGCTCTGGTAGAGGGTTTAAGCACATGACAATGCTGACCATTGGCACCGGCGTGGGTGGCGCGATAATTACAAACTCTAAAATGCTTCGCGGAGGTTTCGGCGTTGCCGCAGAACTTGGACACATGAGAATCGTGCCAAACGGACGAGACTGTGCTTGTGGTGCCAAGGGGTGCTTCGAACAGTATGCATCTGGAACTGCATTGCTTCGTGCTGCTAGAGAGCTTGCAGATTCAGGTGATTCGGACGGTTCACGCCTTCGCGAATTGCGTGATGCTGCTGGTGAGCTCACCGGCACCCAGGTATACCAAGCCATTACAGAGCAAGATCCAGGTGCACTGAGAATCCTTATTGAGTTGGGCACCTGGATTGGTGAGACGGTGGCTTCACTTAGCGCAATCTTGGATCCGGAGGTTGTAGTCATTGGCGGAGGTGTAAGCGCCGCTGGGGATCTGCTGCTTGATCCAATCCGCAAGGCCTTCCTCGCAAATATGCCGGCTCACGGTTTCCGGCCTGAATTAGAGCTAAAAGTTGCCGAATTCGTCAATGATGCCGGGGTAGTAGGTGCTGCAGATTTAGTGCGCGTTGCTTGGGAGCAAAGGTAAACTAGACCTTCTAACCGGGGACGAGAGGGCAATCAAGTGGCTTACTTCATCTTGAAAAACCTCATTCTTGGCCCACTACTCAAGTTCATATTTAGACCTTGGGTGAGAGGGATGGAAAATATTCCAAGTTCCGGTGCCGCCATATTGGCGAGCAATCATCTTTCATTTTCTGACTCAATTTTCCTGCCGCTACAGAGTCGTCGCCCGGTCGTGTTTCTAGCCAAAAGTGAGTACTTCACCGGTAAAGGATTAAAGGGGATGTTGACCAGATGGTTTTTCAAGGCCACGGGTCAGCTACCGATAGATCGAAGCGGCGGAAAAGCCTCTGAGGCATCGCTAAACACCGGATTAGGTGTTCTGAGTCAAGGTTTACTCCTGGGTATCTATCCAGAGGGCACGCGCTCGCCGGATGGAAAACTATATCGAGGACGCACGGGAATCGCTCGAATGGCGCTCGAGTCTAAAGTTCCAGTGATTCCAGTAGCGATGATTGATACGGAAAAAGTTCAGCCGATCGGTAAGCGTCTTCCAAGAATTCGTAGAGTTGGAATCGTCGTTGGCCAACCACTCGATTTTTCAAGATTCGATGGCATGGAGGGCGACCGCATTGTGCTCCGTGCAGTCACTGATGAAATTATTTATGAACTTCAAAAGCTAAGTGGCCAAGAGTACGTAGATGCCTATGCATCCTCAGTGAAAGAAAAGCGCGCCAAGTTGGCTCGTCAATAAAACAGGTAGGTAAATCATGAACGAAAAAGTTGTTGCAGTAGACCCGGCGGTACTCGCGGGCCTAGACAACTATCGCAACCTACCTGCAGTGCAGCAACCGAATTGGGTAGACCAGTCAGCCGTTGCAGACGTCCGCGAGAAGTTGTCAAAGCTTCCACCTTTGGTTTTTGCAGGTGAGGTTGACATCCTTCGAAGTCGACTGGCTCAAGCGGCAAGTGGAAACGCATTCTTGCTACAGGGTGGCGATTGCGCGGAAACCTTTGCGGATGCAACTGCTGATCGAATTCGCAATCGTGTTAAGACGCTTCTGCAGATGGCGCTGGTACTTACCTACGGGTCATCGATGCCGATTATTAAGATGGGACGAATGGCTGGGCAGTTCGCTAAGCCTCGTTCAAGTGATACAGAGACTCGCGATGGCGTTACTCTGCCGGCATTCCGCGGCGACATCATCAACGGCTACGACTTCACTCCTGAATCGCGTGAACCAAACCCTGACAGAATTCTTCAGGCTTACCACACCTCGGCATCGACACTAAATCTCATCCGTGCATTCACTCAAGGTGGATTTGCAGATCTTCGTTCGGTGCACGAATGGAACAAAGGTTTTGCGGACAATCCTGCGAATGCTCGCTACCAGGAATTAGCGGCCGAAATTGACCGAGCAATTCGTTTCATGGCAGCCTGCGGGGCTGACTTTGAGCAGCTTCGCACCACTGAGTTCTACACGAGCCACGAGGGGTTGCTATTTGATTACGAACGTCCTTTGACTCGAATCGATTCGCGCACCGGTAATCCGTACATCACCAGCGGCCACTTCATTTGGATCGGTGAACGCACTCGCCAACTTGATCACGCTCACGTTGACTTCTTGTCGCGAGTACGTAACCCAATTGGTGTGAAGCTTGGTCCGACAACGCAAGTTACTGATGTACTTGAGCTCATTGAAAAGCTTGATCCAGATCGTGAACCGGGTCGACTAACTTTTATTACTCGCATGGGTGCTGGCAAGATTCGAGAAGAACTTCCGAAACTTGTTGAGGCTGTCCGCGATTCAGACGCAAATCCTCTTTGGATAACTGACCCTATGCATGGAAACGGTATAACCACGAAGAACGGCTACAAGTCCCGCCGCTTTGACGATGTCATGGATGAAGTACGCGGATTCTTTGAGGTTCATCGTGCGGCTGGAACTTTCCCTGGTGGAATCCATGTCGAGCTAACCGGTGATGATGTAGCTGAATGTCTTGGCGGTAGTGAAATGATTGACGAAGCGTCACTTGAAGAGCGCTACGAGTCCCTTTGCGACCCAAGACTTAACCACATGCAGTCACTGGAACTAGCGTTTCT
>JBEGSY010000004.1:0-13329 GCA_041179725.1 Actinomycetota bacterium | reverse complement strand
ATTCTTTGAAAAGTTTTGATTCGCCAGCTGCACACCAACCAACAACTTTGTCACCTTCAAAAGCTAAATATCCCTGCATCTTGCCTTCGCTAATGTTGTCGCAAGAAGCCTGACGCAAAATTGGTTTCGGATCAGAAACGCCATCCCACTCCGGCTGACCTAGAAAGGCTTGACAGTAGCAACCATCCCAGTCGGGGTCGTTAGCGAATGCTCGGTGATCGAAGAAATCTAGAAAACTGTGAAGGTCATCATCCTCGAGTGATTTGATGTTTACCAATCTTTGCCCTTTGTTGACATTGCGCGATCTGATTCACGCTTATCTTGCTGCTCTTTAAGGGTTTGACGTTTGTCATATTCCTTTTTACCGCGGGCAAGAGCGATTTCGACTTTGGCATAACCGTCTTTGAAGTAGAGGCTTAGCGGTACTAGCGTGTAGCCGCTCTCCTTAATTTTTCCCTGAAGCTTTGTGATTTCTTGGCGATTGAGCAATAGCTTTCGCTTACGTCGAGTGCCGACGTTGTTCCAGGTACCTTCGGTGTATTCAGGAATGTGAACATTTTCTAACCAGGCTTCACCACGGTCGATGGTGGCAAAGCCATCGATTAGAGATGCGCGTCCGGCACGCAACGACTTCACTTCGGTTCCAGACAAAACCAATCCGGCTTCGTAGACATCCTCGATGTGATAGTCGTGGCGCGCTTTGCGGTTGCTGGCAACCACTTTTTGTCCACGTTCTCTAGGCATAAGAACCTATATTCGCAGATAGCGGCGTATTGCTAAACCACTGGCAATCGCGGCTAGGACGATACCTACCCCAACGAGTATCGGCGCCACAATCAATGCATCAGTCAAGCCAACGAAATTGGTAAACGGAAGCTTGCTTGCCAGGTAGCCCTGCACGAAGAACTGAACCACTGCCACTACAGCGCCGCTTGCCAGAACCGAGCCAATCACTGCGGCGAAAACACCTTCAAGAATGAATGGAGTCTGAATATAAGTGTTGCTGGCACCTACCAAGCGCATGATGCCCAGCTCGCGCCTGCGGGCGAAGGCAGATAGGCGAATGGTGGTGGAAATAAGAAGCGCAGCCGAAACCAGCATCAAACCGGCAATGGCAATAGCTGCGAGGCTGGCTGCATTAAGGATGCCAAAGATTTGGTCCAGGTATGTGCGCTGGTCACGGACCTCTTCAACGCCAGCAAAGCCAGTGAAACTCTCGGTGATGATGGCACTCTGGTTTGGATCTTTTAGTTTTACCCAGAATGTTTCATTCAGCTGGCTCGCCTTTACGTATTTCGCAACGGCATTGCCCTTGAACTGCTGCTGGAACTTTTGGTAAGCCTGATCGTGATTCTCAAAGAAATACTCGTCTACGTAAGTTGAGAGTGTCGTTGACTTCAATTGCGTTTCGACTGCAGCCTTGAGGTCGGCCGTCGACTCACCCTGAGGACACGAGTCAGCCGGTGAAACGTCGCTGCACATGTAGATAGCCACCTGAGCTTTGTCGTACCAGTAGGTTTTCATCTGCCCGATTTGCATTTGCAATAGCGACGCAGTTCCAACAAAGGTTAGCGAAATGAAGGTAACCAAAATTACAGAAATCAGCATCGAGATGTTGCGTCGAAGTCCTTGGCGAACCTCGTTCAGAATATTGCGCATTAGTTGTAACCAGCCGATCTCTGGTCACGAACAATTTTGCCTTGGCTCATTTCGACAACGCGCTTCTGGAACCGGTCCACAATTCCACGATCGTGAGTGGCCATAACCACTGTGGTTCCGTTTTGATTGATACGGTCAATCAGCGCCATAATCTCATCGCTGGTTGCCGGGTCTAAGTTTCCGGTTGGTTCATCCGCAAGCAGAAGTGCTGGCTTGTTGACGATTGCACGCGCCAGTGCGACACGTTGCTGTTCACCACCGGAAAGTTCGCTCGGTAGTCGGTCTGCTTTTTCATGCAGACCAACCATGCGAAGCACATCTGGAACCGCCTCCTGAATAAAGCCGGCAGACTTGCCAATTACCTCGAGGCTAAAGGCCACGTTCTGCGCAACAGTCTTGTTAGGTAGAAGACGGAAATCTTGGAAAACTACGCCGAGTTTGCGGCGGAAAAATGGAATGCGGCGGCTCGGAATACCAACCAGGTTTTCACCGAGCACAAAAACCGACCCGGCCGAGGGGACGTCCTCGCGAAGCATGAGCCTGAGAAGCGAAGATTTACCCGACCCTGATTGACCAACGAGGAAGACGAAGTCGCCTTTTTCAATTTCGAGCGAGACGTCACTCAATGCCGGGCGGTTGGAGCCTCGATAGTTCTTGGTGACGTTTTCGATGCGAATCATTTGAGACCAGCCTAAATTGGCGGTGGCCAAGGGCTAGGGAGGCTAGGCGGGTGTCTTTAGGCCTGGGTCTGCTTGCGCCAACGGATACCGGCAGAAATAAAGCCATCGAGGTCACCATCGAATACCGCCGAAGGGTTGTTGACCTCATATTCAGTGCGAAGGTCCTTAACCATTTGATAAGGCGCAAGCACATAGGAGCGCATTTGTTCTCCCCAACTCGCCTTCACATCGCCAGCGATCTGCTTTTTCTTGGCTTCTTCTTCGCGTCTGCGAATTTCCAGCAGTCGAGACTGCAGCACTCGAAGAGCAGCGGCCTTGTTTTGTAGTTGACTCTTCTCATTTTGGCAGCTGACCACAATGCCGGTTGGAATGTGGGTTAGCCGCACTGCCGAGTCTGTCGTGTTCACCGACTGACCACCAGGACCGCTCGAACGGAACACATCGACTCGCAAATCATTTTCTGGGATATCGACAACATCAGTTTGTTCGATTAGTGGTACAACTTCTACTGCAGCAAATGAAGTTTGACGTTTTCCAGCCGCATTGAACGGACTCATACGTACCAAGCGGTGCGTACCACCTTCAACGCTTAATGTGCCAAAAGCAAATGGAGAATCAACTTCGAAGGTTGCCGACTTGATTCCAGCACCTTCGGCATAAGAAGTATCAAGCACCTGAATCGTAAGTTTGTGCTTTTCCGCGTAGCGCAAATACATTCGCATAAGCATTTCGGCAAAGTCAGTAGCATCGTCTCCGCCAGCGCCCGAGCGAATGGTAATTACTGCTCCGCGTTCATCGAATTCACCGTTTAGCAGAGTTTGAATTTCGAGATCGCTAATCAGCTTTTGCAATTCCGCCAACTCGGACTTAGCCTCACTTTGCGATGCCGAGTCTGATTCTGCATTGGCCATTTCTACCAGTACTTCGAGATCATCGATGCGACTTGCGGCATCCTCAACCTTTTTGACCATCGCTTGTTTATGTGAAAGAGCGCTAGTGATTTTTTGGGCAATTTCTGGGTTATCCCAAAGGCCTGGCTCAGCCGCCTGTTCTTCGAGTACTCGGATGTCTGCAACGAGCTTTGGAACATCGATCACCTGGTTGATATCGCTTAACGTGCTTCGCAACGCGCGAAGTTCAGAAGAAAGATCGATTTCAGCCATCGCATCAAGTTTAAGCCGGCGATAATGGACGGGTGTCCGAAAAACAAACCTTTCAGCTTCGCAGTCTGATTCTTTCGGTCTACATCCCCACAGCTCTCTTCTCAATTGGCGAAGGTGCAATCGTCCCAATACTCCCGGCTGCCGCTGAGCGAATCGGGGCAAGCCTTCCGGTTGCTGGACTAATCGCCGGCTTACTAATGGCCGGAGTTCTGCTGGCAGACCTACCGGCTGGCGTAATTGTCGCTCGTATTGGCGAGCGCAAGGCAATGATTTACGCAGCCCTGTTCTCCGGTCTAGGAATTAGCACAAGCGTCGTAGCACCAAATCTCTATCTACTTGGCATTGGCGTACTTTTAGTTGGACTCGGGCACGCAGTTTTTGGATTGGCGCGACAGGTATACATCGCACAACACATCCCCTACTCACATAGAGCTAGAGCGCTTTCGGTGATCGGCGGAACTTTTCGCATAGGCGGCTTTTTCGGTCCGCTACTTTCAGCATTGCTTATCTCTCTTTACGGACTTCCATCGGTATTTGTTGCATCGATGATTTTGTGGTTCGTGGCTGCTCTCGTAATTTCGTTTACTAAAGAAGAAGAAAAGCTCCATCAGGCATCCTCAATCAAGCACACTTTCAAAATTGCTAAGCGCGAAAAGAAGTCGCTTTTGACCATAGGCACAGTGGGCACAATCGTTGTCGTGATGCGAATGTCGAAATCTCTAGGTTTACCTCTACTGGCCATTGCCATTGGTATTCCAGCCGAAAAAACCGCTTTATATATCGGAATCGCCGGGGCCATCGATCTTTCTTTATTCTTCTTGTCTGGTCAGGTTATGGACAAGTACGGTCGACGGTGGGCGGCAATTCCAACTTTGGTAGGAATGTCGATTTCGAACCTGCTGTTCTTCATTGTCAGCGATGAACCAATGTTCTTAACTGTTGCAATCATTCTCTCTATAGCCAATGCTTTTAGTTCTGGGTTGGTTTTGGTGCTCGGAGCCGATGCAGCACCAGAAGACGCTAGGAGTGAATTCTTGGCAAGTTTCAGATTGATGATCGACACCGGAGCTGCTCTCACCTCTCCAGTCCTATCCACATTGATTGTCATCACTGGAGGTCTAGCACCTTCGATGGGCTTGTTTAGCCTGATTGGATTTTTGGGTACCTGGCTAGCGTTCAAGCATCTTCCTCGCCATCAAACCCCTAACGCGAAGCAGAAGTAGCACAAAGTTGGGCCTTCGAATCAAGGCCCGGCAATCTGAACCACCCTTGCCATTCTCCGCAAATTTTGAGTTCCACAGTTTGTCCATCAAGCACCTGGAACTGCGTTAAATAGAGCTTCGAATTTTGTCTGGCAACAAGTTCGCTGACCTGCACCTGGGATGTCAGATTACTGAAAGACGATTTCAGGGCAACTTGATCGGCGGTCGATTGTATCTGTTGCCGAAATATGAACATCGATCCGAATTCTGCGATTCCAAAACACAAAACCAATGACACTGCAATCAAGCCGAGAAAAAGTGGAAGCATAGAGCCCCTATCACCTGAAGCAAAACCCGATAGTTTCATACGGCTTATTCCTCACCTGCACTTTCACTAGATATGTGCCAGAGGTAGCGCAATTGTCGAAGATTGAACTTTTGACTGCTGCCTTTGGAATGCCGAATACTCCAGTCACCTGGTCAGCCATAACTAATGATGCATCCAAAGCTCCGGTCAGCTGCACCGTACGTAGTACTTGCCTCGCTATTGTCTGCGCTGCAATTTGACTCCGAAACTCTTCACCAAACTTGATCAGAAATCCAAAAATCAGCAACTGGGCAAGAAGGCCGACAACGATGAATTCGATGATTGCATTTCCCCGTTCATCAGAAACTCTCAATTGGAGTCTCCACTCGAATATTCACGTTTCGCGAATTCAGGTTAAAAATATTTACCTGAGGCACATAAGTGACTTCAACAATGGCGGTTTTAGCAAGCTGAATCTGACTAGAAACTTTAGTGGCAGGCATAAGCCTTGCTAGTTTGTCGTTCAGATACTTTTCTGCGCCAGCCAGGTTTTGATCTGCTAGTGCAGCGAACCTTGATGCATCAATAGCAATAGACCTGAGCATGGTGTCCTGATAGGCGTTGCTGAACATGGATACTCCCATGGAAAAAATCAGCAAGGCAGGTGTGCCGAGCATGACAAACTCCACCACCGCCGAGCCGGTATCCCGATTAAAACGTCGCAACTTTAGTCAGAGCCTGCTCAAAGACCGTCTTTAGCGCAGGCCCGGCAATCGACCACATCAGGACTACTAATCCGGCAGTCATCAGCGTGATTAGTACCCAACCAGGCACATCTCCTCGTTCGTCTTTCATATTTTTCTCCTAACTAAAAACCGAGAGCCAGGAATTGACTACTCGGATAGAGCGCAAAAATTACGGTCACCGGGCAAATTAGGAGCACCACGGGGATGAGCATTTTGGTTTCGTTAGCCCCGGCACGGCGCAGCAGTGCCGCCGAATTACTGGCTCGTAGCGATACAGCCAAAGAAATCAGTGAATTCGCTAGCGGCGTGCCTCGCGAAATAGCCAAAGACAGTTTGTTGGTGAATTCTCGAACCGAATCAGTTGGAACTCTCTGGCAGAGCGCGCTTAGTTCACTAGAAATTTCGCCCCCTAATTCAATTCGGTTGAGCATAATTTTTAACTCGCCAGCCAAAGTTGACGAAGACATTTTGGAAACTCGAAGAATTGATTTGAAGAGCGACTCCCCAGCCAGCAATGTGGCTGAAATCATTTCGACCAATTCGATCAACTCGGTATCGAGAGTCACTACTGAACTCTTTGACAAACTCCGCAGTCGCCTATTTTTCATTTTTGTAGCGTTTAGCGGAGCTCCAGGGGCAAGCCCAACTAACCGGCCATATAATCCGCGCTTAGTTTTAAACAAGTCCACAAAAAGAGAAATGGCGAATAATGTGCACGTCAAAGCTAATCCGAGCGAAATAGCAATCATCTGAACACCCGAACAGCTGACGCAAGGGAGCCAATTCGGTAAACCATCCGCAAGGCAATGGCCGAGGCAAGCAGACCTAGAAGCAGTATCGCGGTGCCAGAGACCGAGCGATAAATGGCCGCATTTTCGGGACGAAATGAAAGGACAGCAACTATCAGCCATGGTGCAACTACCGCAAGTTTTGCTGTACCGACCACCCAACCTTGCTTTGCCTCCAGTTGTGCTTTCAATGCTGCCTCTTGGCGCAAGGAATTGGACTGGTTTCTGAGCGCAGAGACATATCCATCGCTGCCAGTGCTGTTGGCGATTCGTAGCAATTCGATGGTGAAATCTGCCGAGTGATGGGAAAAGACAACTTTTAGTTGATCAAGCGCAGATTCGAAAGTAAACCCCGAGTCGATTTTGCCGCAGCAGTCAGAGAACTCCTTGGAGACGTAAAGCTGGTCTGATTCCCCTAGGTCTCGAAGAGATTCCATTAACGACATTCCCGCAACCGCAGCGGACTCGAGCGACTCAATCACTAGAGGCCAAGATTGTGCGATTTTGGCTTGTCTTCGCGCACGACGATGTGAGAGAACCTCATATTCAATGGCAAATAATGATGCTGCGACTGCGATGGAAAGACCTGGTACTTTTAGCCACTCTTGAACTGATATTGCTAGCACAAGTGGGGTAACCAACATCACAACCGCTGAACGCTTCCAGCTCTTCAGGCCAGCTGAGATAAGCAGTAGTTTTAGCGATTTAGTCATGGCTACCGAAACCAACCGGCTGGAGTTGAGGTTTACCATTAGCGCTATGCACCATGGAGATTTCCGCGACCGTGCGCTTACCGTTTTGATCTTTGGCGCAGTGAATCACTAGGTCAATACAATTTGCCACTGTCCGTTCAACAAAATCCGCTGAGATATTTGAACCGGCAAGAAGAGGAAGCGTGCATAATTTCTGGATAGCCTCAAGTGCTGAGTTTGCGTGAATCGTGCAAAGGCCTGGAATTCCTGAGTTCATAGCAATAAGTAAGTCCAGACTCTCCGCTTCCCTCACTTCGCCCACAACTAGAACATCTGGCCGCATTCGAAGTGATTCTTTAACCAGGCGTCGTAGGGTTACTTCGCCTTTTCCCTCCAGGTTTTGCTGACGAGTTTGCAGCGCTACCCAATCCGAATTTTCCGCTCGAATCTCAAAGGTCTCTTCAACCGTGATTAAACGCGCAGTTGAATTAGTCTCGGAAATCAATGCGCAAAGCATCGTGGTCTTACCAGCTTGGGTGGCACCTGAAATCAGTACATTTTTGCCCGCACGAATTTGCCCTGCAATAAAGCGAGCAGGCTTCTCGCCCAAAACCCCACGCTCTACAAGCTGCCTGAGCCGCCACAAATGCGAAGGAAACTTCCTGATATTTACCGACCAGTTTTTGCGAGTTATGTCAGGAATTACAACATGCAAACGCGAGCCGTCCTCTAGGGCCGCATCGACAAATGGGTTTGCTCGATCAAGTCGTCTTCCTGAGTGTCTGAGCATTCTTTCCACGAGTGCTTTGATGGTCGGTTCGCTGAGTGCAACAAACACCCGCTCAGAAACTCCAGACTTTGCTAAATAAATCTCATTTGGTTGGTTAATCCAAATCTCCTCGATATCTGGGTCATCCATAAACGGCTGAAGCACGCCAAAACCAAGGAGCTGATTTGTGCTTTGCACCCTGAGGTCGACTTCCTCACTTAGCCCAAGCATTGCTTCGGATGAAATTCCCCTGATTGCGGCATCGAGTGGGTCGATTTCACCGGCTAGGGCATACGTCCTTGCTCGATTCGCCACCTCTTGTGCAGATGCCTCCATGATCCCTCCGCAAGCAAAATACCTAGCCAACGAGATTGAGGCTGAACTTTTCCACAGGCGATATATGTCGTAAGATAAACAGGTTGCGGGCGTGGCGAAATTGGCAGACGCACTGGATTTAGGTTCCAGCGCCGCAAGGCATGGGGGTTCAAGTCCCTTCGCCCGCACGAAGAGAAGACCGGTTGAGTAATCAACCGGTCTTTCTTTTTAAGCGCTATCCGTGCGTGACGAGATACTCTACGGCGTTGCCGGCATTCACAATACCGACACCGCACTTGGGTACAGTGGCCGTGGCACAGTCTCCGCCAGCCTTAAACTTCGTGGCCGAATTCTTGAGAACCTCAAAAACCTGCTCAAAGGTAATGGTTGGTTTGATCGAGTAAAGCAAGGCCACAATGCCGGCAACAATTGGCGCAGCCATACTGGTGCCTTCCTCGAGAGCAAAGGTTGGAGCACCTGGTCCTCGGGTGCCGTCGTTGTAATCAGAGATGATTTGACCTTTAGTGCCAGCCGGAGCTGATGCAACATCACGGTCATCGCCACCAGGAGCTGAAATGTCTACACCAATTCCCGAACCATCGCTTGTGGTCTGAACTGTGTAGTTGGAGTAGTAGGAACGGTCTCCACTAATACCTGTGGCACCGACGTTAATAGTCGGGTAACAACTTCCCGGATAACTGTACGTTGCATCCATATTGTCGTTTCCGGCAGCCGTAATTGTGGTGATACCCAGTTGTTTGATTTGCAAAAGAATGTTCGAAGTCGCAGAGCCACAAGGAGATGCGGTCCTATTACCCATAGAAAGGTTGATTACATTCGCCGGAGTTTTGTTGTCGGGGACTCCGTCGATGTGAATTCCAGCGGCCCATTGCAATCCGGCAATCAGGTCGCTCTCACAACCACCACTCGGACCAAGCACACGAATTGGCAAAATCTTCACATTCGGAGCAACCCCAACAATGCCGTAATCATTTTGAGCGGCCGCAATAATTCCACTGACGTGCGTTCCATGCCACGAACTATTTTCGGTTCCGTTGTAATCGCCCGGATCAGAAGCATCAGGGTCCCAGCCGTCGTTGTCGTTTGTGAAACCTGCACCGCAGGTACGGCTAGTTGCGCTGACAAAGTCGTAGCCTTTCAAAACCTGAGAGTCGAGATCTGGGTGCGCGGTAATTCCAGTATCCAAAACTGCAACGACGACGTTAGGAGATCCCTTGGTGTACTGCCACGCCTTCTGAACGTTGATTCCATTTGTTTCACTCAGGTACCACTGGCTAGCAAACATCGGGTCGAGTTTGGCTGATGCCACTGCGTTAGCTGCTGCAGTGGATCCGCGCGAGTTGGAAGCAACTAATGAAACTTGGTAATTCGTTCCCGCAAGCAAGCCAACTAGCTCGCAGCTGTTGGTAGTTGCCTTACAGCTAACATCACTCGCCCCTTCGGCACGTGCGGTAGCGGTATACGAAACGGCTAAGCCACCGCGCTGAGCTACAGACTGCGCCTGCCAAGTGACCATCGATTCGGTACTGGTAACAATCGCTTTTGATGTGAGCACTGGTGATTGTGGTGCTGAGGTGGCCACGAATGTCGCCGCAGTTGAAGGAGAACCAAGCTTGAGCGAGGTGCCCAACTTGGTGACAGCGCGCACTCGATATGTGTATTTCACTCCGGCTGAGATGCCGGTGTAGACCAAGTAGGAAGGCTGATTCGTTCCAGTGAATCGACTCCAGTTTTTTCCACCGTTTGTTGAGTATTCAACAACGTAATACGAAATTTTGGCGCCATAAAGTGACTTCGGTGCTTTCCAGGTCAGCTTCACTCGAGGCAAACTTGGCAGGTCTTTGTTCCAGGCATCCGCAACTCGAACTGATTGAACGGCAGATGCAGCCCTTATCGCAGTTTTGAAACTTGGTAGAACTTTCTGGCTGAGAGCAGACCTGCCAAAAATCCGGTTGATCGCCACAGATGACACTCTTGGGTCTTGTTTTAGTTGATCTGCAAAAACCTGTGCAGCTGGGTAACTAACCGCTTCGGCGAAATCTACTGAAAATAATCCTTGGCCCAAGTTATTGCCAACCGACAATGATGTTCGCACTGCATTGGCTGCTGTTGGCGAGCCGTCCGGGGCAATCGGCGAAACCCCTGTCTTGTAATTGACCAATAGGCCAGCAGCTAATTCACTGCTTGGTTGTGCATTCGCCGCCTGCACTGGAGTGAGCGCAATAAATGCGGTCAAAACCGTGGCCAAGAAGCCGGTAAATGCGTGCCAACGATTCATAGCTCTTAGCCTAAGTTGAGATTCTGAGAAAATCCGCAGAAGGCCTAAAGACTCTTCTGCAAAAGCACGGTACCTAACCAGCGACCGAACTTGAAACCCACTTTGCCTAAGTGCCCCTGGTGTTTGAAGCCGAAACCCTCATGCAGTTTGATGGAAGATTCAGCGCCTTTGTCGCTAATTACGGCGACGATTTCCTTTACTCCTGCTTCTTTACACTTGGTCATCAAGGCATCGAGTAATTTGGTTCCAATTTTTTTACCGGTGGCTGCCGGTCGCAAATAAATACTGTTTTCTACAGTTCGACGATATGCAGCCTTCTGACGCCAAGGTGCGACGTAGGCAAATCCGAGCACCTGACCAGATTCACTTTGAGCAACGATGAATGGAAGGGCAAGGCCTTGAATCCAGTGGAACTTTGATTCCCAATCTTTCACTGTCATCATCTCAAGATCGAATGTAACCACACTGTTGGTGATGTAGTAGTTGTAAATTTCGGTGACAGCAATTAAATCGGCAGCAGTTGCGTCTCGAATGATGGTTTCATGTTCGCGTTTTGGCTCTTCGCCTTTTGCGCGCATCATGCGAACTAAGCGCCATCGTGACTCAGAATCTAAAGCCATGCAATCCTCACTAACAATCCCAATCTATCTCGCGTTCGCCAACAAATCGGAGTGCTTCGTTAGCTCGGCTAAACGGTTTCGAACCGAAAAACCCTCTGCGCGCAGAAAGCGGACTCGGATGTGCGGAAGATATCACCTGTGCATCTGGAAGCAATCCTCGTAAAGACAATGCCTCGTTACCCCAGAGAATCGCCACCATGCTATTGCCGCGAGCGCGATTCAAAACCCTAATCGCGGAATCTGTGAAGCGCGACCAACCGGCGTCAAAGTGAGCCGCGGATTGCCCCGAACTCGTGGTTAGGTGCCGATTCAGCAACATCACGCCTTGTTCGCTCCATCTGGAAATTTCGCCCGAATTGGATACCTCTTTACCAAGGTCATCGCGCAACTCTCGCATGATGTTTTGCAGGCTACGTGGAAGCGGTTTCGTATCAGGGGCCACGGCAAAAGAAAGACCAATGGCATGCCCAGGTGTTGGGTAAGGGTCCTGCCCCACTACGAGCACCTTTACATCTTCAATCGCGATGGTGAAGGCTCGCATGACTAGAGGCAGCTGAGGCGCGACATCAGAGTCGGTGGATACACGTTGTTCAATCTGAGCGAGCAAATCGCGCTGGTCGCCTAAGGCCGCCTGCCAGCTAGAGTGCATCTGCTCAAAGAACATGACTCAAGCCTAAGCGTGTGAGAATTGGCGCATGGATTACCGTGCATTGGCAACCGAAGCCGCTCAGTACCGAGAGGTACTAACAGAGATTCGCCGAGACTTGCACCGAATACCCGAATTCGGTCTCGACCTTCCAAAAACCCAGGCTCGTATCCTGCAATCAATCGAAGGACTGGGCACGATTGTGCTCGGCAAGTCCCTCAACTCCATCGCGCTTCTCATCGAGGGTGAAAACCCAGGTCCAACTGTGCTGCTGCGCGCCGACATGGATGCACTGGCAGTAATTGAAGATACAGACGAACCATTCAAGTCAACCAACGGCTACATGCACGCCTGCGGACATGATCTACACATGGCAATGGGTATCGGAGCAGCGCACTTGCTGCACACCCACAAAGACAAATTGCACGGCAATGTTGTGATTTTCTTCCAACCTGGCGAAGAGGGTCACGGCGGAGCTGACGTAATGCTCGAAGAAGGCGCACACCTAATTAGTGGTGATAAACCAATTGGCGCCTATGGCATTCACGTCTTCAGTGGAATGATGCCGCGCGGAAGCTTTGCCTCAAAGCCGGGTGCAATGATGGCTTCTGCCGGAGATTTACTGGTTACAGTCAAAGGTCGCGGCGGGCACGGTTCATCGCCGTGGATGGCAAAAGATCCAATCACTCCACTAGTGGAGATGATTTCTGCATTACCGAATTTCATAACCAAGAACTTCAACGTCTTTGATGCTGTCGTGGTAAATGTTGGCTGGCTCGATGCCGGTGACACTCACACCACAAATGTGGTGCCAGAGACCGCATCTTTTGGTGCAACTGTTCGCACGTTTTCTAAAGAGCACTTCGACAAATTACGTGCAATTACCCCCGGCTTTTTGCATTCAATCGCAGCGGCACATGGTGTTGAGGTCGCAGTCGAATTCAACAATGCGACCAAGGTACTGATCAATGACAAGGAAGCCGTCGAAAGAGTTGAGCGCGTAGTGAATGCCACCGTTGGCGAAGGCCGTTACTTCACTATGGAAACTCCGATGGCTGGCGGTGAAGACATGGCCTCGATAATCGATGAACTCGGTGGTGCTTTTGTGTTTATGGGAGCAAGCAAGAGCGACAACTTTATGGAAACCGAAATCAATCACTCCAATAAGGCAGTATTCGATGACTCAGTTCTGCCAGATGGAGCCGCAGTATTGGCAGCCTTGGCACTTAGCTCCCTCTCAGACGCAGTGGGTCAGCCATAATTGACTAATGGAATTCCAGTCATCCGAAGACTCAGTACCTTCGGCGTTCATCACTGACGAGCTCAGTCGACAACTGGTCGGCCGACCTCCAGCCAGTGGAGCGTGGCGCGATGGGGATCCGGCCGGCGACCGCGAATTCGCTCCAATCCCTACTCTTCGCCTGGAAAACGGCAAGGAACTTG
>JBEGSY010000003.1:0-5244 GCA_041179725.1 Actinomycetota bacterium | reverse complement strand
GTGCTATGAAGTATCGACTTTGTAGGCCCCATCGTTTAGTGGCCTAGGACGCTGCCCTTTCACGGCAGTAGCACGGGTTCGAATCCCGTTGGGGTCACCATTTCGATAGTTGTAGCGTCATCTGGTCCTGTAGCGCAGTTGGTTAGCGCGCCGCCCTGTCACGGCGGAGGTCGCGGGTTCAAGTCCCGTCAGGATCGCCAAATCCGAAGCCCTTCGAAAGAAGGGTTTTTGATTAAGGTGCAATGCAAATTGCACTGGGCTCTGTAGCTCAGTTGGTAGAGCGAACGACTGAAAATCGTTAGGTCACCGGATCGATGCCGGTCGGAGCCACTCGAAGCACTCCTATCTCACGTGGGAGTGCCTTCGTCTTTAAGGTCTAGGCTATCTATTTGTGAATGACCTCATTCAGCCGAAACGCTGGTTCCTCGGACGAAAACTCGCCAACGAGAATCTCGAGGGGCAGCTGCTACCCAAAACCATCGCGATGCCGATTTTCTCGAGCGACCCGCTTTCATCTGTTGCTTACGGTCCGCAAGAACTTCTAATGATTCTCACCTTGGGTGGAGTTAGCTTTCTTTCGTTTGCGCCTGGCATTGCATTTTTCGTAGTACTACTAATCACAGTCATTTTGCTTTCATATCGAAAAGTTATTAAGGCTTATCCATCTGGCGGTGGCGACTACGAAGTAGCCACTAAGAACCTTGGAAAAATTCCGGCACTGATAGTAGCGAGTGCGTTACTCCTCGATTATGTGATGACAGTTGCTGTTTCGATTGCTGCGGGTACTGACAACGTCATTTCAGCGTTCCCGGAGCTTGCGCCTTGGCGAGTAGAAATCGCCGTTGCCTTTGTTGTTATCCTCTGCGCCATCAACTTGCGTGGTGTGCGTGAATCCGGCAAGGCTTTCGCGATTCCTACCTACCTGTTTATCAGCAGTGTTTTCTTGATGATCTTTACCGGTCTGTTCAAGATTGCCACCGGTCAGTCACTCGAGGCTCCATCTGCTGGCTACGAAGTAACGGTGGTGGACCAGCTCGCAAGTAGCTCGCAAACTGCGATGATTTTGCTTTTGCTCCGAGCCTTTGCATCTGGTTGTTCAGCTTTGACCGGTATCGAAGCAATCGCTAACGGTGTACCAGCCTTCCGTAAACCAAAGATTAAGAATGCCCAGACCACCCTCGCACTAATGGGCGTAACTGCGATTGCAATGTTTGTTGGTGTAACCACCCTGGCCTTAGTTTCTGGCGTGAAGTATGCAGAGTTCCCATGTGAGCAGCTTGAAGGTTGGACCCGCTGCGCCATGGATCCGCAGCTGTCGGTAATGGCACAAATTGGTACCGCCGTTTTCGGTGCCGGTTCGATTATGTTCTACGTGATTCAGGCTGGAACCGCTTTGGTTTTGTTGTTGGCAGCGAACACTGCATTCAACGGATTCCCACTTCTCACTTCAGTATTAGCTAAAGATAAGTTCGCTCCAAAAGCACTACTTACCCGCGGCGACCGTTTGGTTTACTCAAACGGAATGCTTTCACTCATGCTGGCTGCTCTGATTTTGATTCTCATCTATCAGGCCTCGGTCACCGGCTTGGTACAGCTCTACATCATCGGAGTATTCACCTCATTTACCGTCGGGCAAATTGGAATGCTCAAGCACTGGGGTCGCTTGATGCAACCGAAGCGGGCGGCGTCTGAAGAAAAGAATGAGGCAAATCGCAAAGAGGCTGTCACCGGAATTTTGATCAACGGACTCGGTGCGGTGATGACCGGTGCGGTTTTGATTATCGTCACTATTACTAAGTTCACTCACGGTGCCTGGTTTGTCTTCATCATCATGCCGGTGCTTTTCACCGTGATGTATTACACCCAGCGCTACTACAGCATGGTTGAGCGCGAAATTCGAATGGACCCGGAAACTGTCTTTGGCGCAAAGGGTGACTACGCAATCGTGCTGATGGACAAGTTGAACAAGCCTCAGCTCAAGGCGCTGGACTACGCGCTATCTAGCCGCCACACTCACCTAGAGGTAATTCATATCGCGGTTGACCCTGAGGCAGCAAAACGCTTTGCCAAGACCTGGAAGAAATTCGAAAAAGAAATCGGAGTTCCGCTGCGAATTCTCGAATCTCCTTACCGAGAGTTCTCATCTCCGCTAATCGAATACTTGCAGAATCACCGCGCTCAAAATGGTAGCGAGCGCATTTCGATTTACATGCCGAAACTCGTGGTTGGTCACTGGTGGGAGCACATCCTGCACAACCACCGCGCATCTCGCATCCGCAAACAGCTCATGTATGTTCGCGGAGTCATGGTTACCCTTGTGCCTTGGCGTTTGGAATCTGCTGAGTACAAAGACCTCTTCGCACGTCGCCCACTGCCAGGTGATGCCCGTCGAGGCGACTCGGTTCGCCCAGCCCCACGCAAACAACGTGGACTTTCAAATGAAGTATCTAGAGTGCGCGCCAAGCGCATCGACGAAGACTAAATGAAAGTTAATGCCCGAATAATTGCACTGACTTTTGTCGGAGGATTTATCGGCACCGCTTTCCGTTTTATTCTCAACCAAGAAATTGGCGGGCTCTTCCAGGGACTCTGGGTTGCCAACCTGCTCGGCGCTGTTGCCATCGCGGTATTCCTCGGAATCAAGTGGTTTGATACCGATGGTCGTCGCGCTTTTTTTGTCACCGGATTTTCCGGCGGATTCACCACCATGAGCGGACTTACTCTTTTGACTTTTTACAGCTGGTACGGAGTTCTCGCCCAAGTAATGCTGGGCGTGCTGATCTACCTAGCCACTCGTTGGTTAATCGCGAGGTTCACTCGTGCTTGATTTTGGATTGCTAGTTGCAGTTGCCGCGGCCGGCGGGCTCGGCTCGATAATCCGACTGTTATTTGCTCGCTGGAGCGGCTGGCTGCCTTGGGGCGTTTTGACGGCAAACACCATCGCAGCCGTGATCTTCCTGTTAATGATGTCGAGCAACAACGACTACACCCTTATAGCAACCACCGGCATTAGCGGCGGATTGTCCACCTTTAGCGCTGTGGTGGCCGATGCTGGCAACTACCTGCGCGATCGGCACTATCTAAAGGCGAGCCTGAATCTGCTGGCCAACCTTCTGGTTCCAGTGCTCGCCTGTTTACTAACTGCCGGTGTCATCGGGCTTTTGCTAAACTAGCCAAAGCAAATCGTCGATTAGTTGGGAGCCAGCCATGGGGCGCGGCCGTCAAAAAGCGAAAAACACAAAAGTGGCTCGCGAGCTGAAATATTTCAGCCCAAACACCGACCTCGACGCGCTTCAAAAAGAAATTGGTAGCACCGAGTCTGAAGATCAATACGAAGACAAATGGGCTGACCTTTACGACGACGAAGACTCTGAAGAGGATGATTCGGACGACGAAAAAGAAGAAGAGTCTGAGAACTAAGCCCGACTAATTTTTACCTGTTCATCGCGAGCGACAACTTTAATGCGCTCGCGATTTTCTTTTTCGCCAAGTTTCTGCTCGTGAGTATCAAGCTTTAGCCAGCCCTGCCAGTCGGTGTATTCCACACCGCGGGCATCTAGAGTCTTTAGTATTTCGCCAGGTGAAGCTGGTGCCTTCAACTTTGGGATGTCGGCTACAAGGTTTTCGATTGTTTCGGTGGCATCGCTCTTGGTGTGACCAATCAAACCAACCGGTCCGCGTTTAATCCAGCCGGTGGCATAAATTCCATCTGCAACGCGTCCACCAACATTTGTGATCACGCCGAGCTTCTCATCAAATGGAATTTCAGGAAGTGCCGATCCGAAGTAGCCAATCGCACGGTAAACCGCCTGTACTTCGTGCTCAAATGTTTCGCCTGTGCCAGTGCGCTCAAATCGGATGCCGGTTACTTTGTCGTCACCAAGAATCTCAATCGGAGTTGAGTAGAAGTGCAAGTGCAGTCTGCGGGTTGCTCCGGTAAGTTCGCGTTCGCGCCATGACTCCATGATTCGTGCCATTACCTTGTGCTGGTTGGTGACGCCTTCGGCATCTTCGTCAAACCAGCCATCTGGAAAGTCCTCGTCATACAAAACAATGTCAACATCTTCAACTTCACCAAGCTCGCGAAGTTCAATCGGTGTGAACTTAATGTTCGCCGGGCCGCGACGTCCGTAAACGTGTACGTCGGTGACCGGTGACGCCTTTAGGCCCCGGTAAACGTTGTCAGGAATGTCGGTGCTGAGCAAATCGTCGGCATGTTTTGCCAGCACACGAGCCACATCTAGGGCCACGTTGCCGTTACCGAGAACCGCTACCTGCTTGGCTTCTAGCGGCCAGGTGCGCGGATAGTCAGGGTGGCCGTCGTACCAGGCCACAAAGTCGGCGGCGCCGTATGAGCCAGGGAGCCCAATGCCAGGAATATGTAACTCGGCATCCTTGATGGCTCCGGTTGCAAAAATCACTGCGTGATAGTGCTGCTTGATGTCTTCAAGAGTGAGGTCTTGGCCGAAAGTTACGTTGCCGTAGAAACGGATTTTTCCGTCGTTCAGCATCTCGTGCAGCGAGTTCACAATTCCTTTGATGCGCGGATGATCTGGAGCTACTCCGTAACGAATCAATCCGTATGGTGCTGGAAGTGAATCAAATAAATCGATTTCTACGTCTGGGTGCTGGTGCGCCAAAATATTGCCAGCGTAAATACCCGCCGGACCGGCGCCAACAATTGCTACACGTAAAGTCATCTTCTTAAATTTACTTCTTTAAAGGTTTGATTGCCCAGGTTACAAAAATCGCGGCGATTGAAATAATCGCACCCGAAACAAACGCCCAGTGTGCGCCATCTGTCGCTGCCCGAATATCGGCAACTTCACCACCATTTTTCTCGGCTACAGATACCAATGTGAAAACTGTAATCATCATCGCGGTTCCAGCAGCTCCGGCAATTTGTTGCGCGGCTCCTGTAATTGCAGTTCCGTGAGGATAAAGCTTCGGCTCTAGTGAAGAAACAGAAACTGTAAACAGTGGAGTAAAGATAAAAGCCAGTCCAGCACTCAAAATAAAGTTCGAAACAAATAGCTGCCACAACTGTGTGTTGATATCAAATGTGCACATGTAAATCAATGACAGTGCAGCAACAATCGAGCCCGGACGCATTAATTTGGTGGGGCCGTATTTGTCGGAAAGACGACCAACGTATGGAGAAATCAATCCGTTAAATAAAGTACCTGGCAGTAAAGCCAGTCCAATTTGCAGCGCGGTGAATCCAAGCGCAGTCTGCGCAAAAAT
>JBEGSY010000002.1:0-6594 GCA_041179725.1 Actinomycetota bacterium | reverse complement strand
TTGAGGCTTCAAGAGTGCCGGGGGTTGGCTTCACGGTTTCGGCAATTTTCCCTCACCTAAAGACATCTGCAAAGGGGTAGTCGTGCTGCGAATTGCGCTCATAGACGGCGATATTGCCAACCGAGCTGGACGCAGATTGATGATTGAGTCACAACCGCAGTTTCACCTTATTTATGAAGAATCGGACGCCTTATTGGCGCTGCAAAAAATACCTGATTTGCTAGTGGATGTTGTTGTAATCGATCACAGACTCAAAGGGTTTGACGGCCTTCAATTGACAGGTCAACTTGTCTCAGTATTTTCAGAAAAAAATGAAATCTGCCCACCAATGATTGTTACCGGCACCTACGCTACGCCGGAGCTAGTTTTGGCGGCCATCCGTGCTGGAGCAACGGATGTGGTCACCCAGGATGCGCCGATGGCTGAGCTGCTACAGGCAATTCAGAATGCATCGAACCAGAATGCAGTTCCAGATTTCTCGAGTTT
This sequence comes from Actinomycetota bacterium, assembly GCA_041179725.1. Lineage (GTDB taxonomy): Bacteria > Actinomycetota > Actinomycetes > Actinomycetales > Microbacteriaceae > Rhodoluna. Next base: position 6,108 of record JBEGSY010000002.1, on the reverse strand, counting down.
CGATGAAGTTTTGAATCACTCGGATTACCGCCCGATTCCCGACCCCGTTTTTATTCTGCGCCTTAGTCAATTAACTGATGAGCAAAAAGAATTCTTGAATGCTATAGGCAGTAACAAATCGCTAGAGATGGTTCGACGGAATCTTGGCTACGAACAATCCAGATTTAAAGAGCAAATGCAAAGTCTGTTGATTGCCTTGCATTTCGCAACTCCGGAACAGCTCTATTTGGCGTTGCACGATGCTAAAGGTTAGAGGTTATGCATCAATCTTGTCTGTGCCTGGTAGCCAACTAAGACCATCAACGCCCCAACCCTCGTCCTCTGTGATTTCTTCCACCTCGGCTTTGAATTCTTCACGCAGTTTGTCGATATAAAGGAAACCATCGAGGTGATCAAATTCGTGTTGGAAAATGCGTGCCAACCAGCCGTTTGCTTCGATGTGCACCGGATTCTGGTCAAGGTCAATTCCAGACAGCACAGCGTGGTCTGCGCGTTTGATAGGGAATCTATAGGTTGGGAAAGACAGGCAGCCCTCGCACTCGGTTTCCTCATCGGGTTCTTCGCTTGATATCGGTCCTAGCTCGAGAGCTGGATTGATAACAACGCCACGCAAGTGGGTGCCGTCATCCTCAGTCCAGTTATAGGTGAAGATGCGAAGTCCAACCCCGACCTGAGTAGCGGCTAAGCCAACACCAGGCGCTTTGTCCATGGTCTCGAACATGTCAGCTACAAGTTCTTTAAGATCGTCATCGAACTGGGTAACTTCGGCTGCCCGTCGGTGTAAAACCGGGTTTCCCTTGATGCAAATTGGTCTAATGGTCACCGAATAAATTTACTCGAAGCCTCCGGTATCGCTGGTACTCGGTCGCTTAAGGTTGATTGAGTAAGCCAAGGAGACGCATGCAACAGTTTTTCGGCCCGGCAGAGGGCCTGAGATATGTCGCCATATTCCTCGCGATTCTTGCCGCTGTTTTCCTAGCGGTCGGCGCTCAGTTTCAAAATAACGAAGTCGCTAAGACCAGAACTCACAAGTCACAGGGTTTGAAACTGATAAACCTGAAGCAGCTACTAAGGCGCCCACAGTGGCTTTCTGGCTTGGTGCTAACAGTGTTTGCAATCATTCTTCAGCTAGGCGCACTTTCTCTTGCCCCTCTAATAGTTGTTCAACCGATTGGTGCAATTGCGTTGGTGATTACCTACTTCCTAAACGCAAAGGTAACTAAGACCCCAATCGATCGTGCCAGCATTACTTCAATTGTGCTGTGTACCGCCGGCATTGCAGGCTTTGTCTCCATGGCATCTGCTGTGGCGCATGAAAATGCTCTAACCGACGATGCACTACGAATTGTTCTAGTAATCCTTCTGGTTATTCTGGCTATCTTTGGGGTGATGCATTTCGGTTCCAAGAAGGCAGCTACTCCAATGACCTACATAGTTGGGGCGGGAGTGCTCTATGGGTTTGTGGCCACTCTGGCAAAGGTAGTCATTCTGAGAATATATTCCTGGAATTTTGAGTGGCTAACACTGCTGTGTGTAATCGCACTCGTTGCCGCAGTCGCATTAGGCGGATGGTTCGTGCAAAACGCATATGCCAAGGGTCCTCCAGATTTGGTAATTGCAGGCTTGACCGTCATTGATCCAATTGTTGCTGTCACTATTGCGATTGTGGTGCTGGGTGAGGCTCAGCAATCGAATTTCTTCACATCGGTTGGCTTCGCAATCTTTGGCTTTATTGCGGTAGCTGGAGTCTGGCTACTTTCCAAAGTGCACCCAGAGCTAGCCAATAAAGCCAACTCTCGACGGTAAAATCTTTAGGTGCCAGTAAAACAGAAGCCTTTGACCGTAGTCATTGGCGCAGATACCTTCCCGCCAGACATCAATGGCGCCGCTCGTTTCGCAGAGCGACTAGCTGGTGGCCTAGCCAGGCATGGGCACGACGTACACATTATTGCGCCAGCATTCAATGACAAACACGGCACTTTTACCGAGATTCACGACGGTTCTAAGATGACCGTTCATCGAATCAAGAGTTATAGAGTGCTACAACACGCCACACTGCGCTTTGTCTGGCCCTTCACGCTCAAATCTAAAACAGATGCTTTGCTTGCGAAAATTAAGCCAGATGCCGTACATATTCAGTCGCACCTAATCGTGGGGCGGTACCTGGTGCGTAGCGCCAAGGAACAAGGTATTCGAGTTTTGGCTACCAATCACATCATGCCTGAGAATTTGATTCAGTATTCGGTGATCATTCCTAAATTCCTTGAGAAATTCGCAATGAAGATGGCTTGGAAAGACGCTGGGCGCATTCTTAAAAAAGTTGACTTCATTACCACGCCGACAAGACGAGCAGCCGAATTGCTCGAAGCCGCTGCTGGTGTTTCAGATGTTCTGGCAATCTCTTGCGGAATTGATTCGTCTAAATTTGCTAACGCGACACCAACCAGTAACAAAAAACCACGCATTCTTTTCTTGGGTCGACTTGATTACGAGAAGCACATTCACAACTTGTTGCAGGCGGTAGCTAAACTTCCCGCAGAGTTGAACACTCAGGTTGAAATCGTTGGCAATGGTGGAGAGCGAAAGAACCTTGAGAAGTTAGCGGAAGATCTTGGAATAGCAAAGCAAGTCACTTTCTTTGGGCACATTTCAGAAGAAGAGCTACCTAAGGCCTATGAGAGAGCAACTGTGTTCGCAATGCCTTCGATTGCTGAGTTGCAAAGCATCGCGACAATGGAGGCGATGGCGTCTGGTCGTCCGGTAGTGGCTGCAGACGCAATGGCTCTTCCTCACCTGGTACACGACGGGGACAACGGCTATCTATTCCCACCAGATGATGTCGATGTTTTTGCGGATCGTCTGAAACGCGTTCTCACTGCAGACAAGAAAGAGCTCGAGCGACTAAGCGAAAACTCGCTTTACTTGATCCAATCTCATGACATCGAAAGAACCCTTGCCATCTTCGAAGGTTTGTACCGTGGAGACCAGGATGCCGAGCGCACTTCAGACGATAACCGCGAAGATTATTTGCTTCCTATTGGTCGCCTGAACGCCCGGCTTCACAAGCAAATGCTCACTCTGCGCAAGCAAACCGTAGCCCTTCGCGCCGCCTCTCTAAGCCTCGTAGACCGGGCAGAAGATGCCGTAGATGAGATGCGAGACAAATTGGGAGAGCTCCGCGGAGACCTTCTGAAACGCACCAAGAAGGTTGCTAGGAAGGCTAAAAAGGCCATTATCGAGGCTGCTGAAAGCCTCAAATCTGATGACTAGACTCATCAGGCGGGGGAGTTAGCTCAGCCGGTTAGAGCAGCGGACTCATAATCCGTCGGTCGCGGGTTCAAGTCCCGCACTCCCCACTTGCACTTTTCAGGCCGTTCGGCATACTATTTTGTTCTGCCTCTCAAGAGGAGCACAGGTCGTTGGGGAAGACGTACCTAGGCTCAGGAGGCGAAATGAACGGTATTTCTGCCCAGGGCATGGGATTTATCCATAGTGCCCACAGGGCTCTTCTGCCACATCTTGAGTGGACAATCGGTAGTGTCTTTGGACAGCCGATTCCCATGCGGTGGCAGCCCATAGACCTAGATCAATTCCGAGCGGAATTCCATTGGCAGGGCAATCACCACCATGGTTCAGAGCTCGCAGCGGAACTCATGGGGTGGAAAACACTCCGATTTGAAGTAACCCAGCACGATCACCGTTGGTCATACACTCCGAATCTTGGGCTTTTCCATAGTGAAACTGACGACGCCGGAAACATTCTGGTTAACGAATTTCGATTGAAGAATGCCTTAGATAATGCTGGCTCGAATGCAATCGAGCTTCAGCGTCAGATGAGAATTTTGATTGGCCAGCCATGGGATGACGAACTAGAACAATTCAGAATCAATGGAGAGAATGCCCCAGTAATTTGGTTGCGCTCGGTCGCTAACTAAAAACTAGTTGTAACTGCGGAATGCGATAACCGCGTTGTGTCCACCAAAACCAAAAGAGTTTGAGATGGCAAGTAGCGGTCCGTCAGGGAGTTTACGCGGTGATGTTGCTACATCGAGCGGAATCTCAGGATCCTGATTGTCGAGGTTTATGGTTGGTGGAGCCACTCGCTCGTGCAGCGCGAGGACTGTAAAGATTGCTTCTATAGCGCCGGCGCCGCCAAGTAGGTGTCCAGTGCTCGACTTGGTTGCCGAGAAGACTATGTTGTTTAGGTGATCGCCAAATACGCGCTTTAGTGCAACATACTCTGCGATGTCACCAACCGGGGTAGAAGTAGCGTGAGCATTTACGTGTACAACGTCTTCAGGTTTTGCATTTGCCTGCTTTAGTGCTGCGATGACAGCGCGAGCAGCACCAGCGCCTTCAGGGTCTGGTGCGGTGATGTGGTGGGCGTCACTGGTAACAGCACCACCAACTAATTCTGCGTAAATCTTTGCGCCGCGGGCCTTTGCATGTGCCTCGGTTTCAAGAACTAATGCACCGGCTCCTTCGCCCATAACGAAACCGTCGCGTGCAACGTCGTATGGACGCGACGCGGCAGTAGGGTTTTCGTTCTTACGCGATAGTGCATGCATTGATGCGAATGCTGCGATAGGCATAGGGTGAATTGCTGCTTCAGCGCCTCCGGCAACAACCACATCAATCTCGCCCGATTGCAAGCGAATGATGGCATTGGCGATTGCTTCGGTGCTGGATGCACATGCTGAAACGGCGGTGCGAACTCCACCACGCGCGGCGATGTCCATGCCGATTGCAGCTGCAGGGCCGTTTGGCATAAGCATAGGTACGGTCATCGGAAGCACACGGCGTGGGCCATGCTCTTTCAAGGTGTCGTAGGCATCGAGCAAAGTCCATACTCCACCGATACCGGTTGCGAACTCAACTGCTAGGCGCTCAGGCTGAACCTCTGGCGAACCTGCGTCTGCCCAAGCTTCGCGTCCTGCGATAAGTGCGAATTGACTTGAAGGATCTAGTCGCTTTGTCTCTGGAACACTCAAAACATCTTTGGCTTTTACCTTTGCTTGTCCAGCGAAGGTTACCGGGATTTGATACTGCTCAACCCATGGTTGTTCGAGTGTGCTGATGCCAGACTCGCCGGCAAGAAGTGCGCGCCAAGTTGACTGGACATCGCCACCGAGTGGGGTGGTAGCCCCAATCCCGGTAACGACAATCTTGTGAGACAAAGTTGTTGGACCTTACTGAGCGTTGGTGATGAAGCTAACTGCGTCGCCTACGGTCTTTAGGTTTGCAACTTCATCTTCAGGGATGGTTACGCCGAACTTGCCTTCAGCGTTCATAACGATGGTCAACATTGAGATTGAGTCGATGTCTAGGTCGTCAACAAATGACTTTTCAAGCTGAACTGAGCTGGTGTCGATACCGGTCTCTTCGTTAACGATTTCTGCTAGACCAGCTAGTACTTCTGCCTGCGATAGTGCCATTACGGTTTCTCCTTGATTTGGGTTTCTCTGAACAATTTTAGGGTAGAACGACAACTTGAGCCGCGAAGGCAAGCCCAGCACCGAAGCCGATCTCAAGTGCTAGGCCGCCAGATTTGACCTCGCCTGAGGTCAGCAGCGCATCCATGGCAAGCGGAATACTGGCAGCTGAGGTGTTTCCGGTGTAAATGATGTCACGGGCCACCACAACTGACTCGGGTAGCTCTAGCTGTTTTACCAATTCATCAATTATTCGGATGTTGGCCTGGTGGGTAACCAAGGCTGTAAGTTCCTCTGGTTTCACACCAGCCACCTCAAGGGCTTTGCGGGCAACCTTAACCATTTCCCAAACAGCCCATTTGAATACGGTTGCTCCGTCTTGCACAAGGGTTGGCCAACCTGCTTCTCCATCGCGAAGTTCGATAAGAGAAGCGGTCATTCCAACTGCGTCCCAGTGTGAGCCATCGCTACCCCAAACGGTTGGGCTAATTCCAGCAAAATCACTTGGCCCAACAATCGCAGCACCAGCTCCATCTCCGAGAAGGAATGAAATAGTGCGATCAGTTGGGTCGATGAAGTCAGAAAGTTTTTCTCCACCGACTACCAGCACGTATTTGGCCATACCAGAGCGAACCAAAGCATCCGCTTGAGCAATTCCGTAGCAGTAGCCGGCGCA
>JBEGSY010000001.1:0-11471 GCA_041179725.1 Actinomycetota bacterium | reverse complement strand
AATGCCCAATTGCTAAGAAAGTAATGCCTATGACCGTTGGCGTAATCGTCAACCCAGCCGCTGGTCGCGGTTATGGTCGTGAGCAGCACCCGGTAATTATCGGTGAGTTCGAAAAGCGTGGCATCGACTTCGTCGACTTCACCGCGCGTTCGATGGCTGAGGCCGAAGCTCGTGCTCGAGTGGCAATTGCTGCTGGTTCGATTGACACGATTGTGGTTGCCGGTGGTGATGGCATGGCGCATCTTGGTGTGAATCTGGCAATGGAGTTTGGGCTGAAGTTCGGCATCATTCCTTGCGGCACCGGAAATGACACCGCTCGTGCTTTTGGAATTCCAATCGATGATGTTCACTGGGCCACTCAAATTGTTTTGGATCACCTAAACCTGACTCGACGCATCGATGTTGGTCACGCCCGCACCAACGAGCGCGAGTTTTATTTCATCGGTTCGGTTGCTGCCGGTCTGGATTCGATTGTGAATGCGCGAGCGAACAAGATGCGTTTCCCGAAGGGTCCATCGCGTTACAAGTTTGCTTTATATCGTGAGCTGTTGGCATTCAAGCCGATTCGCTACAAGCTGGTTGTAGATGGCGAGTATCACGAGACCCAGGCGATGCTCTGCAGTGTGACCAATGTGCCGAGTTACGGCGGGGGAATGCTGGTTACTCCCGAGGCAAAGATCAACGACGGCAAGTTGGACTTGTTTATCGTGCACAAGATTTCCAAGGCGGAGTTGACCAAGGTTTTTCCGCACGTTTATACCGGCACTCACGTTGAGCATCCGCAGGTTGAGATTGTTCCGGTCACGAGTGTTTCGATTGATGCGGGTAATACTCCGGTGTTTGCCGATGGTGAGCCGGCTGGGCGATCGCCACTTGAGGTTAAGGTTGTGCCGTACGGGCTGGAGATTATGGCCCCAGCACCTGTGGTTGGGTAATCTGCTCTGGAAGCCGCTTGGCTCTTGTGGTAGATTTACAAGGTTGTCGCAACGGCCCCATCGTTTAGCGGCCTAGGACGCTGCCCTCTCACGGCAGTAGCGCGGGTTCAAATCCCGCTGGGGTCACCAATTCGCTCTCGATGAATTTATCTCGGGAGCGATTTGCATTTAAGCGGTTAGTCTTTTTGCGTGTCAGCAGAACAGGTAGAGCAGGTCCTTCTGGCCTTTGCGATTGGCGATGCCATGGGCATGCCAACCCAGCTGCTGAGTCGTGAGCGTTCTATTGCTCTATTGGAGTCCGAGGGTATCTTTGCCGATGCTCCGGCTGATAATCCGGTTTGCCCGGGACTTGCTCGTGGCACCATTACCGATGACACCCATCAGCTGTTGATTCTTGGTGACAACCTCCTGGAGAACTCGGGTGGATTTAATCCACGCAGTTTTGCCGCTCGCATGTTGGAGTGGGAAGCGTCGATGATTGCCGTCGGTTCGCAAGATTTGCTCGGGCCATCGACTAAGGCGGCGCTGGTTGAAGTTCACGGTTCAACCGATCCTGCGCTAATAAGTTTGGCAGGTACTACCAACGGAGCATCGATGCGCATTCCGGTGTTGGGTTGTGCCGTTCCGATTCTTCCGGCAAAGGGAGCAAATGCTCTGGTTGATCAGACGCTTGAGATCAATCGACTTTCGCACAATTCACTAGAGGCAAACTTGGCTGCGGTGATTGTGGCGTCGATTATTTCTGCCGGCATCGATGGACTTTCTTGGGGCGAATCCCTCGAGGTTGGTTTTATTGCATCCGAGGTGCTAACCGAACGCTGGGGTGCATCGCCAAACGAAAACATCTTCAGCGGTCTGCCGGAAAACATTTTGTTTGAGGTTGAACACGTCGCGGCACTGGGCGGCAAGATGGCGGCGCTCGAGTTCATCGATAACAACATCGGTACCTCTTTGGAATCACGTGAATCGGTCGTGGCCGCGCTCGCCGTGGCCAGCTTGGCCGAGGGGCGTCCGATCAATGCGGCTCAGCTCGGGGCTGCGCTCGGTGGTGACAGCGACACAATTGCCGCGATTGCCAGTGCACTCGTGGCCAGTAGCGGGCACTGGGGGCAGGATGAGGTTGAGGCCGCCTACTTTGTGACCCAGCAGAATGGGCTGGATTTTTCTTCTATGGCGGCTGGACTGTTTGACCTGCGACAGAATTATGCAGATGACTTCTAGATACCAACGCCTGATTTCTTTCGGCAGCACGATTGTCGACATTGTGAACTATGTCGATCACCTGCCTGCACGCGGTTTGGATTCGCTAGTCAAAGAATCACTTGTGATGACCGGTGGCGCATACAACGTTGAGTCTGCTGCGTCACGTTTGGGTTTGAAGACGGTACACGCGGGAACGGTTGGCACCGGGGTTTACGGAAGCATGGTGCTCGACTCGATGCGCAAGGATGACATCGATTTTGTTGGACGCCGTTTAGACGATATCGACACCGGGTATTGCTTCACGATGGTTGAGCCGGATGGAGAACGCAGTTTTGTCACATACGCTGCAGCCGAGGCGATGGTCACAGTTGACCAACTAATGAATGTGGAAATTCTTCCGACCGATGCGGTTTACATTTCGGGTTACGACCTCTCGTATGCCAGCAGTCGCGAAGCGGTGAAGCAGTGGATCTTGAGTGACCATGCCGACATCGCAGATATTTTCTTTGATCCGTCAACCATGGTTTCGGCAATCGACATGGACGTGATCGAGGCGTTGCGTCACAAAGCGTATGTCATCACTCTGAACGAGATGGAATACGAAGTGCTGTCACCTCGTGCTGGTGAAGAAGCTTTGTTCTTGCAACGCAATGGTGTTCGCGACACCGTGTTGTTTGAGAATGCCAACCCGATTGCCGCGGTGCCAACCTATGCGGTGGAAAACCCGCTCGACACCACTGGGGCCGGCGATGTGCACACTGGCGCACTGATTGCATCCTTGGCTGCGGGTATGGAATGGCACGATGCCATCGCTCGAGCGAACAAAGCCGCTGCTTATTCCGTGACTCAGAAGGGCGGAGCCTGCGGGCCTACCGCCGAGGTACTCGGTAACCTTTAATGGCATGTCCAGCGTGGGCTGGAGAACCTGAAGGAGCAGTAGTGGCTAACAACCTTGAAGTAGAACAGCACGGACTCAACGTAATTCCAGAGTCTGAGCGTCACGGCAAGCCGAGCGGGCAGTTCTGGCCTTGGGCAGCATCAAACGTCTCGATCTTCGGAATCTCGATGGCCGCCTGGATTCTGGGCTTTGGGCTTTCATTCGGCGAGGCAATCCTCGCCGGTCTGGTTGGCATCGTATTCTCATTCGCACTGGTTGGGCTTATCGCTCTAGCTGGTAAGCGCGGCTCTGCCCCGACTTTGGTTTTGTCGCGAGCCACTTTTGGCGTGAACGGAAACGCACTGCCAACTTTGGTTTCTTACCTACTTCTCGTCGGTTGGGAAATCGTTTTGGTTTCACTCGGTGTGCTTGCCACTTCGACAGTGTTTGAGCGTCTTGGTTGGGGCACCGGCGACGGCGTAAAGATCGGCGCATTCATCGTGATTGCCGGAATCGTGGTTGTCTCAGGTGTGTTTGGTTTCAAATTCATCATGCGCATTCAGAAGTGGATCACACTTGCATCTATCGTTTTGACCGCAGTTTTCATCGCGCTATCCGCTGGCGCAATTGATTGGTCCGCAATTGCTGCAGCACCTGCCGGCGGCGCCGAAGCACTTGTTACCGGAATTATTTTTGCGATGACTTCGTTCGGTCTCGGCTGGGTTAACGGCGGAGCAGATTATTCTCGCTACCTACCTCGCACCGCATCGAGCAAGGGCATCTTTGGTTGGACCACATTCGGAGCTGCAATTGCTCCAGCGATTTTGGTGATCTACGGATTCATGCTTGCACTTTCAAACAAGGACATCGCTGAGAACATCGGTGGCGATCCAATCGGCGCACTGACCGCAGTGCTACCAACCTGGTTCCTAATTCCATTTATTGTTTTGGCTCTGCTCGGATTCATGGGTGGCGCAATTCTCGACATCTACTCATCAGGTTTGAACCTGCTGACTCTCGGTTTGAAGTTGAAGCGTTACCAGGCAGCTGGAATCGATGGCATCTTGATGTTGATCGGAACCATCTACTTCGTGTGGATTGCCGGAGACTTCTTCTGGCCATTCCAGGCAGGTCTTTACATCCTCGGAGTTCCGATGGCGGCTTGGGCGGGTATTTTCATCGCCGACCTCGCACTGCGCAAGAAGAGCTACGACGAGGCCGCGCTTTACACAGCTAAGGGTCGCTACGGAAGCGTGAATCCGGTTGCGGTGGGCACCATGATTGTGGCCAGCGTCGTGGGTTACGGCTTCATCGCCAGCCCAGACACCAGCCTGGCTTTCACCACCTGGGAGGGCTACCTATACGCCGCTCTCGGCATGACCGGCGACAACTCGGCCTGGTACTGGTCGAACATCGGTGTGTTCCTTGCGCTGGTAATTGGCTTTGTTGGTCAGTACCTGCTCGGCCGCAAGTCGGTGGAGCGCCAAGAGGCATAGAAGTTTTAGCTTCGCGAATCGCCCTGTTGTTTTTTCAGCAGGGCGATTCCGCTTAACAGCAGAATCAGTGCGACTGGAATAAGGGCTGACATATTGAGGCCGACAAACATCAGGGCTGCCATGATAGAACCGGAAATCGCTCCACCGAATGCTCCACTGAGGTTCATCAGTGCATCGCTCAAACCTTGAACGTTAGTTTTCTGTTCGGCAGGGAGTGAGGCAGAAAGCAGTGCCGAGCCGGAAACCGTTGCCGCACTCCAACCGAGCCCGAGTAAAAACAGCCCGAGTAAAACCGAATTGTGATCATGCATTCCGAAACCGGCAAACGCTAAGGCCGCGATGTAAATTACTTGACCGAGTGCGACGGTTTGAATTTTGCCAATCTTGTCTGCCAATATTCCGAAGATCGGACTGAATGCATACATGCCGGCGATGTGCACACTGATGGTGAAGCCGACGACCACAAGCGTGGCACCTTCCATCTCTAGGTGCGCAGGTGTCATCGACATCACGGCAACCATCACCATGTGTGAAAGTGAAATCGAAATCACCGCGTAGGCAGCTTTTGGATATTGCTTCATCGTGGCAATCGCAGTTGCGAACGAAAGTTTTGGTTTTTGCGCTTTTGCATCGCCGAGAGATTTTGCGGTTAGCAGCGGATCGGGATTTAGTCCGAACCAGAAAACCAGTGCTGCCGAAAGTTGAGCGACCATCGTGACGACGAACGGTCCGGTCATGTGTGGCAGGCCAATTGCGTTGCCAAGGATTTCACCGGGACCGAAAAGATTTGGGCCGACAACGGCTCCGATGGTGGTAGCCCAGACCACGAGCGAGAGGTCACGGCTCTGCGACTTTTGGGCAGGAAGGTCGGTTGCGGCGAAGCGTGCCTGCAATCCGGTGGCCGAGGCCGCGCCCAGTAGGAACAGTGCCAGTAGCAGCAGCGGGAAGAGTTGGATGGCGGTTGCGGTGATGATTAGGGCAGCTCCGCTGATGGCAATCAGGGCACCCAGTCCGAGGCTAAAACGGCGCCCTCGGCTGTATGCCACTCGGGCTAGAGGAATGGCCCAGGTGGCGGCGCCAAGTGTAGAGAAGGTGGCTGCCGCTCCGGCCCAGGCGGTCGAGCCGCTGAGGTCTTCGGCCAGCAGGGAGCCGATGGACAGGGTCGAACCTAGGGAGAAGCCGCTCAGAATCTGGCCTGCGGTCAGTACCCGAACGGTTCGTCGTTGAAGTTTGGGCAGGTTTTGGTCGCTCATCAGACCTAGCCTAAGCCGATATCTCGGTTAAACTTGGGGTTCAAGCATTTACGAGGTGAATTAATGGCCGCACTAACCCTTGCCGAAAAGGTATGGAACGACCACTTGGTCGCGAAGGGCAAAGATGGCGCACCCGACCTGCTTTACATTGACCTCCACCTCGTTCACGAGGTAACCAGCCCTCAAGCCTTCGACGGATTGCGCATGGCTGGACGTCCAGTTCGTCGTCCGGATCTCACGATCGCCACCGAAGACCACAACACTCCAACCTGGGACATCGACCAGCCGATTGCCGACTTGGTCAGCCGCACTCAGATTATGGCGTTGCGCAAGAACGCAGAAGAATTTGGCATTCGTATTCACTCACTCGGCGACATCGATCAGGGAATCGTGCACGTGGTTGGTCCTCAGCTTGGTCTAACCATGCCGGGCATCACCGTGGTTTGTGGTGACTCACACACTTCTACTCACGGAGCATTCGGCGCGCTCGCGATGGGTATCGGAACTTCCGAGGTTGAGCACGTGCTCGCAACTCAGACACTTCCGCTGAAGCCGTTCAAGACCATGGCAATCAACGTTGAAGGAACTCTTCGTCCGGGTGTGACCGCGAAGGACATCATTCTTGCCGTGATTGCAAAAATCGGAACCGGAGGCGGTCAGGGTTACGTGCTCGAGTATCGCGGTTCTGCAATTCGTTCGCTTTCGATGGAAGCACGAATGACAATTTGCAACATGTCGATCGAAGCTGGTGCTCGTGCCGGAATGGTTGCGCCGGACGAAATTACTTTTGAGTACCTCAAGGGTCGCCCGCACGCACCACAGGGCGCCGACTGGGATGCCGCTGTCGAATTCTGGAAGACTCTTCCAACCGACGACGGCGCAAAGTTTGACGCAGAAGTTTTCTTGGATGCCAACACTTTGGATCCGTTTGTCACCTGGGGAACCAACCCTGGTCAGGGTGTCAGCCTGCTTGGTGAAGTACCGACACCGTCAGATATCAGCGACCCGAATGAGCGTGCCGCTGCCGAGCGTGCCCTTGAATACATGGACCTCAAGGCTGGTACCAAGATGAAGGACATCAAGGTTGACACCGTGTTCCTTGGCTCTTGCACCAACTCACGTATCGAAGACCTTCGCGCTGCAGCTGAGGTAATCAAGGGCAAGCAGAAGGCCGATGGGCTTCGCATGATGGTGGTGCCTGGTTCTGCAAAGGTTCGCGCTCAGGCTGAGCAAGAGGGACTCGACCAGGTATTCAAAGACTTCGGTGCAGAGTGGCGCTTTGCCGGATGTTCGATGTGTTTGGGTATGAACCCGGATCAGCTGGCGCCAGGTGAACGCGCTGCATCAACTTCAAACCGTAACTTTGAGGGTCGCCAAGGTAAGGGTGCTCGCACTCACTTGGTTTCACCTTTGGTTGCAGCTGCCACCGCGATTCGCGGAACACTTTCATCTCCAGCAGACTTGGTGGGTTAATCATGGAAAAGTTTTTAGTTGAAACCGGAGTTGCTGTTCCACTTCGTCGCAGCAACGTTGACACCGACCAGATCATCCCTGCGGTTTATCTAAAGCGCATCACCAAGACCGGATTCGACGACGCACTGTTTGCATCTTGGCGCGGCGACAAAGATTTCGTTTTGAATCAAGAGCCATACAAAAACGGTCAGGTACTAATCGCTGGCCCAGACTTCGGTACCGGTTCATCTCGTGAGCACGCTGTGTGGGCACTTCGTGATTACGGATTCAAGGCTGTGTTCTCGAGCAAGTTTGCCGACATCTTCCGAGGCAACTCTGGAAAGCAGGGTCTTGTCACCGGAATCATCAGCGACGAAGACACCGAAAAGTTGTGGACCGCAATCGAAGCGAACCCTGGTGTTGAGGCAACTGTAAATCTTGAAGCCAAAACAGTTTCGGTTGGCGACCTCGTGGTGTCATTCGACATCGACGACTACACCCGCTGGCGCTTGATGGAAGGCTTGGACGACATCGGTCTGACTCTTCGCGACGAGCAGGCGATCACCGACTTCGAGGCTAAGCGCGAGGCTTGGCGTCCAAAGACCCTACCGGCTAGGAGCTAACCGTTGAGCCAAATCACCGTTCGTGGCGGCAAGCCGCTAACAGGTCGCGTCGACCTCAAGGGTGCTAAAAACCTGGTCACCAAGGCCATGGTTGCTGCGCTGCTTGGCGATGGTCCGAGCGTGCTCAAGGACGTTCCGTTCATCAGTGACGTTGAAATCGTTTCGCGTTTGCTTCAGCTGCACGGTGTGCAAATTTCGCACAGCGAAGACGGCGTAATGCACCTCGACCCAACCAACGTGAAGTCGGCTCGCATGATCGACATCGATGCCCACGCTGGTTCATCACGAATTCCAATTCTTTTCTGTGGCCCGCTGCTACACCAACTAGGCGAGGCATTCATTCCTGGTCTCGGCGGATGCCACATCGGCGATCGCCCAATCGACTTCCACTTCGAAGTGCTGCGTAACTTTGGTGCGGTTATCGAAGAGCTCGAAAACGGAACTCGTCTTTCTGCGCCTAAGGGTTTGAAAGGCGCAAAGATTTCGCTACCTTACCCATCGGTTGGAGCAACCGAGCAGGTCCTGCTCACTGCAACTCGCGCTGAGGGCGTAACCGAACTTTCTGGTGCGGCTATCGAACCAGAGATCATGGACCTGATTGCAATCTTGCAAAAGATGGGTGCAATCATTTCAGTTGACACCGATCGCGTGATTCGCATCGAAGGCGTGAAGCGTCTTGGTGGTTACTCACACCGCGCTCTTTTCGATCGCAACGAAGCGGCTTCATGGGCTGCGGCTGCACTAGCGACCAATGGCGACATTTTTGTTGGTGGAGCGCGTCAGCAAGAAATGACAACTTTCCTAAACGTGTTCCGCAAAGTCGGTGGCGCGTTTGAAATCGAAGACGACGGCATTCGCTTCTATCACCCGGGTGGAGATCTTCACCCGGTAGTAATCGAAACCGATGTTCACCCTGGCTTCATGACCGACTGGCAGCAGCCACTCGTGGTGGCACTAACTCAGGCTAAGGGTCTTTCGATTGTGCACGAGACCGTATACGAGCAGCGCTTCGGATTCACCGATGCACTGGTTGAGATGGGCGCCAGCATCCAGATTTACCGCGAGTGCCTTGGTGGCAGCCCTTGCCGCTTCGGTCAGCGTAACTTCAACCACAGCGCCGTAATTAGTGGCCCTACAGCACTGAAGGGCGCGGATGTCCGCGTGCCAGACCTTCGCGGCGGCTTCAGTCACATGGTTGCTGCCTTGGCTGCCGAGGGTGTCTCGAACGTTACCAACGTGCAGCTGATCTCTCGCGGCTATGAGCACTTCTTGCAAAAGCTAACCGACCTCGGCGCCGACTTCACCTACTCGGAATAACTTTCAGGTATGTCGAAGCCTAAGAAGCAACTCCCGATGCCGAAAGTAAAGGCAGTCGAAAAGTCACTAAGCGTTCGTGGAGCAGCTTCGATTTTAATTCCGCTGGTTCGCTCGATGTTTCACCTAAAAGTGGAGGGCGTCGAAAAGCTTCCAAAAAAAGGTTCATACATTTTGGTTTCGAATCACGTGACCAATGTGGATGCCCTTGCGGTTGCCTATTTTATCTATCGCTACTTAGATCGCGGCCCACACTTTCTCGCAAAGGAAAGTTTGTTTCGCATTCCGGTTATCGGCAAGGTCTTAACCGCAGCCGGACAGATTCCGGTTTACCGCAGCACTCACCGCAATGACGGACCCCTGCGCGCAGCAAATCAGTATCTTGCCGCTGGCCACTGCATCGCTATTTTTCCCGAGGGCACACTTACTCGTGATCCAGAACTGTGGCCGATGCGCGGACGCACCGGAGCAGTACGCCTTGCGCTCGAAACTAACGTTCCGGTTTACGCAATCGCGCACTGGGGTAGCGAAGAAATTCTGCCAACCTACGGAGCAAAGTTCCGTCCGAATCCGCGCAAGGCCGTTCGTATTTTGGTCGGTGGCGAAATCGACTTAGCCAAGTATCGTAAGAAGCAGTTGACTCCTGCCGAAACTCAGGAAGCAACCGAATTGGTGATGTCGACCATCACCGGTCTCGTCGAAAAACTTCGCGGAGAAAAAGCTCCGGCAAAGCGCTGGGACTCAGCTGAAGCCGGTCAGGCAGCACACGGGAATTTCAAGAAACCAACAAAGGGAGCGAAGAAGTGACCAAGATTGCGGTAATCGGAGCCGGTAGCTGGGGAACTACTTTCGCCAAAGTTTTAGCTGATGCGGGAAACGAGATCACACTCTGGGCTCGTCGCGAGGACATCACCGAAGAGATCAACGACACCCACCGCAACGGTGACTACCTTCCAGGCATCAACCTGCCGCACAACCTACGCGCCACCAGCAATGTGGCCGAGGCACTAGCCGGTGCCGAACTGGTCTTTCTAGCCGTACCTTCACAGTCGCTCCGCGGCAACCTAACCGAGTGGGGAGCGCACCTGCCAAAGGACGCCATCCTGGTGAGCCTGATGAAGGGCGTCGAGCGTGACACCGGTTTGCGTATGAGCGAAGTAATCGCAGAGACTACCGGATTCCCAACCAGTCAGATCGCAGTGGTCTCTGGCCCAAACCTCGCCACCGAAATCGCAGCACAGCAGCCGGCAGCATCGGTAGCCGCATCGAGCAATCGCGACACCGCAATTCGCGTTGCCGAAGTTAGCAGCAACGACTACTTCACAACTTTTACCAACAATGACGTCATCGGCACCGAGTTCGGCGGCATCCTGAAGAACCTCATCGCGGTGGCAATCGGTATCGTCAACGGAGTTGGCTACGGCGAAAACACCAAGGCCTCAATTATGACTCGTGGCCTTGCAGAGATTTCGCGATTCGCAGTCGCCTACGGTGCTCAACCAAACACCATGATCGGACTTGCCGGTCTCGGCGACCTCATCGCAACTTCTGAGTCGCCACTTTCTCGTAACCACAAAGCTGGTGAGATGCTAGGACGCGGCTATTCAATTCGCGAAGTAATCAAGCGCATGTCACAAACCGCTGAGGGTCTTGCCTCGGTCAAGCCAATCCTTGCGCTCGCTGCTGAGAAAAACATTGCAATGCCAATTGTTGAGCAGGTGAACGCAGTGCTCGAGGGACGCATGGATCCTCGCGACATCGCTCCACACCTAACTCACGAAACCGACGGTCCTGTAAAGGAATAGTAAGGAACAATGACGAAACTAAACGTCGCACTGCTATTTGGTGGGCCATCTTCGGAACACGAAATTTCTTGTGCCACTGCGGCCGGAGTGCTCGGTGCAATCGACCGCGAAAAATATAACGTCATTCCAATTGGAATTACCAAAACCGGAATCTGGACTCTCGCCGAAGATGACGCAGCCAAGTGGGCACTCAAAAAAGGTGACCTCGCTTTTGTAGCCGACAACGGCAAGCACGTAAAGTTCGGTGCTAACCAGGAGCTCATGCTCGATGGTGACTCGCTAGGCAAGATCGATGTGGTCTTCCCGGTGCTCCACGGCCCGTACGGCGAAGACGGCCAGGTTCAGCGAGAACTAGAGGCTGTAGGCGTGCCATACGTTGGTAACGGCGTGCTCGCCTCTGAGCGCGGCATGGACAAAGAGCTCTCCAAAGACTGCTTCCTCGCTGCCGGAGTGCCAGCCACCCCTCACGTAGTGATCAAGCTAGCCGATTGGGAACGCGATCCTGAAACCGCC